>JBEEPT010000174.1:0-5627 GCA_041190985.1 Pseudomonadota bacterium
CTGCCCGAGGCGGTCGCCGCGTTCTGCAGGGCGTTCGACGACACCGTGACGGGGGAACTTCAATGAGCAAGCTGACGATCACCAAGGAGCGCATCCACGCATGGGAAGCCTGCATGTCGGGCGTCCGGTGGTTCCTTGAGAAGTTCCCGCAGTCCGGCGAGTTCGCGGACGTGTACGCAGCCCTGATTGCTGACAAGCGCACCGACGACGCTGGTTGGCTGGCGGATCGCGTGTTCGCTGAACTGGACACGGTGGAGCTTGTCGGACAGACCCTGGCGCTGTGCGGCGCGGACGAGACAAAGATCAAGGCTCGCGCCAAGGATGGCGATGTCGTCGTGACGACTGACGACTACGCCAACGCAGCGACCACGGGCGACTACGCCAACGCAGCGACCACGGGCACCAGCGCCAACGCAGCGACCACGGGCGACTACGCCAACGCAGCGACCACGGGCTACAGCGCCAACGCCGCGACCACGGGCAACAGGGCCAACGCCGCGACCACGGGCAACAGGGCCAACGCCGCGACCACGGGCTACGGGGCCAACGCCGCGACCACGGGCTACGGGGCCAACGCTGCGACCACGGGCGACTACGCCAACGCAGCGACCACGGGCAACGGGGCTATTGCAGCCTCACTCGGGTACGCCAGCAAAGCCAAGGCAGAGAACGGCGGCGCCATCGTGATCGTCAACCGAGCGGGCGACATGAGCATCCGGCACATCTTTGCCTCCAAGGTAGGCGAGAACGGCATCAAGCCTGGCGTCTGGTACGAACTGAGCGCCGATGGCAAGCCTGTGGAGGTCGTATGAACACCACCACCCGCCGCCACCCTCGCACCCTGGCCGAAGCGTTCCCCGACGAGCGCGCCCACTGCATCGAGCGCCCCCGGTATGACGTGACCCGCGCCGGCCACCGCGCCGTGGTGCTGTTCTGCTGCATCGGGATCGTTGGCGTTGTCGGCGCCATCGTGATCGGGTGGCTGCAATGAGCCGCGTCCGCCACTGCTGGCCGGGCACAGACGCCCACCTTCGACTGGTGCACGACGTGCGCGACACCAAGACCGAGCAGGCCCGCCGCGACTTCGACGACGCCTTCGACACGCGCATCGAGCCGTGGCACATGCCGCACATGAACCAGCCGGTGGTGATCCCTCTGGACACCAGCTTCCGCGCCCGCCTGATGCGTGCCGTCGACCGACTGCTGGACAACTTCGTCAACCTGCGGAGCCCTCTGTGAGCACCATCTACACCGCCCTGGTCGCAGCGATGGCCGACATCGCCAAGACCGGCATCGCCAAGGCCAGCAAGGCCGACCTGGGCGGGGCCAAGGTCAACTTCCGCGGCATCGAGGACGCGATGAACCAGATGTCGGTCGTCCTGATCCGGCACGGCATCAGCGTCACCCCGGCCTATTCCGACCTGAGCATCACGGAGCGCGACAAGGGTGGAGGCAAGGCCACTCGCTTCGTCACCGTGAAGGGCCGCTTCACGTTCGCAGCTGCTGACGGTTCCTCGGTGGCCTGCGAGTGCTACGGGGAAGCGATGGACTCGGGCGACAAGGCCACGACGAAGGCGCAGTCCGTGGCCTTCCGTACCGCTCTGTTCCAGCAGTTCGTGGTCCCCACGATGGCGATGGACCCCGAAGCGGACGGCGAAGAGGACGACACCGACGATGCCCTGCTGGCCGAGTTCCGCGACGCCGCGCTGGGCGGGGCTGCCGCGCTGCGCGAGTTCTTCAAGACGAAGAAGCCGCCCGAGGCGTTCTGGCGCATCCACGGCGACTCGCTCAAGGCTGCCGCAGCCGCAGCGGATCAGGGGGCGAAGTGAAGATCATCGACGCACCCCAGGGCAGCCCGGAGTGGTTCGCCGCTCGCGCTGGCAAGGTCACGGCCTCGCGCATCTCTGACGTGCTCGCCAAGGGCCGCGCAGGGGCTCCGAGCGCCACCCGCGCCGCCTACATGGGCGAGCTGATCGCCGAGACGCTGACGGGACAGCCGGCCAACGCTTTCCAAGGCAACGCAGACACCGAGCGAGGCATCGAGCTGGAGCCGGCCGCCCGGGCCGCCTACGAGGTCCGCACGGGCACGATGGTCATGCCGGTGGGTCTGGTGATCCATCCCCGGATCGAACGCTCTGGCGCTTCGCCTGACGGCCTGGCTGGCGATGGCCTGCTCGAGGTGAAGTGCCCGCGCATCCACGTCCACTTGTCCTATCTGCTGTCCGGTGAGCCCCCGGCATCCTACGTCCCACAGATGGCCTGGCAGGCAGCCTGCACCGAGCGCCCGTGGGTGGACTTCGTGAGCTACTGCCCCGCGATGCCTGATGACCTTCGGCTGTTCGTGGTCCGGTACGAGCCGAGCATGGCCTACCTGAAGGAGATCGAGGGCGCTGTCGTCGAGTTCCTGGCCGAGCTGGACGAGAAGCTGGTGCGCATCGCCAAGCTGCGGGCCGCGTGATGACCGACTACGCCGAATTCTTGGACAACAAGGCGCAGATCGAAGGCAATCACGGCTTTTCGCCGCTGTGGCTGCCGCCGTTCTTGTTTGACTTTCAAGCCGCGATGGTGGAGTGGGCAACTCTCAAGGGTCGCGCCGCGATCTTCGAGGACTGCGGCCTTGGCAAGACCGTGCAAGAGCTTGTCTGGTCTGAGAACGTGGTGCGCCACACGGGCGGCAATGTCCTGCTGCTGACCCCTCTGGCCGTTGCACGCCAGATCGAGGAAGAGGCGCAGAAGTTTGGAGTGCGGGCCAAGGTGTCACGCGATGGCACGGTTCACCCAGGCATCACCATTGCCAACTACGAAAAGCTGCACTTGTTCCAGCCCTCTAGCTTCGCCGGGTTGGCCTGTGATGAGTCCAGCATCCTCAAGTCTTACGACGGGCAGACGCGCCAAGCGATCACCACGTTCGCCCGGAAGATGAAGTATCGACTGCTGGCCACGGCGACGGCCGCGCCGAACGACTTCACCGAGCTTGGAACGTCGAGCGAGGCGCTTGGCTACCTGGGCTACATGGACATGCTCGGGCGGTTCTTCAAAAACGACTTGAACAATGCCGCGACTGGCCGCTTCCGTGGCGAGGTCATCAAGTGGCGCCTCAAGGGTCATGCAGAGCTTCCGTTCTGGCGCTGGGTGTGCTCTTGGGCCAGGGCCATCCGCAAGCCTTCCGACATGGGCTTCGACGATTCACGGTTCATCCTTCCGCCGCTGGTCGAACGCGAGCACCTTGTCGATACCGAGCAGGCGGCAGAGGGCTATCTGTTTGCGCTGCCGGCCGCAGGCTTGAAGGAACAGCGCGAAGAGCGCCGCCGCTCCCTGTCGGAGCGGTGCCAGCGCGTGTCCGACCTCGTGCGTGACACCGGAGAGCAGGCGCTTGTCTGGTGCCACCTGAACGCCGAAGGGGAGGAACTTGAGCGCCGCATCCCTGACGCCATCCAAGTGGCCGGCTCCGACTCTGACGACGACAAGGAAGCGAAGCTGATGGACTTCGCCAGCGGAAACGCTCGCGTGCTTATCACGAAGCCAAGCATCGGCGCGTGGGGGCTGAACTTCCAACGATGCGCGCACATCACGTTCTTCCCGTCGCACTCTTTCGAGCAGTACTACCAGGGAGTTCGTCGGTGCTGGCGCTTCGGACAGAAGCGCGAGGTCCGCGTCGACATCGTGACAACGGAAGGCGAACGCGGCGTGCTGGCCAACCTGCAGCGCAAGGCGACTCAGGCCGACCGGATGTTCTCCAACCTCGTCGCGGAGATGAATGCTGCCCAGGCAATCGACCGCGCATCGCAATTCTCAAAGACTCAGAAGGTGCCCGAATGGCTGTCAACGATCAAGTGATCTCGGACAAGTACGCGATCTATCACGGCGACTGCATCGAGGTCATGCAGGGCCTGCCGGCGGGCAGCATCCACCTGTCGATCTACTCCCCGCCGTTCGGTGGGCTGTATCACTACAGCAGCAGCGACCGCGACCTGTCGAACTGCGACGACTACGACACGTTCTTCGATCACTACGCCTTTGTGGTCCGCGAGCTGCACCGCGTCACCATGCCGGGCCGTATCACTGCGGTCCATTGCATGGATGTCCCGCGCTCCAACAGCGGGACCGACAGCTATCTCGACTTCCCCGGAGACATCATCCGCCTGCACGAGCGCGAGGGCTGGCGATACACCGGCCGGCGAATGATCTGGAAGGAACCGCTTGAGGTTCGCCTGCGCACGATGCAGAAGAACTTGGCGCACGCATCGCTGGTGGCCGACTCCATTGACTGCGGCGTCGCCAGCGGCGATTACCTGTTGACGTTCCGCCGCACAGGAGAGAACCCCGTTCCGGTGCAGCACCCGGTCGGGATGCTTGAGTACGCCGGGGAACGGATGCCGCCCAATGACGTGCTCCCCTACCGTGGGTGGAAAGGGAAGCAGACAGAGAACCGCTTCTCGCACTGGATCTGGCGCCAGTACGCCGATTGCATGTGGGATGACATCCGGTTTAATCGAGTCCTCCCATACCGTGAGGCGCGCGACAGCGAGGACGAGAAGCACGTCCACCCGCTGCAATTGGACGTGATCGACCGATGCGTCGAACTGTTCTCGAACCCTGGCGAGACGGTGTTCACGCCGTTCATGGGTGTCGGCAGCGAGGTCTACTCGCCTGTAATCTTGGGCCGTCGAGGTATCGGCGCTGAACTCAAGGCGGCCTACTTCCGACAGGCGGTCAAGAACGTGCAGGCCGCCGCTGAGGGCATTCGCTTCGACGCGCAGACCGGCGATATGTTCGATGAACTGGCAGCGGAGACGGCCTGATGTTCCCGAAGTCGCGCCCGGTCAGGTCCGACAGCTACCGCCGCTGGGTCGCCTCGCTGCCGTGCATCAATTGCGGCATCCAGGGCTACAGCCAGTCCGCCCACGCCAACGGTGGAGGCATGGGCACAAAGGAGTGCGACCTGCGGACGTTCCCGCTGTGCTGCACCAGGCCGGGCGTGCTCGGCTGCCATCGGCAGTTCGATCTGTGCATCGAAATGACCAAGGCGCAGCGCCGGGAACTGACCGAGGACTACGTGAAGCGGACAGTCGCCCTGGCCCGCAAGGTGGGGCGGCCCGAGTTCATGGAGGCCGCGTGAGCTTCCTTCGCACCTTCGTCCTTCACGGGCCAGAGCAGGCCAAGCTGCTGCACGCCTTCCTCAAGTCCAACGCTGCCGCGATGGCGCAGCGGGGCGAACCGCTCGAAGTGCGCGTGACCATCTACAAGGCCAAGCGGTCCAAAGACCAGAACTCTCTGATGTGGAGGCTGCTTGAGCAGATCGCCGACCAGGCGTGGGTGCATGGCCAGCAGTTTGGCGCCGATGTCTGGAACGTCCACTGCAAGCGCGAGCTGCTGCCAGAGGAAACCGCCCGCGGGGTCAAGAAGTGGCGCGTCATGCCCAACGGCGAGCGCGATCTGTTCATGAGCACATCCGACCTGGACGTGTCCGAGATGTCCACCTACATCGACAAGCTGTCCGCTTATGCAGCGGGCGAACTAGGCGTCGAGTTCGACGCGAAACCGGCCTAAGTGCCACCACAGGAGAAACGATGACCTTCACCTTCGACAAGCCCACCGCCGTCCGCCTCGTCCACGTCAACCTGCGG
>JBEEPT010000175.1:0-2808 GCA_041190985.1 Pseudomonadota bacterium
CTGGCATCCGCCCGGGCGCGACGACGCATCTCGGGAGGACGTCACGATGCGGTGGCTGAAGCTGGTCAGGGGCGATGCAAGCGACGACTTTCCGCTGGTGCGCTGGTTCTCGCTCGTCAGCCTGCTGGCGGTCACGCTGGTCAGCGTCACGATGGCGCTGGTGCTGGCTCGCTTCCTGGAGACCCGGCTGCTGGACCATGACGCCGAGCTGAGCCGCGACTTCGTGCAGAACATCGTCGAGACGCAGAACGTCGGCAACGAGTTCCTCGCCGGCGGCGACTCGGTGCGCAGCGCCAGCTTCGCCGAGTTCTTCCAGCACGTCGCGACGATGAACGACGTGCTGCGCTCGAACGTCTACGGTCTGGACCGGCGCGTGCTGTGGTCCAGCGACCCGGCGCTGATCGGCCGCTACTTCGACCGCAACGACGAGCTGGAAGACGCGCTCAAGGGCGAGCTGGTCTGGGAACGCGGCGAGGTCGACCACGACAGCTCCCTGAGCAAGGGCGAGCATGTGCGCCTGGGCGGCGCCAAGGCCATCTTCGTCGAGAACTACCTGCCGGTCTTCCTGGGTCAGGGCGAGCAGCGCCGCCAGGTCGGCGTGGTCGAGCTCTACCGCGTGCCCACCCACCTCAACGAGACGCTGCAACTGGGCACCGCGCTGGTGTGGATCTGCTCGCTGCTGGGCGGCAGCGTGCTCTACCTGTCGACCCTGGGCCTGGTGCGCAAGGCCAGCGAGCTGATGCACGAGCAGCGCCGCCGCCTGGTCGAGGCCGATGCGCTGGCCCTGGTCGGCGAGATCGCCGCGGCGACCGCGCACAGCATCCGCAACCCGCTGGCCTCGATCCGCTCGACCGCCGAGCTGCAGCGCGAGATCGGCGCGATGCCGCCGGAGATGTGCAACGAGACCATCGTTCACGTCGACCGCATCGAGCGCCTGGTGCGCACGCTGCTGACCTACACCCGCGACCCGGCCGAGGTGCTGGGCGAGGCCGATCCGGGCGAGATCCTGCGCGGCGCGGCCGAGCACTACCGGCCGGCCTTCGACGGCCAGAACAAGCATCTGGTGCTGGACTGGGCCGGCGACCTGCCGACCGTGCGCGGCGACGTCGTGCTGCTGCAGCAGGTGCTCAACTCGCTGCTGTCCAACGCGCTGGAGGCCAGCGGCCCGCAGGCCACCGTGACGGTGCGGGCCGCGACGGTCAACGAGATGGTGCGCATCCAGGTGCAGGACCATGGCAGCGGCATGCCGGCCGAGACCCTGGCCAACGCCTTCAAGCCCTTCTACACGACCAAGCCGCGCGGCCTGGGCATGGGCCTGGCGCTGGTCAAGCGCGTGCTCGACCGGCTGGGCGGCTCGGTGAAGATCGACAGCCGCCCCGGCGAGGGCACGACGGTCACGCTGCTGCTGCCGCTGGCCCGCTCGGCCATGCCCGATGCACCGTCGGCTTGATCCGACACCATCGCCAGACGCCTCGCAGCGGTCGAAAATAACAGGCCTACACCCAGGGAAGCCCATGGCAAGAGCCATCCTGATCATCGAAGACGAAACCACCCTCGCTCGCAACCTGGCCACCTACCTGGAGCGCATGGGCGACGAGGTCCGCATCGCCGGCCGGGCCGAGGACGGCCTGACGCTGCTGGAGACCTGGCGGCCCGACATCGTCATCCTCGATCACAACCTGCCGGGCATGACCGGCCTGGAGGCGCTCTCGCGCATCCGCGCGATCGACACCGATGCCCGCATCATCATGGTCACCGGCTACGGCAGCACCGAGCTGGCGGTCGAGGCGATGAAGGCCGGCGCGGCCGACTTCATGACCAAGCCGCTGGTGCTCAGCGAGCTCAAGATCGTGCTGGACCGCCTGAGCGTGCAGGGCAAGCTCGCCAGCACGGTCGACTACTACGCCCAGCGCGACGCGCAGGACAGCGGGCTGGACAAGATCGTCGGCGACTCCGAGCCGGTGCGCCAGCTTCGTCACACCATCTCCACGCTGCTGGACTCGGAGTCGCGCCTGTCCGACCGCGATCCGCCGGCCGTGCTGATCGTCGGCGAGACCGGCACCGGCAAGGAACTGGTCGCCCGCGCGCTGCACTTCGGCGGGCCGCGCCGCACCGAGCCCTTCGTCGAGATCAACTGTGGCGCCATGCCGGCCCAGCTGATCGAGGCCGAGCTGTTCGGCTACGAGAAGGGCGCCTTCACCGACGCCCGCGCCCGCAAGGCCGGCCTGGTCGAGACGGCCGAGAACGGCACCGTCTTCCTCGACGAGATCGGCGAGGCCGAGCTGAGCACGCAGGTCAAGCTGCTCAAGCTGCTGGAAGAAAAGCGCATGCGCCGCCTCGGCGGCCTGCGCGAGCTGCAGGTCCATGCCCGCGTCATCAGCGCGACCAACCGGCCGCTCGAACAGATGGTGCGCGACGGCACCTTCCGCGCCGACCTGTTCTTCCGCCTGCGCATCGTCGAGATCCGCGTGCCGCCGCTGCGCGAGCGCGGCGCCGACATCACGGTGCTGGCCGAGCACTTCCTGCAACTGCACGGCCAGCGCTACCGCAAGACCGGCCTGGTGCTGGGCGCCGATGCCCGTCAGGCGCTGCTGCAGTACGGCTGGCCCGGCAACATCCGCGAGCTGCGCAACGTGATGGAGCAGGCCGTGCTGGTGGTCGAGGGCACCGAGGTCGGCGTGCGTCACCTGCGCCTGAGCGGCCTGGCCACGCAGATGCACGAGATCCAGATCAACGACGACGACCTGCACCTCGAACGCATGGAACGCCGCCTGATCCAGCGGGCGCTGGAGAAGACCAAGCAGAACG
>JBEEPT010000176.1:0-13306 GCA_041190985.1 Pseudomonadota bacterium
GCGAGCCGGCGCTGCGGCGCGGTCGCGATCACGCTCAGGTCGCGCAGGCCTTCCAGTGCCATGCCCAGCGTGCGCGGGATCGGCGTGGCGGTCAGCGTCAGCACGTCGACCTCGGCGCGCAGGGCCTTCATCGCCTCCTTGTGGCGCACGCCGAAGCGATGCTCCTCGTCGATGATCAGCAGGCCCAGGTTCTTGAACTGGGTCTTTTCGCTCAGCAGCTTGTGCGTGCCGACCACGATGTCGACCGTGCCGTCGGCCACGCCCTTCAGGGCCGCGCTGATCTCCTTGGCGGTGCGAAAGCGGCTCATCTCGGCGATCTTGAGCGGCCACTTGGCGAAGCGGTCCACCAGGGTCTGGTAGTGCTGCTCGGCCAGCAGCGTGGTCGGCGCCAGGAAGGCGACCTGCTTGCCGCCCGTCACGGCCACGAAGGCCGCGCGCAGCGCGACCTCGGTCTTGCCGAAGCCGACGTCGCCGCAGACCAGACGGTCCATCGGCTGCGGGCTGATCATGTCCTGGATCACGGCGTGGATCGCGGCCTTCTGGTCGGCGGTCTCTTCGAAGCCGAAGTCGTTGGCGAAGGTCTCGTAGTCGTGCGGCGAATAGCGGAAGGCGTGGCCTTCCCTGGCCGCCCGGCGCGCGTAGATGTTGAGCAGCTCGGCCGCGGCGTCGCGCACCTGCTCGGCCGCGCGGCGCCTGGCCTTGTCCCACTGGCCGGAGCCGAGCCGGTGCAGCGGTGCCTCCTCGGCCGAGACGCCGGTGTAGCGGCTGATCAGCTGCAGCTGGCTGACCGGCACGTAGAGCACCGCGTCGTTGGCGTATTCGAGGTGCAGGAACTCCTGCAGCGCGGGCGAGCCGTCGGGGTTCTTCTCGCCCAGGTCCATGTTGACCAGGCCGTGGTAGCGCCCGATGCCGTGCTGGCTGTGCACCACCGGATCGCCGACGTTGAGCTCGGACAGGTCCTTGATCAGCGCATCGACGTCGCTGACCTGCTCCTGCTTGCGCCGGCGGCGCGTGGTCGGGCCGGCCGCGAACAGCTCGGTCTCGGTGACGAAGTCGATGCCGCCCTCGATCCAGGCGAAGCCGCTGGCGAGCGCCGCGGTCGCGATGCCGACCTTCTCGTCGCTGGCCTGGAATTCGGTCAGGCTGTCGAAGGCCGGCGGGTTCAGGTCCGAGGCGCGCAGGAAGTCGAGCAGGCTCTCGCGCCGGCCATCGCTCTCGGCCAGCAGCAGCACGCGCTCGCTCGTCGCGGCGATGTGCGCCTGCAGCCGGGCCAGCGGGTCGTCGGCGCCGCGCTGGGCCGCGAGTCCGGGCAGGGCCTGGACCCAGGCGCTGTGCTCGACGTCCTGGGCGCCGGGCCGCAGCGCCAGCTGCATGTGGGCCTTGGCCGCCGCGTAGAAGCCCTCGGCGTCGAGGAACAGGGTCTCGGGCGGCAGGGCGGGGCGATCCGGGTCGCCCTGCACCAGGCGGTAGCGCTCGCGCGTGTCCTGCCAGAAGCGCTGGAAGGACGGCTCGAGCTCGCCATGCAGCACCAGCGTCGCGTCGGCGCCCAGGTAGTCGAACACGGTGGCCGTGGCATCGAAGAACAGCGGCAGGTAGTACTCGATGCCGGCGGTCGCGACGCCGTTGCCGATGTCCTTGTAGATCCGGCTCTTGGTCGGGTCGCCCTCGAGCAGCTCGCGCCAGCGGGCGCGAAAGCGCGCGCGCGCCGCCTCGTCCATCGGGAATTCGCGCCCGGGCAGCAGCCGCACCTCGGGCATCGGGTAGAGGCTGCGCTGGCTGTCGGGGTCGAAGGTGCGGATCGAGTCGATCTCGTCGTCGAACAGGTCGACCCGGTAGGGCATGGGCGAGCCCATCGGGAACAGGTCGATCAGGCCGCCGCGCACCGCGTATTCGCCCGGGCTCACGACCTGCGTGACATGCTGGTAGCCGGCCAGCGTGAGCTGGGCCTTGAGCCTGGCCTCGTCGAGCTTCTGCCTGACCTTGAACTCGAAGGTGTAGCCGGCCAGGAAGGCCGGCGGCGCCAGCCGATAGAGCGCGGTCGTGGCGGGTACCAGCACCACGTCGGCGCCTTGTGCCTGGTCGCGCTGCTGGATGCGCCACAGCGTCGCCAGCCGTTCGCTGATCAGGTCCTGGTGCGGCGAGAAGCTGTCGTAGGGCAAGGTTTCCCAGTCGGGAAAGAGCGCGCAGCGCAGCTCCGGCGCGAAGAAGGGCAGCTCGTCGAGCAGGCGCTGGGCGTCGTTGGCGTCGGCGGTGACGATGGCGACCGGGCGGCCGGCGGCCTTTTCGCGCCGGCCGAGCTCGGCCAGCAGCAGCGCGTCGGCCGAGCCGTGCGGACGGGGCAGGCTGTAGCGCTTGCCGGGTATGAGTTTGGGCAGTTCCATGCGGGTTGGTGCGACAACAGGGACACCCCGCTCCGGGACCGGGCGGGGTGTGACCAGATCCAGATTTTAGAATCCCCTCCGAACATGTCGCATTTCACCTCCCATATTCCCGCAGCCGGTGCCGCTGTCCTTGCGCCGCGCTGTCACGCCCTGATCCCCTGCGCCGGCACGGGCAGCCGCTCCGGCCGTGTCGGCCCCAAGCAGTACGAGGCGCTGGCCGGCCGGCGCCTGGTCGATCACACCGTGGCGGCGTTCCTGGCGGTGCCCGAGATCACCAGCGTGGCGGTGGTCGTGGCCCCCGACGACAGCGTCTATTCGGAGCGCGATGCCCGGGTCCGGATCTACCGGGTTGGCGGTGCCAGCCGGGCCGGCAGCGTGCACAACGGGCTGCGCGCGCTGCTGGCGGGCGGCGCCTCGGGGGGCGACTGGGTGCTGGTGCATGACGCTGCCCGCTGCCTGCTGCTGCCCGCCCAGGTGCGGGCATTGATCGCGGCCTGCGCGGCGGATCCCGTCGGCGGGCTGCTGGCGCTGCCGCTGCCCGACACGCTCAAGCTCGCGCGCGAGGACGGCGGCGTTGCGCGCGCCGCCACGACGCTGGAGCGCAGCGACAAGTGGCTGGCGCAGACGCCCCAGATGTTTCGCATCGCCGACCTCGAGCAGGCGCTCGCGCGGGCCGAGGCTGGCGGCTACGCGGGCATCACGGACGAGGCCAGCGCGATCGAGGCGCAGGGCCTGCAGCCCCTGCTCGTGCGCGGCAGCGTGCAGAATTTCAAGGTCACCTACCCGGAAGACTTCGGCCTGGCCGAGGCCCTGCTGCGTCAGCGCGGCGTGGCAGCGACCGGCGGCGAAGCCACACACGAGAGCACGAAACAACCATGACCGTCACCGTTTCACGTCTTCCCCCCTTGCGCATCGGCGAGGGCTGGGATGTCCATGCCCTGGTCGAGGGCCGCCCGCTGATCCTGGGTGGCATAGAGATTCCCCATGACAAGGGCCTGCTCGGGCATTCCGATGCCGACGCGCTGCTGCACGCCATCACCGACGCGATCCTGGGCGCGGCCGGCCTGGGCGACATCGGCACGCATTTCCCCGACACCGATGCGCGCTTCAAGGGGGCGGACTCCTTCGTGCTGCTGCAGGAGGCCGCCGCCGCAGTCGCCAGGACCGGCTACCAGCTCGTCAACGTCGACTGCACCGTGGTGGCGCAGGCGCCCAAGCTCGCCCCCTACAAGGCCGCCATGAGGCAGCGCATCGCGCAGGCGCTGGGGCTGGACGCGGCACAGGTCAACGTCAAGGCCAAGACCGCCGAGAAGCTGGGGCCGGTCGGCGAGGGCCGCAGCATCGAGGCGCGCGCGGTCGCCCTGCTGATGCGGGCCTGAGCCCGGCACCTGCCCGTCTCGGTGCCTCAGGCCCGCGGCAGCCGGATCAGGGCCTGCAGCCCGCCGCCGCTGGCGTTGGCCAGCGTCAGGTGCCCGCCCATGCGGGCGATCGTGCGCTCCACGATCGCCAGCCCCAGGCCCGAGCCGGTTGCGGCGGTGCGTGCCACGTCGCCCCGGAAGAAGGGCTGGGTCAGGCGCGGCAGCAGCGCCTCGTCCACCCCGGGGCCATGGTCGCGCAGTTCCAGCAGCACCCATTTCCCCTGAGGCTGGGCCGAGACCTCCACCTCGGCCATGCCGTCGGCGCTGCGGCCGTAGCGCAGCGCGTTTTCCAGCAGGTTGGTGAGCACCCGGCGCAGCTCGACCGGATCGCCCAGGACCGCAATGTCGGGCGCCAGGTGCAGCGTCGCGCGCAGCGCGGCGTTCGGTCCGCAGGCCTGTACCGCCTGCTCCACGAGCTCGCTCAGCCAGATTCTCTCGGTGCGCGACGGCTCCGCCCGCGCGTAATCCAGGAACTTGTCGATGATGGCGTTGACCTGGTCGATGTCCGACGCCATGTGGGCACGCGCGGCCTCGTCGGCGACGCTGAGCTCGGTCTCCAGCCGCAGGCGCGCCAGCGGCGTGCGCAGGTCGTGCGAGATGCCGGCCAGCATGAGCGCGCGGTCGCGCTCGGCCTGGCCGAGCTGTTCGGCCATGCGGTTGAAGCCGACATTGAGCTCGCGGATCTCGTTGGTCGCCACTTCCTCGTCCAGGCGGCTGGTTTCGAAGCGGCCTTCGCGCACCTGGCCGGTCGCCACCTGCAGCCGCTTGAGCGGGCGGTTGACCAGGCGAGCCATCAGCGCCGCGCCGGCCAGCGACAGCGCCGCCGCGATGCCCAGCCAGACCGCCCAGGTGCTGCGCTCGACCGCCCCGACCCGGCTGGGGTCGGTCAGCAGCCAGAAGGTCTCGTCGCCGAGCCGGAAGCCCACCCACAGGCCGTCGTTGCCGTTGACCTGGCGCGCGACTATGGTGCCAGCGCCCAGTCGTGCCGTGAGTTCGGCGCTGATGCGGCGCCCGAGCGCGTCCTGGTCATAAGGCAGGAAGCTGTCGCCGCTCTCGCGTACCGAGATCAGCAGATCCTCCTCGTCCACCAGGGTCTTGATCAGCGACAGGCGTGCGATCGCGTCGGCATGTGCCAGCGCCGCCCGGCTGAGGTTGACCAGCGACGCCACCTGGCGCGCGCTCTGCAGCGCGCGCGGCTCGAACTCGAGCGCTCGCCACGTCTGCAGCCAGGCCACGATGCTGCCCAGCAGCAGCAGTGCCATGAAGAAGAAGGTGCGCCAGAACAGGCTGATGCCGCGCCGTCCCGGCACCTTGAGCGCGGACGGCTGCAGCGGGTCGGCCTGTCGCGTGGCGGGCAACCTCAATCCGCCGCCCCCTCGGGCACGAACACATAGCCCACGCCCCAGACGGTCTGGAGGTAGCGCGGTGCCGAGGGGTCTTCCTCGATCAGCTTGCGCAGGCGCGAGACCTGCACGTCCAGGCTGCGGTCGAAGGGCTCGAACTCACGCCCGCGCGCGAGCTGGGCCAGCCGGTCGCGCGACAGCGGCTGGCGCGGGTGGCGCACCAGCGCCTTGAGCATCGCGAACTCCCCTGTGGTCAGCGGCACGTCCTCGCCGTTTTTCTTGAGCGTGCGTTGCGCGAGGTCCAGGGCGTAGGGGCCGAAGCGCACCGTCTCGGCTTCCTGCGAGGGCGCGCCCGGTACCTCGGGCGGCGGCCGGCGCCGCAGCACCGCGTGGATGCGCGCGAGCAGCTCGCGCGGGTTGAAGGGCTTGCCCAGGTAGTCGTCGGCGCCAATCTCCAGCCCGACGATGCGGTCGATGTCCTCGCTCTTGGCCGTCAGCATGATGATCGGCGTGCGGTCATTGGCCGCGCGCAGCCGGCGGCAGATGCTCAGGCCGTCCTCGCCCGGCAGCATCAGGTCGAGCACGAACAGGTCGACCGAGTCGCGCTGCAGCAGGCGGGTGAGGGCGCGACCGTCTTCTGCCAGCAGCACCTCGAAGCCTTCCTGGGTCAGGTAGCGCCTGAGCAGGTCGCGGATGCGGGCGTCGTCGTCGACGATCAGGATGCGGTCGGGGCGTTGCGGCGTGTTCGGCATGGTCGGCTCCCGGGGTCCTCACTGCGCGGCCCAGCCGCCGTCCATGTTCCAGGCCGCGCCGCGCACGTTGTTGGCCGCTGGCGAGCAGAAGAACACGGCGAGCTCGCCGAGCTCCTCGGGCGTGGTGAACTGCATCGAGGGCTCCTTCTCGCCCAGCAGCTGGCGCGTGGCCTGCTCGTTGCTGATGCCTTGGGCGGCGGCCTTTGCGTCGACCTGCTTCTGCACCAGCGGCGTGAGCACCCAGCCCGGGCAGATCGCGTTGCAGGTGATGCCTGTGGTGGCGGTTTCGAGCGCCGTCACCTTGGTCAGGCCGACCAGGCCGTGCTTGGCTGCCACGTAGGCCGCCTTGCCCGCCGAGGCCACCAGGCCGTGCACCGAGGCGACGTTGATGATGCGGCCCCAGTTCGCCTCCCGCATCGCGGGCAGCGCCAGGCGCGTGGTGTGGAAGGCGCTGCTGAGATTGATCGCCATGACGGCGTCCCAGCGCTCGGGCGGGAAGTCCTCGACATTGGCCACATGCTGGATGCCGGCGTTGTTGACCAGCACGTCGACGCGTCCGAACTCGGCCGCGCAGGCCTGCATCATGTCCTCGATCTCGGCCGGCTTGCTCATGTCGGCGCCGTGGTAGCCGACGCGGGTGCCGAAGGCCGCAAGCTCGGCCCGGGCGGCTTCGATGTCGCCGAAGCCGTTGAGCATGACGTTGGCGCCCTGGCGCGCCAGCGCCTTGGCGATGCCCAGTCCGATGCCGCTGGTCGATCCTGTGACGAGTGCGGTCTTGTTTTTCAGCATGAAGGTTCCTCCAATTCCATTACGATCGGGACAAAGAAGTCAGGAACATTATTGCGCATGCCCCGGCATCGTCGGGGCGCGCCTTGGAGGGGATCAGCATGAGCGAACCGACCTTGCATTTTCTAGACGTGCCGGGTCCGAAGGCGCGCAACAGCCAGGAGCGGCGCATCGCCTGGTGGAACTGGAACCAGACCGGCCGGCAGCAGCCGCGCCAGGTGGTGGTCTGCGTCCACGGGCTGACGCGCCAGAGCCGGGATTTCGACGTGCTCGCGGCCGCGCTGGCGCCGCAGGCGCGCGTGGTCTGCGTGGACGTCGCCGGCCGCGGTCGCAGCGACTGGCTGGACGATCCGCACGCCTACCAGATTCCCACCTACGTGACCGACCTCGCCGTGCTGCTCGGCCATCTGCGTGCCGAGTACGCCGCGGCCGCCGCTCCCGACGGCGATCCGGCCGACCTGCAGATCGACTGGGTGGGCACCAGCATGGGCGGCCTGATCGGCATGTCGCTGGCGGCGCAGCCTGCGATCGGCCTGCGCCGCCTGGTGCTCAACGACGTCGGGCCGGTGATCGAATGGTCGGCGCTCGAGCGCATCGGCAGCTATCTGGGCCTGATGCAGGAGTTTGCGACCGAGCAGGCAGCGGCCGACTACCTCGCCCGCCTGAGCGCCGGCTTCGGCCCCCACAGCGCCGAGCAGTGGCTGGCGCTGACGCGCCCGATGCTGCGGCCGGTGCGCCACGGCTGGAGCCTGCACTACGACCCCGCGATCGCCGTGCCCTATCGCGCGATGATGGAGCACTCCGATCCCGAGCAGGCGCGCGCCTACGCCGCGCAGGGCGAGCAGCTGCTCTGGTCGCTCTATGACGCCATCACGGCGCCGACCCTGCTGCTGCGCGGTGCCGAGTCCGACCTGCTGTCGCGCCAGACCGCGCAGGCCATGGCCGCGCGCGGGCCGCGGGCGCGTTGCGTCGAGTTCGTCGGCGTGGGCCATGCTCCGACCCTGGTCGCGCCGGATCAGGTCGCGGCGGTCAAGGAGTTCCTGCTCGCGCCATGACCCCGACCTTGCACGAAAACACGGAAACCGGCGCGGAGGCGGGCCGCACCGCGATCGCCGCGGCGCTGGCGTCGCGCGAGCCGGCGGACAGCCAGTCGCTGGCGCGCGCGCGCGCCTTCGCCGAGCCGCTGCTGGCCGCCAGCAGCCTGGACACGGGCGAGAACACGCTGGCGCATGCGGACGCCATGGTCGGCATCCTCGCGCGGATGGGCGGCTCGACCGAGATGCAGGCCGCCGCCTACCTGGTCTACGCCTGCGAGTACCTGCAGCGGCCGCAGGAGCTGATCGCCAAGGCCTTCGGCGACAGCTACGCCCATGTCGCGATCGAGACCCACAAGCTGCTGCAGCTGCAGCGCCAGGCGCGCCGCAAGACCGCCCAGGTACGGATCAAGCGCGAGCTGGCGCAGATGTACAGCGGCTTCGCCGGCAACGCGGCCAAGGCGCCGCAGTCCGAGCTCGACGCCAGCCAGACCGAGAACGTGCGCAAGATGCTGCTGGCCTTCTCGCGCGACCTGCGCGTGGTCATGCTGCGGCTGGCCTCGCGCCTGCAGACCCTGCGTTATCACGCCGCGCACAAGATCGCGCCGGATCCGGCGCTGGCGCACGAGGCGCTGCATGTCTTCGCGCCGCTGGCCAACCGCCTGGGCATCTGGCAGATCAAGTGGGAGATGGAGGACCTGTCCTTCCGCTTCCTCGAGCCCGACACCTACAAGCAGATCGCCCGGCTGCTCGACGAGAAGCGCGTCGAGCGCGAGAGCCATGTCGAGCAGGTGCGGCGCGAGCTCGAGGCCGCGTTGCTGGCGCAGGGGGTCAGGGCCTCGGTGCAGGGGCGGCCCAAGCATATCTACAGCATCGTCAAGAAGATGCGCGGCAAGTCGCTCGACTTCGAGCGCGTCTTCGACATCCGGGCGCTGCGGGTGGTGGTGCCCACGGTCGATGACTGCTACGCGGTGCTGGCCTGGGTGCACTCGAACTTCAGCCCGGTGCCGGAGGAGTTCGACGACTACATCGCCAAGCCCAAGCCCAACGGCTACCAGTCGCTGCACACGGTGGTGCGCGACGCCCAGGGCCGCGCCTTCGAGATCCAGATTCGCACCCAGGCCATGCACGAGCACGCCGAACACGGCGTGGCGGCGCACTGGGCCTACAAGGAGGCGGGCGCCAAGGGCTACTCGGGCGTGTCGGCCAGCTCGGAGTACGACGCCAAGATCGCGGTGCTGCGCCAGCTGCTGGCCTGGCAGAGCGACCTCAGCGGGGCAGCCAACCAGCTGTTCGACGACTGCATCTACGTGCTGACGCCGCAGGCCGCCATCGTCGAGCTGCCCAAGGGCGCGACGCCGGTGGACTTCGCCTACACCGTGCACACCAGCCTGGGCCACCGCTGCCGCGGCGCGCGCGTCGATGGCGTCATGGTCACGCTCAACACGCCGCTGCAGAACGGCCAGACGGTCGAGATCGTGGCGGCCAAGGATGGCGGCCCCTCGCGCGACTGGCTCAACCCCGAGCTCGGCTATCTGGTCAGCCACCGAGCCAAGAGCAAGGTGCGCGCCTGGTTCAACGCCCTGGCGGCCGAGGACAACGCGGCGCGCGGGCGCGACGCCATCGAGCGCGTGCTGCAGCGCGAGGGCAAGACCGCGGTGCGGCATGAGGAGCTCGCCACGGCGCTGGGCTTCGATTCGCCGCAGGCGCTGTTCGAGTCGGTCGGCAAGGAGGAGACCTCGCTGCGCCAGGTCGAGCAGCAGCTCAAGCCGCAGGAAGCGCCGCCCACGCCCGACGAGGTCGTGATCCGCAAGGCGCGCGGCGAGGAGAAGGCCCTTGCGGGCAGCGTGCTGGTGGTCGGCCTCGATTCGCTGCTGACCCAGCTGGCGCGCTGCTGCAAGCCCGCGCCGCCCGACGACATCCGCGGCTTCGTCACGCGCGGCAAGGGCGTCAGCATCCACCGCGCCGACTGCGCCGATTTCGCCCACCTCGGCCGCCTCCATCCGGACCGCGTGATCGAGGTGCAGTGGGGTGCGGCAAAGGGCAAGGCCGCCGTAGCGCCGGTCTATCCGGTGGACATCGCCGTCGAGGCCAGGGATCGCCAGGGCCTGCTGCGCGACATCTCGGACGCCTTCGCGCGCGAGAAAATCAACGTCATCGGCGTGCAGACCCAGAGCGTCAAGGGCGTGGCCTGGATGACCTTCACCGTCGAGGTGCCCGATGCCACCCGTGCCGCACGCGTGATGTCCGCGGTCTCCGACGTGCCGGGGGTGCAGAAAGTGCGCCGGCGCTAGATTTTTCTCGGACGGCCCGGGAGGGCCGAAAAACGCTGCTATACTTCTGGTTTCGCAGCGATGCAGGCGCGTAGCTCAGTTGGTTAGAGCACCACCTTGACATGGTGGGGGTCGTTGGTTCGAATCCAATCGCGCCTACCAGATTCCGAAGCAGTCCCGGTTCCGGGGCTGATCTGAAAGAAGCTGGTTCCAATGCCGGACATCGCCTTGCAGGCGCGTAGCTCAGTTGGTTAGAGCACCACCTTGACATGGTGGGGGTCGTTGGTTCGAATCCAATCGCGCCTACCAGTTTTTCTTGCAAAAGAATCGCCGGTTTCCCGGTGGTTTCGGCAGGCAAAGCTGGAAGCACAGCGAAAACATTGCCTTCAGGCGCGTAGCTCAGTTGGTTAGAGCACCACCTTGACATGGTGGGGGTCGTTGGTTCGAATCCAATCGCGCCTACCAAATTCAAACCCTTGTGGCGCAAGTCACAAGGGTTTTTGCTTTACGGTTGCCGCGCCTGGGGGCCTGGTCTGAGGCCGCGTGGATGGATGCTGCCATAGGCGCGCCTGGCGGATGGACAGCGCCAGGAGTGCATGCTAAAAAGCAGCAAAGGGAAGAGCTTCGCTCTGCGACAGGATATTCATAGAATCGCTGGTGACCCCATGTCTGCATGGGGAGGATCAGCCCAATGGCAGGAGACAGCGCAGTGCAAAACGAGAAGGCCAAGGCCAAGAACGAGACCGAGGCCGACCGCACCGAAGGTGTGCGGGTGATCAAGAAATATCCCAACCGTCGTCTCTACGACACCGAGACCTCGTCCTACATCACGCTGGCCGAGGTGCGCGAGCTGGTGCTGCAGGGCGAGCCCTTCGTCGTGCGCGACGCCAAGAGCGGCGAGGACATCACGCGCAGCATCCTGCTGCAGATCATCCTCGAGGAAGAGACCGGCGGCGTGCCCTTCTTCTCCGAGCGCATGCTGGCCGACATCATCCGCTTCTACGGCCACTCGATGCAAGGCTTCATGGGCAGCTACCTCGAGAAGAACATGCAGGTCTTCATGGACCTGCAGCAGAAGATGACCGAGCAGGCCAAGGGCCTGACGCCTGAGATGTGGACCCAGCTCATGACCATGCAGGCGCCGCTGATGCCGGGCAACGCGCTGGGCAATGTGTTCGAGCAGTCGCAGGCCGCGCTCAGCCAGCTGCAGCAGCAAATGCTCGAGGCCTTCGGGGTCAAGCGCTGAGTTTTGCGGACGAGCCCGCCCCGACCTGAGACAATCGGGGCATGACTGACACCATATCCAAGGCCCCCAAAGTGGGCTTCGTGAGCCTGGGCTGCCCGAAGGCGCTCACCGATTCCGAACTCATCCTCACGCAGCTGAGCGCCGAGGGCTACCAGACCAGCAAGACCTTCGACGGCGCCGACCTGGTCATCGTCAACACCTGCGGCTTCATCGACGACGCCGTCAAGGAAAGCCTGGACACCATCGGCGAGGCGCTGGCCGAGAACGGCAAGGTCATCGTGACCGGCTGCCTGGGCGCGCGCGCGGGCGAGGACGGCGCCAACTTGGTGACGCAGATCCACCCCTCGGTGCTGGCGGTGACCGGCCCGCATGCGACGCACGAGGTCATGGAGGCGGTGCACAAGCATTGCCCCAAGCCGCACGACCCCTTCCTCGACCTGGTGCCGGCGCAGGGCATCAAGCTCACGCCGCGCCACTATGCCTACCTCAAGATCAGCGAGGGCTGCAACCACCGCTGCACCTTCTGCATCATCCCCTCGATGCGCGGCGACCTGGTCAGCCGTCCGATCGGCGAGGTGCTGACCGAGGCGCGCAAGCTGTTCGAGGCCGGCGTCAAGGAGCTGCTGGTGGTGAGCCAGGACACCTCGGCCTACGGCGTCGATGTCCAGTACCGCACCGGCTTCTGGGATGGCAAGCCGGTCAAGACCCGCATGTACGACTTGGTCAAGACCCTGGGCGAACTCGCGCGCGGCTACGGCGCCTGGGTGCGCCTGCACTATGTCTATCCCTATCCGCACGTCGATGACGTCATCCCGCTGATGGCCGAGGGCCTGGTGCTGCCCTACCTCGACGTGCCGCTGCAGCACAGCCATCCGGATGTGCTCAAGCGCATGAAGCGCCCGGCCAGCGGCGAGCGCAACCTCGAGCGCATCCAGCGCTGGCGCGAGATCTGCCCCGAGATCGTGATCCGCAGCACCTTCATCGCCGGCTTCCCCGGCGAGACCGAGGCCGAGTTTGCGCATCTGCTCGACTTCGTGCGCGAGGCGCAGATCGACCGCGCGGGCTGCTTCGCCTATTCGCCGGTCGAGGGCGCGGCGGCCAACCTGCTGCCGGGCGCCTTGCCCGACGCGCTGCGCGAGGAGCGCCGCGCCCAGTTCATGGAGGTGGCCGAGCAGGTCTCGGTCGAGCGGCTGCAGCGCCGGGTCGGCGCCACGATGCAGGTGCTGGTCGACCAGGCCGTGAGCCTGGGCAAGAAGGGCGGGGTGGGGCGCTCCTATGCCGACGCGCCCGAGATCGACGGCGTCGTGCACCTGCTGCCGCCCGAGAAGGCCAGCAAGACCTACAAGGTCGGCGACTTCGTCAAGGCGCGCATCGTCGGCACCCAGGGCCACGACCTGGTGGGCGTGCCGGTCTGATCTTGCGTCGCCCGTGACCGGATGCCGCCCACGTGGCGGCATTTTTCTGCCCGTAACATCCGAGCCGGGCATGTGCAAGGCTGCTCTGACGATTTTGCCAGAGCTTATGCTGGCATCCCTGGCTCAGGGTGATGGACGGCAGTGAGCCTGACGTGCCTGGTCGGGCTCACTGCGCCGCTGCTCACTTCTTTATTTCGTGGCCGATGATCCCGCCTACGGCTGCGCCGCCTACGGTGCCCGCCGTGCTGCCGCCCGTCAGGATCGAGCCGCCAACAGCGCCAACGCCCGCACCGATGGCGGTGTTGCGCTCCTGTCGCGTCATGCCGGAACAAGCGCCCAAACCGAGCAGGCTGGCAACGGCAATTGCACCGAGCGCAGATTTCAATGTCGTTTTCATGGAAACACCTTCTTCCTGGGTAGAGGTATTCCGCGACGACTGCGGAATGCGCGAGAGGAGCCCCGCGTCTGCAAGGTTAGAGCGTGTTGAAAGTCTCTTGGTTCCGGGGGAGGGGACTCGCAGGCATCTCCTGTCTCAGACACGAGGCCCGCTTTTTGCGCGAGCGCGTCGCCGCCGCGAGCGATCGCTCAAGGTGGGTGCTCGTCCATGCCGTCGGTCTGGCCGCTGCGGCCGGACTGTGGACTGGCCGAGCATCGGGCC
>JBEEPT010000177.1:0-5359 GCA_041190985.1 Pseudomonadota bacterium
CCCAGCCGATCGCCATGCTGATGAGCAGCACGTACTTGAGCGTCTGCAACGTGTACGAATGCGTCGCCAGCGCCGCCACCCCCAGGCGCGCGGCGGCCGAGACCGACACCATGAAGCCGAGACGGTAGGTCAGCTCCAGCGCGGCGCCGGGCACCCCGACGCGCAGCACGGGCGCCAGCGCGTCCCGGGGCGCCCACCACCAGTCCCTGGGACTGGGGCGCAGGCCCATCCGGACATGCCAGATCCAGAGGTGCAGCGCGAGGCCGATGCAGCGGCTGACGAACCAGGCATAGGCATAGCCGTTCAGCCCCAGCCCGTCCCAGTCGCCGACGCCGCGCATCAGCACGACGGCGAGCAGCAGGTGGCAGCCGTGCATCGCGATCATGATGTAGAGCGACTCGCGCGCGTGCAGGTGGGCGCGCAGGATCGCCGCCATGCTGAGGTTGTAGGCCTCCAGCAGCATCGAAGGCGCGAGCAAGGCCATGTAGACGGTGGCCATCGGCCAGACTTCCTCGGGCGCGTTGAGCCAGTCCAGCGTCAGCGTGCCGCCGAGCAGCAGCCAGAGCGCGACCGCCGCGCCGGCCCAGCTGCTGGCGCCCAGCGCCATGCGCGCGGTCCGGCCCGCCTGGGCGCGGTCGCCGCTGCCGAGCAGCTGCGTCACCACCACGCCCAGCCCTATGGCCAGCACGCGAAACACCACGAACAGCGTCTCGAGCACCTGCTGCACCAGGCCGAAGGCGCCCGCGGCGGCGTCCGAGGTGTGCGAGGCCAGGTAGAGCCCGGCCATGGCCACGCTCATGCCGAGCACGAATTCACCCACTATGGGCACTGCGACCCGGTTCAGACTGGGACGATCGGGAGGAGGATGGGCTGGCACGCGGGTCACTTGGTGGTTCACGAACGTGATTCTTGCTGGGTTCAGGCGCACCTGGGTTCGTAACCTGAACAACAATCGCGCCGACGCACCCGCTGGATCAGCCCAGCCGGCAGAGCAGCGCTTCGTAGGGCTGCAGCCTCAGGCCCGCGAGGTCGACGTCGTGCGCACCGGGATAGTTGCCCATCAGCCTGGACGCCTGGCGCTGCGCGATTGCGGGCGCCAGCTCGGCGGCGATCTCCTCGGCACCGAAATTGCACAGCACGAGCACGCACTCATCGCCCAGCGTGCGCGTGTACGCATAGACGCGGGCGTGTTCAGGCAGCAGCAGGTCGCAGCGACCATCGACCAGGACCGGCAGCCGCTTGCGCAGCGCGATCAGTTCGCGATAGTAGTGGAACACCGAAGCGGGATCGGCCAGTGCCTGTTCGGCGTTGATCTCGGCCGCGTTCGGGTTGACGGCGATCCAGGTCTCGGCGCTGCTGAAGCCGGCCTGGGCGCCGGCGGTCCACTGCACCGGCGTGCGCGCATTGTCGCGCCCCTTGACGCGGATGGCTGCCAGCGCCTGTTCGTCGCTCCAGCCGCGCTCGGTCGTGGCGACGCGGTGGAAGTTGATCGACTCGATGTCACGGCAGTCCGCGATCGACCCGAACGCGACATTGGTCATGCCGAGCTCCTCGCCCTGGTAGACGTAGGGCGTACCCTGCATGCCGTGCAGCCAGGTCGCGAGCATCTTGGCCGACTCGACGCGCCAGCGGCCGTCGTCGCCGAAGCGCGAGACCGGGCGCGGCTGGTCGTGGTTGCTCAGGTAGAGGCTGTTCCAGCCGCATCCGTGCAGCCCCTCCTGCCAGCGCGCCATGGTGCGCTTGAGCTCGCGCAGGTCCAGCGGCTTGGCGGCCCATTTGCCCATCACGTGGCCGCCGACGCTGTCGAGGTCCATGTGCTCGAACTGGAACAGCATGTCGAGCGCGCCGGTCTCGGGATGCGTGATCTCGCGGCCCTGCTGCACGGTGGCCAGCGGGGCCTCGCCGACCGTGATCGTGTCGTAGTGGTCGAGCACCTCGCGCCGCATCTCGCGCAGGAACTCGAGCAGGCGCGGACCGTTGCAGCTCATCGCGAAGCCGGGCTGCAAGAAACCCTCGCGCACGACCGGCGCATCGGGCAGGCTGCCGTCCGCGTTCCAGGGCTTGGAGATCATGTTGATGACGTCCATCCTGAAGCCGTCGACACCCTTGTCGAGCCAGAACCTCATCAGCGCGTAGACCTCCTGGCGCAGGCGCGGGTTCTCCCAGTTCAGGTCCGGCTGCTTCTTGCTGAACATGTGCAGGTAGTACTCGCCGGTCGCCTCGTTCCACTCCCAGACCGAGCCCTGGAAGGCCGCTTCCCAGTTGGTCGGCGGCCCACCGTCCGGGCCCGGCTCGGCCCAGATGTAGTAGTCGTGGCAGGGGTTGTCACGGCTGCTGCGCGCCTGGCGGAACCACTCGTGCTCGTCCGAACTGTGGTTGACGACCAGGTCCATCATCAGACGGATGCCGCGCGCATGCATGCCCGCGAGCATCGCGTCGAAATCGGCCATGCTGCCGAACTCGGGCGCAATCGCGCGGTAGTCGCTGATGTCGTAGCCGTTGTCGTCCTGCGGCGAGGCGTAGATGGGCGACAGCCAGACCACATCGACGCCGAGCTGCTGCAGGTAGTCCAGCCTGGACGTGATGCCCCTGAGGTCGCCGATGCCGTCGCCGTCGCTGTCACGGAAGCTGCGCGGGTAGATCTGGTAGACGACGCTGCGCTTCCACCAAGGGGTCTGGCTCATCGCGGCAGCTCCAGCGTGCGCCAGCAGGCCTCGCCGCCCGCGTCGAAGACATGGTTGAGGTCGGGGCGCAGCTGCACCTGCACCGCGTCGCCGACGCGCTCGCGCGCGGTGCCGTCGACGCGCACCGTGATCACCGGCAGGCCGCGACCCGGGTCGACGTAGAGCAGCGACGCATCGCCGAGCTTCTCGACATGGCTGACCGTTCCGCTCAGGCAGTGGTCCGCGCCACCCTGGGCCAGGCGCATGTCCTCGGGACGGCAGCCCAGGCTCACCGACGCGCCCTTCTCGATGCGGCGCGCATCGACGGACGCTTCGAACACTACGCCGCCGATCTCGATGCGGGCCTGGCTGTCGCCTGCGGAGACCAGCCGGCCGGGCAGCACGTTCATCTTGGGCGAGCCGATGAACTCGGCGACGAACAGGCTGGCCGGGCGGTGGTAGAGGTCCATCGGCGAGCCGACCTGCGCGACCGATCCGTGGCTGGCGATCCGGTCGCCGGTGTGCAGCAGCACGATCTTGTCGGCCAGCGTCATCGCCTCGACCTGGTCGTGCGTGACGTAGATCATGCTCGCGCTGCCGATGCGCTTGTGCAGGCGCGCGATCTCGAGCCGGGTCTGCACGCGCAGGGCGGCGTCGAGGTTGGACAGCGGCTCGTCGAACAGGAAGACGCGCGGTTCCTTGACGATCGCGCGTCCGATCGCGACGCGCTGGCGCTGGCCGCCCGAGAGCGCCTTGGGCAGGCGGTCGAGCAGGTGGGTGAGCTGCAGCACCTCGGCCGCCTCGCGCACCTTGCGGTCGATCTCGCCCTTGTCAGAGCCCAGCACCTTGAGGCCGAAGGCCATGTTCTCGCGCACCGTCATGTGCGGGTAGAGCGCGTAGCTCTGGAACACCATCGCGACGCCACGGCGCGCGGGAGGCAGTTCATTGACGCGCTCGCCGCCGATCAGCAGGTCGCCGCTGCTGATCTCCTCGAGGCCAGCCACCATGCGCAGCAGCGTGGACTTGCCGCAGCCCGAGGGACCGACGAAGACGCAGAACTCGCCATGCTCGATCGTGAGGTTGGCGTCGTTGATGGTCAGGGGCGCCTCGGGCGCGTAACGCTTGCTGATGTTGCGAAATTCGATCTTGGACATGGTCGCAGGTCTCCGGTTCAGGCGAGGAAGATTCCGCCCCAGGGCTCGAAATGAACGCTGCCGCCCTCGACGCGGGCGCCGGCCAGACCGCTGCCGGCCAGGGACGATGCGGCCTGCCAGTCGGCGGGCAGTGGCAGGCTGGCAGCACGTTCGCTGAAGTTGAAGGCGCACAACACGCGCTGGCCCTCATGCTCGCGCACGAAGGCGAGCACCTGCTCGTCGCAGGGCAGCAAGCTCATGCTGCCGCGGACCAGCGCGGGCTGCTGGCGGCGCCAGTGCAGCAGCTGCGTGAAGTAGCCCAGCAGGCTGTCGGCACGGTCCGCCTGCTGGTCGACCGCGAGCGGCAGATGCGCAGCCGGCACCGGCAGCCAGGGCTTGGCCGGGCCGAAGCCGGCGTGGGGCTCAGCGGCCGCCCAGGGCATGGGCGTGCGGCAGCCGTCGCGGCCCTTGAACTGCGGCCACATCGTGATGCCGTAGGGATCCTGCAGGTCCTCGAACGCGAGCTCGGCCTCGGGCAGGCCGAGCTCCTCGCCCTGGTACAGGCAGATGGTACCGCGCAGGCTGGCCTGAAAGGCCGCCGCCAGCTTCAGCAGGCGCGGGTCAGGACTGGCGCCGCCCCAGCGCGTTGCCACGCGGGTCACGTCGTGGTTGGACAGCGCCCAGCAGGGCCAGCCGTCGCCCACCACCGCGTCGAAGCGCGCGAGCACCCGGTGCAGGAAGGGAGCGCTGTGCAGGTCGCCCAGGAAGTCGAAGCAGTAGGCCATGTGCAGCTTGTCGCCGCCGCGGGTGTACTCGGCCACGCGCGCCAGGCCGTCGTCGTCGCCGATCTCGCCCACCATGGTGGTGTCGGGATACTGGTCGAGCAGCGCGCGCAGGCGCTGCAGGAAGACCAGGTTCTCCGGCCGGCTCTTGTCGTGGACATGGTGCTGCCAGCCGTAGGGGTTGAACGGGTTGACCGCCGGATCGGGCTTGCTCGGGTCGGGCGCGCCGCGGCCCGGGTTGCTGCGCAGCTCGGCGTCGTGGAAGTAGAAGTTGGCGGTGTCGAGCCTATAGCCATCCACCCCGAGGTCGAGCCAGAACTTGACCGTGGCCAGGATCGCATCCTGCACCGCCGGGTGGTGGAAGTTCAGGTCGGGCTGGCTGGTGAGGAAGTTGTGCAGGTAGTACTGGCAGCGGCGCGTGTCCCATTGCCAGGCGCTGCCGCCGAAGATGGACAGCCAGTTGTTGGGCGGGTTGCCGTCGTCCTTCGCGTCGGCCCAGACATACCAGTCGGCCTTCGCGTTGTCGCGGCTGGCGCGGCTCTCGACGAACCAGGGATGCTGGTCCGAGCAGTGCGAATAGACCTGGTCGACCATCACCTTCAGACCCAGCGCATGGGCGCGGTCGACCAGCGCGCGGAAGTCGGCCAGCGTGCCGAACATCGGGTCGACCGCGCGCGCGTCGCTGATGTCGTAGCCGAAGTCGGCCATGGGGCTCTTGAAGAAGGGCGAGACCCAGATCGCGTCGACGCCGAGGCTGGCGACGTAGTCGAGCTTCTCGACG
>JBEEPT010000178.1:0-36270 GCA_041190985.1 Pseudomonadota bacterium
GCGGCTGCCGCACCCAGGTCGGCTCGGACATGCTGTTCGAGCAGATCCCGGCCTACCTCGAGTACTTCGGCCTGCCGAGCACGACCGCCGAGCACCTGCGCTCGGTGGCGCGTCTGTCATACTGAGGGCCTGGCGGGCGCGCCCGTCGCCCCCCGCCCTGTCCCATAGCGGCCCGCCTCTGGCGGGCTTTTTTTCGCCATGCTGCACATCCTCTCGATCACCTCGCCCATCTTCCTTCTGATCGCCATCGGCTACCTGGCGGTCTGGCGCGGTGTCTTCAAGCGCGATGACATGCTGGTGCTGGGCAAGCTGCTGGTCGACTTCCTGCTGCCGGCGCTGGTCATGCGCGCGATCTCCCAGTTCCCGCTGCACGAGGTGCTCAACCTGCGCTACCTGGCCGTCTGCGGCACGGGCGCGGCGCTCGCGCTGCTGGCCGGCCTGCTCTACGGCCGGCTCTGGCGCCGCCTGCCCTGGCCGCAAGCGGCGCTGACCGGCATGGGCATGTCGGCCTCCAACACGGTCTTCGTCGGCTTTCCCATCGTCAGCGAGCTGATCGGCCCGACGGCCACGATCGCGATGACGCTGGGCGTGCTGGTCGAGAACCTGGTCGTGCTGCCCATCGTGCTGCTGGCGGCCGGACGCGACTCCGGCCTGCCTTGGCAGCGCTCGCTGCTGCAGTCGCTGCGCACGCTGGCGGGCAACCCCATGATCTGGGGCATTGCCGCCGGCATGGGTTGCTCCGCGCTCGAGCTCAAGCTGCCTTACGTGTTCGACCGCAGCCTGCAGATCGCCGGCTCGGCCGCGCCGGGCGTCGCGCTGCTGATGATAGGCGGCGTGCTGGTCGGCCAGCGCCTGCAGGACGTCAAGGTCGACCTGTTCGCCGTCGTCGGCGGCAAGCTGCTACTGCACCCGCTGTGCGTGCTGCTGACGATGGCGCTGCTGCCGCCCCCGGTGCCCGAACTGCGTCAGGCCGCCCTGCTCTACGCCGCCATGCCGATGCCTGCGCTGTTCTCGGCGCTGGCGCAGCGCCTCGGCCATGGCGGCTATGCCGCCACGCTGCTGGTGGCCTCGACCGTGTTCGCCTTCCTGACGGTCAATGGCTGGATCTGGGCCGTCATGCACTGGCTCTGAGTGCCGGCCGCTGCCTGACTCCGGGGATCAGATCTCGATCTTGCTGCCCAGCTCGACGATGGCGTTGTTCGGCAGCTTGAGGAATTCAGCCGCCGAGCTCGCGTTGTGATGCATCTGGGCGAACAGCTTCTCGCGCCACTGCGCCATGCCGCCGCCCAGGGTGGGCACCACGATGTCACGCGACAGGAAGTAGCTGGTCGTCATCGGATCGAGACTGACGCCACGCGCCCCGAGTTGCGCCAGCGCGCGCGGCAGGTCGGTGTCGTCCATGAAGCCCAGGTTGACCAGCACCTTCCAGCAGTCGCGGCCCAGCTCCTCGGCCTGCAGGCGCTGCGCCGGCTCGACCCAGGGCAGCTCGTGGTTGCGCACCGTCACGAACAGGTTCTGCTCATGCAGCACCTTGTTGTGCTTGAGGTTGTGCAGCAGCGCATTGGGCACCGTGCCCGGCTGCGCCGACAGGAACACCGCGGTGCCCTGGGCCCGCACCGGCGGGCTCATGAACACCGAATCGAGGAAGTCGCCCAGGTCCAGCGCATGGTTGCGCATCGACTCGCCCAGCAGCCGGCGTCCCTCGTGCCAGGTGGTCATCAGGACGAACACGACGGCACCGATCACGAGCGGGAACCAGCCGCCCTCGGTGAGCTTGAGCAGGTTGGAGCTGAAGAAGGCCAGGTCGATCAGGAAGAAGAAGCCGGTCGCGCCCAGGCACAGCCACAGCGGGTAGCCCCAGCGGTAGCGGATGACGAAGAAGGTCAGCACGGTCGTGATCAGCATCACCAGCGTGACGGCGATGCCGTAGGCCGCCGCCAGGTTGCTCGAGGTCTTGAACAGGCCGACCGCCAGCACGATGCAGACGAACAGGCCCCAGTTGACGAAGGGCAGGTAGATCTGGCCGCTTTCCTGGGCACTGGTGTGCAGGATCTGCAGCCGCGGCAGATAGCCCAGCTGTATCACCTGCTTGGTGACGCTGTAGGCGCCCGAGATCAGCGCCTGCGAGGCGATCACGGTGGCCGCCGTGGCCAGCCCGACCATCGCCAGCAGGCCCCATTGCGGCATCATCAGGAAGAAGGGGTTCTCGACCGCCTCGGGCTGCGCGAGCAGCAGTGCGCCCTGCCCCAGGTAGTTCAGCGCCAGCGCCGGCATCGCCAGCGCGAACCAGGCCAGGCGGATCGGCTTGCTGCCGAAATGCCCCATGTCGGCGTAGAGCGCCTCGCCGCCGGTGACGCACAGCACCACCGCCCCCAGCAGCACGAAGGTCAGGCCGGGGTGCTGCCACATGAAGCCGAGCGCGTGGTGCGGGCTGAGCGCCCACAGGATTTCCGGGCGCGCCAGCACCTGCACCGCGCCCGTGGCCCCGATCACGAGGAACCAGACCACCATGACCGGGCCGAACAATCGCCCTATGCCGGCCGTGCCGTGCTTCTGGACCGCGAACAGCGCCAGCAGCACCAGCATGGTCAGCGGAATCACGGCCTTGCCGAACGCCGGCGAGACGATCTCCAGCCCCTCGACCGCCGACAGCACCGAGATCGCCGGCGTGATCACGCCGTCGCCGTAGAACAGCCCGGCGCCGAAGACGCCGAGCAGCAGCAGGAAGTTGCGCAGGCGCGGCCGGTCACTGACCGCCTGCATGGCCAGCGCCAACAGGGCCACCAGGCCGCCCTCGCCATGGTTGTCGGCGCGCATCACCAGCGTCACGTACTTGAGCGTGACGACCAGGGTCAGGGTCCAGAAGAACAGCGACATGAGGCCATAGACATTGGCCGGGGTCAGGTCCACGTGGCCAGCGTGGAACACCTCCTTGACCGAATACAGCACGCTGGTGCCGATGTCGCCGTAGACGACGCCTATGGCACCCAGAGTCAGGGCGCCCAAGGAAGATTTGGGAACGGACACGAGTCGGATCGGCCGGCCAGCAGGCCGCCGCATGGTTGCGATGAGCACATTGTGAACCGCTTCCCCCGGTCCTCAGGCAGCTGGAAATCACTTCTGCAACAGGAACTTATGCTTTCCTTATGGTCGCGATGAGATACTGCAGACTGTGCTGGTTCGTGCCTGCATGACCTTGCCATTGCGCGCTGTCGCCGCAGTCCGCGCATCGTTTCCCCGCGACCAGATCCCACTGCCTGCCTTGAGCTCCATCACCTACCGGCCCGCGCTGCGCTGGGCCTGTGTCGTCCTGCTGCTGGCCGCGGCCACCGCGGCCGGCCTGCTGGCCGACCCCTATGTCTCGCTGACCAGCCAGGCGATGTTCTACGTGCTGGCCGTGGAGCTCGCTTCCTACCGGCTGGGCCGCCTGGAAGCGGCGGCGTGCGCGGTCGGCGCGGTGGCGGCGCTGAACTTCTTCTTCGTGCCGCCACGCTGGACTTTCGCCATCGACCAGCGCGAGCACCTGATCGCGCTGGCGGTCATGCTCATGGTCGCCCTCATGACCAGCCGCCTGGCGACAGGCCTGCGGCGCGAAACCCAGGCCGCGCGGATCAGCGAAGGCCGCGCCCGGCAGCTGCAGGAACTGGCAGGTCGGCTGAGCGGCGCCAGCTCGGAACAGGAAGTCCGCTCGCTCGGCATGGCCGCGCTGCAGGCGGCCTTCGGACCCGCGGTGTCCCTGGCGCTGACGGACGCCCAGGGCCGCCTGCAGGAAGAGGACGCACAAGGCCTGGCACCCGAGGCCAGGCACGGCATGGAGCGCTGCCTGCAGGAGGCAGCGGCGGCCAGACCGGAATGGACGCCCCAGGTCTCGGCCCAGACCTGCTGCCTGCCGCTGGGAGAGCAGGGCCGGATGTTCGGCGCTGTCTGCATCCGGAATCTGGGCACGGGACAGGCCGAAGCCCTGGAGCATGCCCGCGCCCTGTGCTCCCTGCTGGCCCAGGCACTCTGGCGCCTGAGCCTGAACGCCTCCATGCTCGCGGCCCGCAGCGAGGCACAGCGGCAGGAAATGCTGAGCACCTTCCTGGCCGCGATCTCGCATGACCTGCGCACCCCGCTGGCGACCATACTCGGGGCGTCGACCTCGCTGCAGACCCAGCGCGAGCGGCTCTCGGCCGAACAGCGGTCGCGCATGCTCGAGAGCATCGCGACCGAAGCCCGCTACCTGGGCACGCTGACCGACAACACCCTGCAGCTCGTGCGCCTGTCGGACCCGCTGCAGGAACTGCACCGCGACTGGGAATCGGCGGAGGAGGTCGTCGGTGCGGCGCTGGCACGCGTGCGGCCCCAGGACCCTGACCGGCGCATCCGCTCCGAGGTGTCTGCGGGCCTGCCGCTGCTGCGCGCCGATCCGGTACTGCTCGGGCAGCTGCTGGTCAACCTGCTGGACAACGCCCTGAAGTACAGCCAGGCCGACATCGTGCTCAGCGCCGAACTCAGGAACGACATGCTGGAGCTCTGCGTGGCAGATCGCGGCGAAGGCATCGCCGCAGCCGAGCGCGAGGCGATCTTCCGCCCCTACTCCCGCAGCGACCGATCGGGGCAACGCGGTGCCGGCCTCGGCCTGGCGGTCTGCCGCGCGATCGCGCAGGCGCACGGCGGCACGCTGGTGGTCGAAGAGCGCGCGGGCGGCGGCAGCCGCTTCTGCCTGCGCCTGCCGGTGGAGCCGCAACAGCCCCTGGAGAAACTGCCATGAGCCTGCGCGTGCTGGTGGTCGAGGACGACCGCGAGATCCGAACCTTCATGCAATCGGCGCTGGCCGTCGAGGGCTTCGAGGTCGTCACGGCGGTCTCGCTCAGCGAAGCCGGTGCCATCCTGCGCCACAGCCCGCCGGACGCGGTCCTGCTCGACCTCGGGCTGCCCGACGGCGACGGCGCCGAACTGGTGCGGGAGGTGCGCCAGCGCTCCAACCTGCCGATCATCGTGGTCTCGGCGCGCAACCAGGAGGCGCAGAAGATCAGGCTGCTCGATGCCGGCGCCGACGACTACCTGAGCAAGCCCTTCAGCGTCGGGGAACTGCTGGCCCGCATGCGCGTGGCGATGCGCCACCGCGGCACGGCGCTCGAGCCGGCCGTCACGGTGCACGAACTCGACGATCTGCGGATCGACCTGGCCACGCGCCTGGTGCAGCGCGACGGCAACCCGGTGCACCTGACGCCGACCGAATTCAAGCTGCTGGCCCGGCTGGTGCGAAGCGCCGGCCGGGTCGTGACGCACCGGCAGCTGCTGGCCGATGTCTGGGGCGAGGAGTTCAGCGGCCACACCCACTACCTGCGTCTCTACATGGGGCAGCTGCGCGCCAAGATCGAGCGTGACCCGGCCGAGCCCCGCCACCTGCTGACCGAGGTCGGCGTGGGCTACCGCCTGGCCACGGCCTGACGCCGGGCCGCCCCCCCTGGACGCGAAGCCCGCGCAAGCGCGGGACGGCCTCATGCCAGGTCGCGCCGGACCTGCGGCTCGATCTGCACCCATTCCTCGTCGCTGAACAGCCGCGAACGGGTGTGGAAGGCCTTGCCGGTGCTCCTCTCCAGCACAAAGGTGCCGCCCTGCCCCTCGATCACATCGAGGATGAGCTGGATGTGCTTCCAGTAGTCGTGCTGGAATTTTCCGATGTAGAAGGGCACGCCGCCGACATGCCCGAGCAGCACGTCTCAGGGCCCGATCGTCAGATCGGTCGGCAGGTGGCAGTTGGCAGTTGGCGGTGCTGTTGTCGCAGCAGCCGTCGGACTGGTGGAACATCAACTCCCCGTGCTGCGCCTGCAACTCGGCGATCAGCGCCAGGGCGACCTCGGTGGCGACGACTCTTTCGACCATGGCTGGACTCCTTGATCAGAAAAAAGGGGCGCACGCCGCGCCCCTGCCTGGCTTCAGGCCGGCATCAGAAGAAACCGAGCTTGCTCTCGCTGTCGCTGACCAGCAGCTTCTTGGTCTGCTGGCAGTGGTCGAGCATCATCTTGTGCGGCCAGCACCGGGCCGAAGATCTCCTCCTGGAAGATGCGCATCTTGTTGTGGCCCCTGAACACGGTCGGCTGCACGTAGTAGCCGCCGTCGAGCTCGTTGCCGAAGCTGGCCTGCGCGCCGCCGATCAGCACCTCGGCGCCTTCCTGCTTGCCCAGGTCGAGGTAGGACTTGACCTTGGTCAGCTGCTCCTTGGAAGCCTGCGCGCCCATCATGGTGTCGGTGTCGAGCGGGTTGCCGTGCCTGATCGCGGCGATGCGCGCCAGGCAGCGCTCCATGAACCTGTCGTAGATCGACTCGTGGATCAGCGCGCGGCTCGGGCAGGTGCAGACCTCGCCCTGGTTGCAGGCGAACAGCACCAGGCCCTCGATCGCCTTGTCGAGGAAACCGTCGTCCTGGTCCATCACGTCGGCGAAGAAGATGTTGGGCGACTTGCCGCCGAGCTCGAGCGTGGCCGGGATCAGGTTGTTGACGGCGGCCTGCGCGATCACGCAACCGGTGCTGGTCGAGCCGGTGAAGGCGATCTTGGCGATGCGCTTGCTGGTCGCCAGCAGGTCAACCAGGATCAGCAGGCTGATAGGCGTGGACTCGGCGGGCTTGAGCACCACGCAGTTGCCGGCGCCCAGGGCCGGCGCCAGCTTCCAGGCCGCCATCAGGATCGGGAAGTTCCACGGGATGATCTGGCCCACCACGCCGAGCGGCTCGTGGATATGGTAGGCCATGGTCTTGTCGTCGATCTCGGACAGCGCGCCTTCCTGCGCGCGCGCAGCCGGCGAAGTAGCGGAAATGGTCGGAGGCCAGCGGGATGTCGGCGGCGCCCGAGCGGGCTGCCCTGGTGTAGACCTGGCCGTTGATCGGCGTGAGCACGTCGAAGTACTGACCGTCGACCGGAGCGACCCACTTGCCGCCGATGAAATTGGCGTACTGGACCCTGTAGGCGATCTTGGCGCCTGCTGCGCCGGGTGCGGTGTAGATCATGCTGTCTTCCTCTGGATGGATGGTTGCTCGGAAACCGTCTAGCGGTACCTGAACCCGAACAAGTTCCATGCCAGCCCGAAGACCAGATTCAAATCATTGATCCATAAGGTTTTCCACCAGAACGCCGGAGCAGCACGCCAGGCTGGTCCGATGTCGCAGGACGGGACAGCTGTCCAATAATGTGACAGCCGGGCCCTGGTGACAGGCACTGGAACACCGCCCGGCACACGCGTGCCGCGAACCCCGGCGATACAAGCGCCGCGCGCCTGGCATCGCCCCGGGACGCCCGATGCCAGGCGCGCGATCCGGATTCGGACCCGGAGGATTCAGGCCTGGGTCTTGAGGCGCATCTGGTTGGGCAGCGGCACCGAGCAGCGCAGCACCTCCTCGGCCAGCCAGAGCGCCGACTTGCGCGCGCGCTCGGCGACGAAGGGCAGCGGCATCTGCACATAGTCGTCGTTGAAGACCTCGAAGCTGTAGTCGCCCCGGTAGCCGAGACGGTCCAGGCGCAGCACCAGGTCGACCAGCTGCTCGCTGTGCACGCCCTCGCCGGGGAAGACGCGGAAGGTGCGCGCGGTGGTCATGCGCTCCTCGAAGGTCTTGGTCTCCTGCCACATGAAGTCGGCCAGCTGGACCAGGAAGATCTTGCTCGGATCGAGGTAGTCGATCTCGTCGAGCGGCGTCTTGGCCGCGAAGATGTGATACGAGTCGATGCCGATGCCGAGGTTGGGACAGTCGGCGCGCTGCACCACGTCCCAGGCGGTCGTGTACTCGTTGATCGTGCGCCCCCAGGACAGGCCCTCGTAGGCGATCCTGATGCCGTGCGGGATCGCCAGCATCGCGAGCTTGCGCAGGTCGCGCGCGATCTGGTCCAGGTCCGAGCTCGCGTGCGCCGAGGTCGACGAGCAGGCCAGCAGCACCTTGCAGCCGAGCGCGGCGCACATCTCGAGCATCATCTTGGCGATGTCGACCTTGTAGTGGTGCAGGTGGCCGCTCAGGCCCTCGAAGTCGCGCAGGACCTGGAAGCCGGTGCCGCGCAGGCCGCTATTCAGCACTGCCTGGACCGCGGCCTGCCAGCCCTGGGGATGGCCGACCAGGTCGTTGGCCTTGAGCATGACCTGGCTGAAGCCGGCGTCCCTCATCGCCGCCAGCTTGGCCTCGAGCGGGCCTGCCAGCGTGATCGTGTCCATGCCGAAGCCCGCGATGGCCTGGCTGATGCTGCGCTTGAGCGTCATGGGGTCAGGCCCTCTCGTCATGCACCAGCTCGAACACCACCGAGCCCAGGTAGGTCTTGCTGATCGCGCCGCGCGCCTCGGTGTGCGCGGCCGGGGTCTCGACGAACTCGACGCCGAGCGCACGCACCGCGGCCGGCACGTCGGGCACGCCCAGGCCGATGCGCTGCAGGCGCTCATCGGTATCGAGCACGTTGACGTCGGGCTCGATCAGCTGGATCATGAAACGCTGGGACGCATCGAGCGCCGGCGTGCGCAGCAGCTTGCCCTTGGGCATGATGCCGAAGCGCTGCTCGTCGGGAATCAGCTCGGCGCCGATCAACTCGCGGTAGAACTCGATCCAGTCGTAGCTGCGCTCGGGGCCGATGTACTGCACGATGCCGAAGAAATGGATGCCGGCGGTCGCCACCGGGTGCTGGTCGACCGAGGGAATCGGCACGAAGTCCACGTCGTAGATCGAGAACTCCTTGTAGCGGTCGACGAAGTAGATCCGGCTGCCGCCCGCGCCATGGATGGCGGGGATGTTGAGCTCCATCACCTCGGGATGCGTCGTGACCTCCCAGGCGCCGCGCTCGAGCACATAGTCGTAGGCGGCGCGCGCGTCGCGCACGCGCAGCGCGATCGCCGAGATGCCGGGCGCCTCGCCGGCACGGCCGCCCGCCTGCGCCACCGGCTGGTGCGCGTTGACCACGATATTGAGCTCGCCCTGGCGGTACAGCAGCACCTCGCGCGAGCGGTGGCGCGCGACCGGCTTGAAGCCCATCATCTCGAGCACCTGACCCAGCGCCTGCGGCTTGGGCGTGGCGAACTCGATGAACTCGATACCGTCCAGACCGATCGGATTGGCGGCGTCGCTGAACGAGGCTTGCAGCGGCTCGCGCTCGCCGGCTGCTTTGAGCAGAAGGTCACTCATCAGATATCTCCAAATGCAAACCGCACTTTAAGCCAGCTCGGAACGTTTTTCTCCTGTCAGCCATCCGGCAATGACCGACAATCGCACATAATCAAATGAACATCGCACGAAATGAGGCTGTTTCCGCCATGCCGGACACGGACACCCCCTTCATGCTCGAACGTCGCGACTGGATCGCCGGCCTGGAAAAAGGCCTGTCCATCATCGAGGCCTTCGACGCCGAACACCCGCGCCTGACCGCCAGCCAGGCCGGCCAGCGCTGCGGGCTGAGCCGCACCGCGGCGCGCCGCCACCTGCTCACGCTGGTGCATCTGGGCTACATCGCCACCGACGGCAAGCTGTTCTCGCTCACGCCGCGGGTGCTGCGCCTGGGCCAGGCCTACCTGGAGTCGGCCCGGCTGCCACGCGCGGTCCAGCCCTATCTGCAACGCGTCACGGCCGGCACCGGCGAGGTCGCCTACGTCGGCGTGCTCGACCAGGACGAACTGGTCTATGTCGCGCGCAGCGGCACGCACCGCCAGCTCAACACCGGCTACATGCTGGGCTCGCGCGTGCAGGCGCATGTGACGGCGGCAGGCCTCGCGATCCTGGCCATGTCGGGCGCCGCGGCCTGCGAGACCTGGCTGTCCAGCCACGAGCTGCGCCCCTTCACCTCGCACACGATCACGGACAAGCAGGTGCTGCGCGAGCGCCTGGAGCAGATACGCCGCCAGGGCTGGGCGCTGTCGGAGCAGCAGCTCGAGATGAACTACCGCGGCATCGCGGTGCCGCTGTACGACCACAAGGACCAGCTGGTCGGCGCGATGAGCGTGACCATGCCGATGCAGAACGAGGGCAGCGAGGACGCGGTCCGACGCGTGCTGCCGATGCTGCAGGACACGGCGCGCAGCATGCGGCCGCTGCTCTGAGCCGGCCTGGCGCCACCTGGCGTGGGGCCGAGGAGCGGGTAATCAACCGCCGCTAGCGCGGCGGAGGCTTGAGGTAGCGCTGGTCCGACCAGGTCGCGAGCCACTGCGGGACGTAGGCGACGAAGATCGCGCAGAACATGCCAGTGAGGAAGGCGTCGCCCCAGGCCATCAGCCAGCGCGCCACCAGCGCATCGTGCAGCGTGACGGCGCCGGACAGGCGATAGGCGAGCTCGTAGAGGGCGCCCGAGCCGAACAGCGCCAGCGCGCTGCCGAAAAAGCCGCGCCCCAGGGTGTAGACGAAGGGATTGGCCGGCAGCCAGCGCCGCAGCAGCGCGCCCAGCCCCAGCGTCAGCGTGGCCGGCACCAGGCCCAGCCAGACCCATTGCGACAGGACCGCCGCGCCCCCCTGCGACCCCAGGGCCCAGACCGCGAGCGCCACCAGGGCCAGCAGCGGCACCGCGAGCGGCCAGCCCAGCATCAGCACCAGCAGGCAGGCGCCCGAGAACTGCACCTGCAGCCCCGGCGGCATCTTCTGCGGCAGCAGCCAGAACCAGGGCAACAGGGCGAGCGCCGCGAGCGCCGGCGTCAGCAGCGGCCCGCGCAGCATGCGCCAGGGACGCAGCGCGAGCGCCGGGCCCAGCCCGAGCAGGCCCAGGATCGCCTCGAGCGCCAGCAGCGGCGGCCAGCTGCCGTCCATACCCGGACGCCCTAGCCCGGCTTACATCCCGGGCAGCTTGGGCAGGCCCATGCCCTTCATGCCGCCGAGCTTCTTCATCATCTTCATGAGGCCGCCGCCCTTCATCTTCTTCATGACCGCCTGCATCTGCTCGAACTCCTTGAGCAGCCGGTTGACCTCCTGCACCTGCACGCCGGCACCGGCGGCGATGCGGCGCTTGCGCGTGGCCTTGATCAGCTCGGGCTTGCGGCGCTCCTGCGGCGTCATGCTGCAGATGATGCCTTCCTTGCGCTTGATGTCCTTCTCGGCGCGGCCGAGGTCGGCCTCGCTGGCCTTGGCGGCCATCTGGGTCGGCAGCTTGTCCATCAGGCTCGACAGGCCGCCCATCTTCTTCATCTGGCGGATCTGGTCGAGGAAGTCCTCCAGGTCGAAGCCGTCGCCGCTCTTGACCTTGGCCGCGAGCTTCTGCGCCGCCGCCATGTCGACGCCGGCCGTGACCTGCTCGACCAGCGCGACGATGTCGCCCATGCCCAGCACGCGGCCGGCGTGGCGCTCGGCGTCGAAGACCTCGAGGCCGTCGATCTTCTCGGACACGCCCGCGAACTTGATCGGCGCGCCCGTGACCGCACGCACCGACAGCGCCGCGCCGCCGCGCGAGTCACCGTCGAGCTTGGTCAGGATGATGCCGGTCAGCGGCAGCGCCTCCTTGAAGGCGCGCGCGGTGTTGATCGCGTCCTGGCCCTGCATCGCATCGACCACGAACAGCGTCTCGACCGGCTTGAGCGCAGCGTGCAGCTCCTGGATCTCGCGCATCAGCGCCTCGTCGATCGCCAGCCGGCCGGCGGTGTCGACCAGCAGCACGTCGAAGTGGTGCTTCTTCGCGTAGTCAAGCGCGCCGCGCGCGATGTCCAGCGGCTTCTGCTCCGGGCTGCTCGGGAACCATTCGGCACCGGCCTGGGCCGTCACGGTCTTGAGCTGTTCGATCGCGGCCGGGCGGTAGACGTCGCCCGAGACCGTCAGCACCTTCTTCTTGCGGCGCTCGATCAGGTGCTTGGCCAGCTTGGCGGTGGTGGTGGTCTTGCCCGCGCCCTGCAGGCCGGCCATCAGGATCACGGCCGGCGGCTGGGCGGCGAGGTTGATGTCGCTCACCCCCTCGCCCATGGTCGCGGCCAGCTCCTTCTGGATGATGCTGACCAGCACCTGCCCCGGCGTCAGCGAGCCGACCACATCCTGGCCCAGCGCCTTTTCCTTGATCCGGGCGATGAAGTCGCGCACCACCGGCAGCGCGACGTCGGCCTCGAGCAGCGCCAAGCGCACCTCGCGCAGCATGTCGGTAACGTTGCTTTCGGTGATGCGGGCCTGGCCGCGCACCTCCTTGACCAGCCGTGACAGTTTTTCGGTAAGCGCAGAAGCCATGGTGAGTTCGGGTGTGACGCCGGCTGGCGGCCTGCATGGAAGGCAGACCAGTGCGACGAAGGGTGTATGGACGGGCGTGAGCGATGGCGGCCGGCGAGGGCCGTTAAACTCTTGCCATGATTTTATCCGCGAGCCTCTGGTGGAGCGCCATCCCGGCGCTGGGCGCCGCGCTGGGCTATGCCCTGCTGGCGGCGCGACCCGCGCGGCCGCCTTCGGGCCGCACCGGCGCGCTGATGGCGCTGGTCTGGCTGCTGCACGGCGTGACGCTGGGCCTGAGCCTGCTCGCCCAGCCCGTGCGCTTCGGCTTCGCGCCTGCGCTTTCGGTGACGGCCTGGCTGGTCTTCACGCTCTACGCCGTCGAGAGCCGGGTCTATCCCCAGCTGCGCGCGCGCTGGACGCTGGCCGGCCTGGGGACGCTGGCCGTGCTGCTGGCCCTGATCTTTCCCGGCGCGCATTACCCGGCCCTCGATTCGCCCTGGCTGCCGCTGCACTGGTCCCTGGGCATCGCCTCCTACGGGCTGCTGGCGGCCGCGGTGGTGCACGCCTGGATGATGCAGCGGGCCGAAGCCTCGATGCGCCAGGCTCGCACCGGCGACATGCCCCTGCCCTTGCTGGCGCTTGAACGCCTGACCTTCCGCCTGGTCGCGGCGGCCTTCGGCCTGCTGAGCGCGACGCTGCTGGCCGGCTGGTGGTTCAGCGAACGGCTGCAGCCGCAGGGCTGGAGCTGGAACCACAAGACCGTGTTCACCCTGCTGTCCTGGCTGGCCCTGGCCGTGCTGCTCTGGGGTCGCGCACGCTGGGGCTGGCGCGGCCGCCTGGCCGCGCGCATGCTCTATGTGGCTGCGGCGCTGCTGCTGCTGGGCTACGTGGGCTCGCGCTTCGTGCTCGAAGTGATCCTGCAGCGCGCATGAAGTACCTGCTCGTGCTCGCGGTCGTGCTGACCGCCATCTGGATCTGGCGCCACAGGCGCGACGAGGAGCGGCGGGACGCACCACCGCCCAGGCGCCCGGACATCCCCCCCACCCCGGCCCTCATGGTCGCCTGCCGCCATTGCGGCGTCCACCTGCCGCGCGACCAGGCCATCGCCGGTCGGCTGGGCCACTACTGCAGCGCCGAGCACCTGCGCCTCGGCGAGCCGCAGCGCTGAAGCCATGCGCGAACGGCACGACGGCACCCCCTCGCCCTTCATGCCGTTCTGGCCGGACCTCGGTGCCAGGCGGGCGCGCCCCTGGTCCTACCTGCCGCTGGGCCCCGACGCGGACCGCCTCTGGGTCCAGCTGATGCGCGCCCGGGTCACCGTGGCGGCCGTCCTGCTGCTGCTCCAGATCCTGCTGCAGCAGCACAACGGCGGCCTGGGCACGGCAACGACGCTCTGCCTGGCCTATCTGTGCGGCACGTTCGCCACCCTGCCCATGCGCCGGCCGGCCCATGGCGACTCGCCCTGGTCGGCGCGCTGGCTCTCGACGCTGTGGACCGACATCGCCTGCTTCGCGCTGCTGCGCCTGCTGGCCGGCTCCGCCTTCGACTTCGCACCGCTGTTCCTGCTGCCCGTGCTGCTGGCCTCGACGCTGGGCCCCCTGGCGCTGGCGCTGGCCAGCGCGGCCGCCGCGAGCCTGGTGCTGCTGGGCGGTGCCACGCTGTCCCTCTGGAACGAGCCGGGCCAGGCGCCTGCCCGCTTCATGCAGAGCGGCCTGACCGGCACCGGCTTCTTCCTGCTGGCCCTGCTGACCCATCAGCTCGCGCAGCGCCTGGCGCGCGAACTCGCGCTGGTGCGCGACAGCCAGGCCATGGCGCGGCTGCAGGGCGAGGTCAACGGACTGATCGCCCGGGGCCTGAGCGAGGGCGTGCTGGTCTTCGACGAACACGGCAGGGTCTGGCACGCCAACCCGCCGGCGCTGTCCATGCTGGGCCTGGCGCATGATCCTGCAGCAGCAGACTTCGGAGCCGCCGGCAGTTGCCCCGCAGGCCGCCTGCTGCTCGACTGGGGTCGGCAAGGCCTGCTCGAGCAAGTCGAACGCGAACAGGAGCTGGAAATTCCTGCCGTGGATGGCGACGCGCCGCGCCGCAAGCTGCAGCTACGCCTGCGCCTGAGCCCGTCTGCCGACGACGGCTCGCCGCGGGCCGGCGTGCTGTTCATGGAGGACATGCGCTCGATCGAGGCGCGCCTACGCACCGAACGGCTCGCGGCCATGGGCCGGGTCTCGGCTGCCGTCGCACACGAGATCCGCAACCCGCTGGCCGCGATCAGCCAGGCCAACGCCCTGCTCGCCGAAGACGGGCTCGCGCCCGAACAGCAGCACCTCAGCGCCATGATAGAGCGCAATGCCCAGCGCCTGGCGCGTACCGTGGACGACATCCTGGAGCTCGCGCGGGCGCAGCCCGGGCCGGCACCGGCGGGCATCACCCCGCTCGACACGCTGGTGCGTGACTGGGTACAGGACTGGCGCGCCGCCCAGGCGGTCGCGTCGCCCCGGCTCAGGCTCGGCTCGGCCACCGCCCGGGTGCGCTTCGAGCCCGAACACCTGCGGCGCGTGCTGGTCAACCTGCTCGACAACGCGCGCAAGCACGGGGTCACTGGCGCGATCGAGGTCTGGACCGAAGCCGACGACAGCGCCACCCTGCTGGGCGTCTGGAGCACCGGCCCCGAACTGTCGGCTGCCGTGCGGCAGCATCTGTTCGAGCCGTTTTTCTCCTCCGACAGCCGCTCCAGCGGACTGGGACTGTATATTTCGCGTGAACTGTGCCAGCGCAACGCGGCAGAAATCAGCTACCGGCGCCTGCCACGCTCCGGCGTCGCAGGCAACGCCTTCCTCGTGCACATGACTGCCGCAGTGGCCTGACCCGACACCGCCATGAGCCCTCCCGCCATCGCACACCGCCTGCTCGTCGTCGACGACGAACCCGACCTGCGCCGCCTCTACGAACTCACGCTGCGGCGCGCGGGCTACCTGGTCGAAAGCGCCGAGAGCCTGGCCGAGGCACGCCTGCGGCTGGGCAGCGCCACCTACGATGGCGTGGTCACCGACATGAGGCTGCCGGACGGCCTGGGGACGGAACTGGTGCGCGAGGTGACACGCGCCCATCCCTCAAGCCGGATCATCGTCATCACCGCCTATGGTTCGACCGAGAACGCGGTCGAGGCCCTGAAAGCCGGCGCCTTCGACTACCTGACCAAGCCGGTCGACCTCGACCGCTTCCGCGGCGCCATCGCTGCGGCACTCGCCAGCCGCGCGGAAGCGCCTGCGCGCGCGAGCGCCGCAGCGGCTGCCGCGCCGGAGAGCCGGCAGGAGACAGCCGGCGCCACGGCCGCCCTGGCCCGCATCGTGGGACGCTCGCCCGTCATGGTCGCGGTGCGCCAGCGCATCGAGCGGGTCGCTCGCAGCATGGCGCCAGTCCTGATCCTGGGCGAAGCCGGCACCGGCAAGGAACTGGCGGCCCGCGCGCTGCATGCCTGCAGCCACCGCTGCGACGGCCCCTTCGTCGCCGTCGACTGCGGGGCCGTTGCGGAACATCGCTTCGAGGCCGAATTCTTCGGCTCCTGCCAGGACAGCCCGCAAGGGCCGGGGCGAGACCAGCCGGGGTTCTTCCAGGCCGCCAGCGGCGGCACGCTCTTCCTCGACGCGATCGACGAACTGCCACCCGCGTCGCAGGCCAGGCTGCTGCGCGCGATCCAGGAGCGCCGGATGCGCGCCCGGGGCTCGAGCACGGAGCAGCAGATCGACGTGCGCCTGATCAGCGCCAGCCGGGACAAGCTCGGCCAGGCCGTGCAGCAGGGCCGCTTCCGCCATGACCTCTACTACCTGCTGAACGTGATCGAGATCCGCATGCCCGCGCTGCGCGAACGCCGCGAGGACCTGAATGATCTGGCCTCGGCCCTGCTGCAGCGGCTCTGCCAGGACAGCGGACTGCCCCAGCCGCGGCTGTCGGAGCGCGCGCTGGCCTGGCTGCAACGCCATCCGCTGCCCGGCAATCTGCGCGAACTCGAGAACATCCTGCACCACGGCCTCGCCATGGGCGTGCGCGAATCGCTGCAACCCGAAGACCTGTACGAGGCGCGCCCCTGGAGCGGCAATGCCGCGGACAGGGGCAGCGTGGCGCCTCGCGGCGCCGGTGGCGGCGATGACGCCGAAGCAGAAAGGCTGAACGAACTCAAGCGCTACCTGGACGAAACCGAACGCCGCGTGCTCGACCAGGCCTTGCGCAGCGGCGACAGCGATCTTGCGCAGGCAGCTTCCCGCCTGGGCCTGAATCCCGGGCAGTTGCAGTACCGCCTCCAACGGCTCGGGCTATCCCCCGGACCCGGAAACCGATGAACCCGAACCCTGCCCCTCCTGGACAGCCCATGCCCCCGCGCTGGCGCGACGGCTGGCTGCTGCGCGCGCGTGCCGTGCCATCCCCCAACTTCGGACCGCGCCCGGCCGTTGCCCTGATCGACCTGCTGGTGCTGCATTCGATCAGCCTGCCACCTGGCTGCTACGGCGGCCCCGAGGTCGAGCAGCTGTTCTGCAACCGGCTGGACTGGGAGGCACACCCCTATTTCCAGTCCATACGGGGACTGGAGGTCTCCAGCCATTTCCTGATCCGGCGCGACGGCGAGCTGGTGCAGTTCGTCTCCTGCGACGAGCGTGCCTGGCACGCCGGACGCTCGAGCTGGCGTGGCCGGGACAACTGCAACGACGACTCGATCGGCATAGAGCTCGAGGGACTGGAGGGCGAAACCTTCGAGGCTGCGCAGTACGAGGCCCTGCTTGCCCTGTGCCACGAAATCGCGCAGCGCTATCCGATCAAGCATGTGGCCGGGCACGAACACATCGCCGCGGGACGCAAGCGGGACCCCGGCCCGGGTTTCGACTGGAGCCGGCTGCAGCACCTCACCGGCTGGCCGCGCGAACGCTTCCCGCCCCCGTGCTGAAGCCTGGACTGCCCGGCGGCGACGCTGGCGACAGGAAATCGATGCGGGCGCGCCACAAGACGCACACCGAAACGCTCCGGACGCTTGCATTTCCCCACGGCGCTTTCATAATATAAAAGTCAGTATTTTTGTATGTGGCAGTTCGCGATCCGGTCGCCTGTCCTCGCGACGAGGCCGAAGACGACATCCCCGTACGACGCCTTGGTTTCAGCAATAACATGCATCCGCCGGAGCCACAGCGCTGACTTGCCGAACCGGAATTGTCCGAGCTCGAGCGCGATGTGAAACTGATCGAGGAGAGCCCACAAGATGGCAACTGCGAAAAAGGTGGCAACTAAAAAGATGGCTGCACCAGCCAAGAAGGCTGTTGCGGCGAAGAAGGTCGCCGAGCCCGTGACCGAGGTCGGGGCGGCCGCCAAGAAGGCTCCGGCCAAGAAGGCCGCGGCCAGCAAATCTGCACCGGTCAAGCAGGCCGCCCCCGCGAAGAAGGCTGCTGCCGCGAAGAAGGCGGCACCGGCGGCCAAGGAGAGCGCCGCCGTGAAGGCGGCCCCGGCTCCCGCCAGGAAGGCCGCCGTCAAGAAGGTGGCACCTGCGGCCAAGGAAGTCGCGGCGGTCAAGACAGTCGCAGCAGCCACCGAGCTGGCCCCGGTGACGCCACCCGCACCCGCCAAGAAGGCCCCGGCCAAGAAAGCCCCGGCCAAGAAGGCTGCGGCGAAGAAGGCTCCTGCGAAAAAGGCCGTCGCCTCCGAGCCGGCCGCGCAGACCCGGCTTGCCCCTCAGGCGGCCTGGCCTTTCCCGACCGGCAAGCGTCCCTGAGACGCCCCCATGCGTCGCGGGCCTCAGCCCGCGGCGCGCGCCGTCATCAGGATCCAGCCGTCCTCGCTGTCGGCGACTTCCAGCGCCAGCCAGGGCGCGTAGGCATCCTTGAGCTCATCGGCCTGGCGCTCCAGGATGCCCGCGAGCACCAGATGCCCGCCGGCCTTGACATGGCTGCACAGCAGCGGCGCCAGCACCTTGAGCGGCGTGGCCAGGATGTTGGCCAGCACCACGTCGAACTCGCCCTGGGCGGCCTCGGGCAGGCCAGCCTGCAGCACGACATGGTTGTTGGCGGCATTGATCTGCGTCGACTCGACCGCAGCCAGGTCGATGTCGACCGCGACGATCTCGGCCGCACCATGCTTGGCCGCGCCGATCGCGAGGATGCCGGAGCCGCAGCCGTAGTCCAGCACGCGCTGACCCGATAGGTCGCGTCGGGCCGTCCAGCGCAGGCACATGCGCGTGGTCGGATGCGTGCCGGTGCCGAAGGCCAGGCCCGGATCGAGCCTGATCACCTTCTCGGCGCCTGCCGGCGGCTCGTGCCAGCTCGGCACGATCCAGAAGGTCGGCGTGATCTCGACCGGCGCGAACTGCGACTGCGTCAGGCGCACCCAGTCCTGGTCGGCGACCGGGCGCACGCCCACGACCTCGCAGCCGGCGAAGAAATCCTGCGGCGCGAGCAGCTCGGCCGCCTCGCGCGCCTGCGGCTCCTGCTGGAACAGCGCGACCACGCGCGAACGCTGCCAGCCGGCCTTGGGCGCGGGCATGCCAGGTTCGCCGAACAGCGCCTGCTCGGCGTCCGTCGCCGCATCGGCGTCCTCGACCGAGACGCTCAGCGCGTCCAGCGCCTCGAGCGCCTCGCCCAGGTCCTCGATGCGCCCTTCCGGCGCCATCAAAACGAGTTCGAACATGGGCGATCAGCGCTTGCGCTGCTCGAGCCAGTGCTCGAGGTAGTGGATGTTGGTGCCGCCGGCCTCGAAGCTGGCGTCCACCATCAGGTCGCGGTGCAGCGGGATGTTGGTGTTGATGCCCTCGACCACGGCCTCGGACAGCGCGGTGCGCATGCGCGCCAGCGCCTGCTCGCGCGTGTCGCCGTGCACGATCAGCTTGCCGATCATGGAGTCGTAGTTGGGCGGCACCATGTAGTTGGCGTAGACATGCGAGTCCACCCGCACGCCCGGCCCGCCCGGCATGTGCCAGGTCGTCACGCGCCCCGGCGAGGGAGTGAACTTGTAGGGATCCTCGGCGTTGATGCGGCACTCGATCGCGTGGCCGCGCAGCTGGATCTGGCGCTGCGTGAACGACAGCTTCTCGCCGGCGGCGATCATGATCTGGGTGCGCACGATGTCGATGCCGGTGATGGCTTCGGTCACCGGGTGTTCCACCTGCACGCGCGTGTTCATCTCGATGAAGTAGAACTCGCCGTTCTCGTACAGGAACTCGAAGGTGCCCGCGCCGCGGTAGCCGATCTTCTTGCAGGCGGCGGCGCAGCGCTCGCCGATCTTGTCGATCAGGCGGCGCGGGATGCCGGGCGCCGGCGCTTCCTCGATCACCTTCTGGTGGCGACGCTGCATGGAGCAGTCGCGCTCGCCCAGGTAGACCGCATTGCGGTGGGTGTCGGCCAGCACCTGGATCTCGATGTGGCGCGGGTTCTGGAGGAACTTCTCCATGTACACGGCCGGGTTGTTGAACGCCGCTGCCGCCTCGGCCTTGGTCGTCTGCACCGCGTGCAGCAGCGCCGCCTCGGTGTGCACGACGCGCATGCCGCGGCCGCCACCACCGCCCGCGGCCTTGATGATCACGGGATAGCCGACTGCCTTGGCGATGCGCTTGATCTCGGCCGGGTCGTCGGGCAGCTCGCCGTCGGAGCCCGGCACGCAGGGCACGCCGGCCTTGATCATGGCCTGCTTGGCCGAGACCTTGTCGCCCATGATGCGGATCGACTCGGGGGTCGGGCCGATGAAGGTGAAGCCGCTTTGCTCGACCCGCTCGGCGAAGTCGGCGTTCTCGGACAGGAAGCCGTAGCCGGGGTGGATGGCCTCGGCGTCGGTGACCTCGGCCGCCGAGATGATGGCCGGCATGCTGAGGTAGCTCTGGCCCGAGGGTGCCGGGCCGATGCAGACCGCCTCGTCGGCGAGCTTGACGTACTTGGCCTCGCGATCGGCCTCGGAATAGACCATCACGGCCTTGATGCCCATTTCACGGCAGGCGCGCTGGATGCGCAGCGCGATTTCGCCGCGGTTGGCGATCAGGATCTTCTTGAACATGAGGACGCGCCGCTCACTCGATGACGAACAGGGGCTGGCCGTATTCGACGGCGTGGCCGTTTTCGACCAGAATCTGGGTCACGGTACCCGACTTGTCGGCCTCGATCTCGTTCATAATCTTCATGGCCTCGACGATGCAGATCGCCTCGCCTTCCTTGATCTGGCTGCCCACCTCGACGAAGGCCTTGGCACCCGGGCTGGCGGAGCGATAGAAGGTGCCCACCATGGGGGACTTGACCACATGGCCCTTGACCGCAGCGGGCTCGGCTGCGACCGCCGGTGCGGGCGCAGCAGCGATGACCGGCGCGGCGGCGGGCGCAGCAACGACTGCCGCCGGAGCTGCGGCCACCATGGACACGACGCCTGCGGGCGCGCTCTTGACGATGCGGACCTTGCCTTCGGCCTCGGTGATTTCGAGCTCGGACACGTTCGATTCCGACACCAGGTCGATCAGGGTCTTGAGTTTGCGCAGATCCATAAATTCTCCAAGATGTGCACCTAAAATGCACCGAATTTTCCACAACGACGTGAATTTGCGCCCGAATATACACGAAGTGGCGCAAGTTTGGCGTATATCCCCTGTGGGGGGATGGCGCTTCGACGTTGCAAAACTGCTCGAAATTTTCGGCAAAAATGAGCGTAGAAGCAGCCACTGCCCTGCCTGAACTGCCCGGTCTGGCACGCGCGCTGGTATCCGCCGGCAAGTTGGCGCCGGCGCTCGCGCAGGAGCTCTACGCTCGCGCGCGCGCGCAACGCACCAGCTTCATCACCGAACTGACCGTCAGCGGTGCGGTCTCGGCGGCGGAGCTCGCACATGCGGTCTCGCACGCCTTTTCCGCCCCCCTGCTCGACCTCGACTCCGTCGATCCGCAGCGCCTGCCGCTGCAGCTGCTGGACGCCCGGACCTGCCTGCAGTTCCATATCCTGCCGCTGAGCAAGCGCGGCAACCGCCTGAGCGTCGTGACGGCCGACCCCTCGGACCAGCAGGCGGCCGAGAAGGTCAAGTTCGCCACCCAGCTCAATGTCGACTGGGTGATCGCCGAACACGACAAGCTCGCCCGCCTGGTCGAGTCCGTCGCCGCCAGCGCGGGCGAGACAATGGAGCAGATCATAGGCGGCGAGTTCGACTTCGACGAATCGCAGCTCGAGCTGAGCGGCAGCGAAGCCTCCGACCGGATGGCGCAGGAGATCGAGGACGCTCCGATCGTGCGCTTCCTGCACAAGATGCTGCTCGACGCCTACAGCATGCGCGCGTCCGACCTGCACTTCGAGCCCTACGAGCATTACTACCGCGTGCGCTTTCGCGTCGACGGCGTGCTGCGCGAGATCGCCACGCCGCCGGTCGCGGTGCGCGAGAAGCTGGCCGCCCGCATCAAGGTGATCTCCCGGCTGGACATCTCGGAAAAGCGCGTGCCCCAGGACGGGCGCATGAAGCTGCGGGTCGGCCCCGACAAGGTGATCGACTTCCGCGTCAGCACCCTGCCCACGTTGTTCGGCGAGAAGGTCGTGATCCGCATCCTGGACCCCAGCAGCGCGCAGATGGGCATAGACGCCCTGGGCTACGAGCCCGACGAGAAGGCCAAGCTGCTCGAGGCGATCGCGCGCCCCTACGGCATGGTGCTGGTCACGGGTCCGACCGGCTCGGGCAAGACGGTCTCGCTCTACACCTGCCTCAACATCCTGAACCATCCCGGCGTCAACATCTCGACCGCCGAGGATCCGTCCGAGATCAACCTGCCCGGCGTCAACCAGGTCAACGTCAACGAAAAGGCGGGGCTGACCTTCGCCTCGGCGCTCAAGGCCTTCCTGCGCCAGGATCCCGACATCATCATGGTCGGAGAGATCCGCGACCTCGAGACCGCCGACATCGCGATCAAGGCGGCCCAGACCGGCCACCTGGTGCTGTCGACGCTGCACACCAACGACGCGCCCAGCACGCTCACGCGCCTGCTCAACATGGGGGTGGCGCCCTTCAACATCGCCTCCAGCGTCAACCTGATCACGGCCCAGCGCCTGGCGCGGCGACTGTGCCCGCTGTGCAAGGAGCCGGCCGAAATCCCGCCCCAGACACTGCTCGACGCGGGCTTCCAGCCCGGGGAGCTCGACGGCAGTTGGCAGCCCTACCGGGCGGTGGGCTGCAAGGACTGCAACGGCGGCTACAAGGGCCGCGTCGGCATCTACCAGGTCATGCCGGTGAGCGAGGCCATGCAGCAGATCATCCTGGCCAACGGCAGTGCGCTGGAAATCGCGCAGCAGGCCCGGCGCGAAGGCGTGCTGAGCCTGCGCGAATCCGGACTGCGCAAGGTTAAACTGGGCATCACGTCACTCGAGGAAGTGCTGGGCTGCACCAACGACTAGAAGAAAGACGAGAAGACCAAGAAGGCCCCGCACCGAGCCGCCGCTCAAGCAACAGGGGGAAACAGATGGCAACAGCCGCGACCAGGGTCAAGGAATACGTCTTCGAATGGGAGGGCCGCGACCGCAACGGCAAACCGGTGCGCGGCGAGACCCGGGCCGCCAGCGAAAACCTCGTCATGACGACGCTGCGGCGCCAGGGCATCGTGCCGGCCAAGGTCAAGAAACGCCGCTTGTCGGGCGGCAAGGCCGTCCGCCCGAAGGACATCGCGATCTTCACGCGCCAGCTCGCGACCATGATGAAGGCCGGCGTGCCGCTGCTGCAGTCCTTCGACATCGTGGGCCGCGGCAACCCCAACCCCAACGTCACGCGCCTGCTCAACGAGGTGCGCACCGACGTCGAGACCGGCACCTCGCTGAGCGCAGCCTTCCGCAAGCACCCGCTGCAGTTCAACGCGCTCTACTGCAACCTGGTCGAGGCCGGCGAGGCGGCAGGCATCCTGGAAGACATCCTCGACCGGCTCTCGGTCTACCTCGAGAAGTCCGAGGCGATCAAGAGCAAGGTCAAGTCGGCCCTGATGTACCCCACCGCCGTGATCGTGGTGGCTTTCGTCGTCGTCACGGTGATCATGATCTTCGTGATCCCGGCGTTCAAGGAGGTGTTCGCGTCGTTCGGCGCCGACCTGCCCGCGCCGACGCTGGCCGTGATCGCGCTGAGCGAGTTCTTCGTCGCCTGGTGGTGGCTGATCTTCGGCGGCCTGGGCGGCGGGCTGTACTTCTTCCTCCAGGCCTGGCGGCGCAACGAGAAGGTGCAGCGCTTCATGGACCGTGCGCTGCTCAAGCTGCCGATATTCGGCACCCTGGTCGAGAAGTCGAGTGTGGCGCGCTGGACCCGCACGCTCTCGACCATGTTCGCCGCCGGCGTGCCGCTGGTCGAGGCGCTGGATTCGGTCGGCGGCGCCTCGGGCAACTCGCTCTACGCCGATGCGACGCTCAAGATCCAGCAGGAGGTCTCGACCGGCACCAGCCTGACCCAGGCCATGACCAACACCCGGATCTTCCCGTCCATGGTGCTGCAGATGTGCGCGATCGGCGAGGAGTCGGGCTCGATCGACCACATGCTGGGCAAGGCGGCCGACTTCTACGAGCAGGAAGTCGACGACATGGTGGCCGGCCTCTCCAGCCTGATGGAGCCCATCATCATCGTGATCCTGGGCACCATCATCGGCGGCATCGTGGTGTCGATGTACCTGCCCATCTTCAAGCTCGGCCAGGTGGTCTGAGGCGGGGCCGGATCCCGTCACCCGGCCGCGGCGTCACCGGTCGCGCCTGCCCGGGGACGCCAGGCCCCGTGCACGCGCTCGAAATGCTGCCGCTTGGCCTCGAGGTCGGCGGCAGTGTCACCATAGCGCTGCGAGATGGCGCGGAACTCCTCCTGTATGGACAGGAAGGCGTCGACGATGTCGGGGTCGAAATGCTGGCCGCGACCTTCGGTGATGATGTCGATGGCCTTCTCGTGCGGTATGCCCTGCTTGTAGATGCGGCTGCTGATCAGCGCGTCGTAGACGTCGGCCAGGGCCATCAGGCGCGCCGAGAACGGGATCTGCTCGCCCTTGATTCCCTCGGGATAGCCCGAGCCGTCCCACTTTTCCTGGTGGCTGTAGGCGATTTCCTTGGCCACGGTCAGGAACTCGACCTTCATGCCGAGCTGGACCTCTGCCGAGTGGATCGCGTCGCGGCCCAGCGTGGTATGGGTCTTCATGAGCTCGAACTCCTCGGGCGTGAGCTTGCCGGGCTTGAGCAGGATGCGGTCCGGAATGCCGACCTTGCCGATATCGTGCAGCGGCGCCGACTTGAACAGCATCGCGATGTAGCGCTCGTCGAGCAGCGCGCTGAACCTGGGGTGGTCGCGCAGCTTGAGCGCCAGCGCCCTGACATAGTGCTGGGTGCGCCGGATATGGTTACCGGTGTCGGAGTCGCGCGTCTCGGCCAGCGAGGCCATGGCCATGATGGTCACGTCCTGGATCGCGACCACCTCGGCGGTGCGGCGCGCCACCTCCCGCTCGAGGTAGTCGGCCTTGCTGCGCAGGAAGTCGGCGCTGGCCTTGAGCACCAGGTGGTTCCTGACGCGCGCCATCACGATCGGCGGGCTGATCGGCTTGGTGATGTAGTCGACCGCGCCGAGATCGAGCCCGAGTTTCTCGTCCTCCATCCCGCTCTTGGCGGTCAGGAAGATGATGGGGATGTCGCGCGTGCGCGGATTGGCCTTGAGCTGGCGGCAGACCTCGTAGCCGTCCATGCCTGGCATCATGATGTCGAGCAGGATCAGGTCGGGTGGCGTGTCCGACTGCGCGATGCGCAAGGCCTTCTCGCCATCGATCGCGGCCTTGACCTTGTACTCGTCGCGCAGCAGGCCGGTCATGAGGGACAGGTTGGCCGGCGTGTCGTCCACCACCAGGATGGTGGCCGGTTCGTTCAGGGCGGTATCGGTTTCCATCTGGAGTCCTGGTTGAAACTTCATTCGGGCCGCAGGAGCAGACAACTGCCCGGACCGTTCGTCCCCACGGCAGCCATGCCGAGCCGGGCAAAGACCAGGCTCACCTCGCGTCCGTCCTTGCACCGGCCGCGCCCACCGGGACGCCAGTCACAGGCCTGCGCCGCCGCCTCGAAAACGCCACCACCAGCGCCCGCTGCCGCGCCGGACCCGTCCATTGCGCCCGGCAGCAGCCGCGCCGCCAGCATGCCCTCCAGCTCTTTGGCATCGTAGCCGAAAATCGAGCGCGCGGCATGGTTGGACAGCAGGACACGCCCCTGCCCGTCGAGCAGCAGCAACCCGGTTGGCGCCTCGTCGCTCACGGCCTCCAACCACTGCTCGAACGCGATGCCCCGCTGCTGCTGCTCCCGGGCCTGGGCGGCCTGCGCGCGAGCTTCCCGCAGCAGCCAATCCATGCGGCGCTCGGCCACCAGGGCCTCGAGGTTCGTGGCCAGCACCGGCAGCAGGCCGTCCAGCACCTCCGCCATCGGGGCGGGGTCGGGATCGAGCGACGCGATCTCGAGCACGCCGAGCAGGACCTGGTTGCGCATGACTGGCAGCAGCAGCAGCGAACGCGGCAGGGAAGCGCCCAATCCGGTAGAAACCGTCCAGAAGCCAGCCGGCACGCGGCTCAGGACCAGTGGGCGGCAGTCCCGTGCGCATTGTCCGAGCAGGCCATCGCCATAGGCAATCTCCCGGGGAGGGTGCTCGGTCGCGTAGCTGCCCGCCAGCAGCAGATGCGATCCGGCCGGACCGGATGCCTCGGCGAAGTAGAGGCTGCCCTGGTGCACGGGCAGGAAGCGGACCAGTTCGCCGAACAGGGCGCTGACCAGTTCGGCCGGATCGCGGGCCTGCTGCAGGCGCAGGGTGAACTCCGACTGGCGCGTCTTGAGCTGGGCCAGCTGCATGAGTTCGCGCGATGCAGCCTCGCTGCGCGCGAGTGCCTCCTGGCGCGCGACCTTGCCTTGCAGCAGGCGCAAGAGCATGAACTGCAGCGCCAGGGTCAGCAGCGCCACGACGCCGCCCACGGCCAGCAGGATTACGAAATGCACCCCCAGCTCCGGCGCGGCGAGCAGCACCAGCTGCCAGCGGCCAGCCGGATCCGGCCAGAGCAGGCTGGCACGCGCGCGCAGATGGCGCACCCCCTGCAACTCCACCGCATCACGGCTCAGGTCGAAGGGCAGCAGCAGCGGCCCACCCGCGCCACGATCGATGCTGAACTGCTGCTGGGCACGGAGGGACTCCAGTTCGCGCCGTTCCAGGCCATGGGTCAGCCTGAAGTTCCAGCGCTCGTCGCTGCTGGCGAACACCACGCCCTGTGGGGAAACGAGCAGCGCCTGCCTGGCGACCTGGCGCAGGCGCACATCGAGGTCGTCGGCGGGCAGCTTGAGCACGACTGCGCCGATCACGGCACCGCTGGACTCGAGCCGCTCGTACAGCGGCGCGGCGAAATACAAGACGCGGCGGCGCGGCTCGCCCTCGATCGCCGGGAAAATGGTCTCGACGCCGGCGTAGGCGTGCAGCCAGAAAGGCCGGTCCTGCCATCGCTGTCCGGTCGCACCGGGACGGACAGACTCATGGCCGACGACGGTACCGCTGGCATCCAGGACAAAGATGTCATCGGCCCCGAGCGACTGGCGCACCGGCTGCAGCCTGGCCAGGGCCGCGGGCGCATCCGGCGCCAGCCGGCCCTGGGCCAGCGCCTTGAGCGAAGGTTCGTTGACGCCGAGCAGGGCCGCCACGCCCATCGCCTTGCCACGCAGGGTCTCGCCCTCGAGCTGCACCGCCTGTCGCTGGGCGAGCGTGTCGAGCAGGTGGCGTGCGGGCAGCTCTTCGTCCTTGCGGTAGCCGAGGGCGGCCAGCCCCCCCAGCAGCAGGGCGAGCAGGAGCGCCACCAGCAGCGCCAGGAACCGATAGCGCAGCAACTGGCGCGCGCAGGCGGCCGCATCCCAGTTCATGCTGCCCCCTCCAGTGCCTGTGCAGCCTCACGCAAGGCCTTGAGGGCGGCATCGAAATCGAAACCTCGCAACGCGGCGTCGATTGCCGCCCACCGTTCCTCGCCCAGACCGGCCCGGTACAGCGCGGCATCGCGCTCCCACGCCTGTTCGGCGGCCGAATCGGAATCGGCCAGCAGCCCGGCCAGGTGCTGCACCGCCGCGCGCAGTGCGCTCGGATCCACCGCCCCCCCCGCAGCCGGCACGGCGCCGAGTGCGGCGGCATCGGCGGCCAGCCATGGCTCCAGTTGACCGAGCAGTGAATCGAGCAGTTCCCGGCAGGACGACAGCCGCGGCGCCAGCGCGGCACGCGGCATGCGCTCGCGCAAGGCCTGCTCCAGTCCGGCTGCCTCGAACTGCAGCGCGGTCGCGCCTATGCTGCCGGCGGTGCTCTTGAGCGTATGGGCAATGCGCTCCGCCAGGGCCTGGTCGGCGGCGTCGAGCGCGGCCACGATCTGTTGCAGCGCCGGCTTCTGGCCCTCTGCGAACTTGCGCAGCATGGTGCGATAGAGCGTCACCTTGCCGGCCGCGCGCTGCAGCCCCAACCTCATGTCCAGCCCGGCGATTGGACTCGGCAGCCCCTGGGCTGCCGGCGCCACAGCAGGAGCGGAGGCGACGGCGGGAGGCGGGGCGACCGAGCTGGACTCCAGCGCGCCCCCGGGCGCTGCGGACGGCGCAGGCGGCCCGGAGGCGACGAGCCCGGTCACTGCCGGCTGCGGCGGCTCGCTGCGCGGCGGTATCCAGCGCAGCAGTGCCTGCCAGAGCTCGTCGGGCTCGATCGGCTTGGCCACATAGCCATCCATGCCCGCTGCCAGACAGCGCTCCCGATCCTGCTGCATCGCATTGGCGGTCATCGCGATGATGGGCAGACGGGCGAACTGCGGCTGCCGGCGGATTGCCAGCGTCGCTCCCACACCGTCGAGCACGGGCATCTGCATGTCCATCAGCACGGCGTCGAAATACCCGGGCGGATGCTGCGCCAGCTGGTCGAGCGCTGCCTGTCCGTGCTCGGCCAGCTCGACCACGAAGCCGGCGTCGCGCAACAGCTCGAGCGCGACCTCCTGGTTGAGCTCGTTGTCCTCCACCACCAGCAGGCGCGCGCCGGCGATGCTGGCAAGGTCGGCCTTGGCCGGCATTTCGCCCACCCCGGCGCTGCCTGGCTGCTCGCCCAAGGCACGCATGGCCGCGTCGAACAGCTGCGAGGCGCTGACTGGCTTGATCAGCACGTCGCAGAAACCGGCCGCGTCGGCCGCCTGCATCACCTCGTCGCGGCCGTAGGCGGTCACCATGACCAGGCGCGGCGCGGGCTCGAGCCCGAGCGCCAGGATGCGCCGACCGGTCTCCAGACCGTCCATTCCGGGCATCTGCCAGTCGGTGAAGACGATCTGGTAGGGCTGCCCGTCGCTGGCGGCAAGCTGCACGGCGTCGATGCCCGCATCGCCCCCGGCCACGCCGGTGACGCGAAAGCTCATGGAGGCCAGCAGATCGACCAGCACGGCGCGGGCATGCTCGTTGTCCTCGATCACCAGCACACGGCGGCCGCGCAGGTCCACCCGCGGCAGCAGCGCCCGGGCCTGCCCCGCCCCCTTGCCCAGGCGCGCGGTGAACCAGAAGCTAGAGCCCACGCCGAGCTCCGACTCCACGCCGACCTCCCCACCCATGAGCTTGGCCAGGCTCTTGGAGATCGCCAGCCCCAGGCCGGTGCCGCCGTAGCGGCGCGAAGTCGAGGTGTCGGCCTGACTGAAGCTCTGGAACAGGCGCCCCATCTGCTCCGGGCTCAGGCCTATGCCGGTGTCCCGGACCGCAAAATGCAGCAGCACGTCGGCCGGGCTTTCGTCGCGCCGGCTGACCTGGACGCGGATCTCGCCGTGCTCGGTGAACTTGACCGCGTTGTTGCAGTAGTTGACCAGGATCTGGCCGAGCCGCAACGGATCGCCGATCAGCTGCTGCGGCACGTCGTGCCCGACCTCGAAAATCAGCTCCAGCCCCTTGGCACCGGCCTTCTCCCCGACCAGGCTGGCGACGTTGTCGAGCACGCTGGCGAGCTCGAACTCGGTCGACTCGACCGTGAGCTTGCCAGCCTCGATCTTGGAGAAGTCCAGGATGTCGTTGATGATGCCCAGCAGGTGCTGGCTCGAACGCTGGATCTTAGTCAGGTAATCCTGCTGGCGCGGGCTGAGGCCGGACTTGAACAGCAGGTGCGCCATGCCGATGATGGCGTTCATGGGCGTGCGGATCTCGTGGCTCATGTTGGCCAGGAAGCTGCTCTTGGTGCGGGCGGCGTCCTCGGCCAGTTCGCGCGCCCGGCGCATCTCCTCGGCGACGCGGCGCTCCTCGGACAGGTCCTCCAGCGTCCAGACTACGCCCTTGGCGACATCCTGCGGGTCGATCGCGTGTCCGCTCATGCGCACCCACAGCGGGCTGCCATCGTCGCGCACCATGGCCACGTCCAGGCGCGCCGGCTCGCCGCCGGCGATCTGCTCGCTGCTATGGGCCACGCGCAGATAGCTCTCCTCGTCCGCGTACCAGCGCCGGGTACCGTGCCCGACGAGATCGGACACGGGAACGCCCAGCAGCTGGCCGAGCTGCTGGTTGCACTTGACGACCTCATGCCCGCGCATCACGGCAATGCCGCTGGTGACCGACTCGAAGATCGCGTTCTGCTCGTCCAGGATGCCGGCGATCGAGCGGCGCTGCGACTCGATTTCCTCCTTCTGTCGCTCCAGCTCCTGCGCCTGTTCCTGGGTGGCTTCGAGCAGGCGCTGCGTCTTGACGTTGCGCTCCAGTATTTCCAGCCCCATGGCCAGCACGGGCAGCAGGCCGTCGAGCAGGACCTGCTCGCGCGTGCCGAAGACATGGAACGCGGCCAGCTCGATCACCGCGAGCACCTTGCCGCCGCTGAGCACGGGCAGGACGATGATGGCCTCGGGCACCGCCTCGCCCAGGCTGCTGGCGATGCGCACGTAGTCGGGCGGTGGCCGCGTGATCTGGATCGGCGCCTTTTCCAGCGCGCACTGTCCGACCAGGCCCACGCCCAGCTCGAAGCGCTGCGCCAGCCCCTTGCGCTCGCGAAAGGCGTATTGCGCGATCAGCCTGAGCTGGCGGCGCTCGGCATCGAGCACGTAGAAAACCCCGTGGCCGACCTGCAGCAGCGGCGCGAGTTCCGACAGACACAGCTGCGCGAGTTCGCTGAAGCTGTTGCAGCCTTGCAGCAGGGTTGCGATGCGCGCCTGATGGGTCTTGGCCCACTGTTCGTCGGCCATCTGTTCGCGCGTCGCGCTGTAGAGCGCGAGGGAGCGCGCCAGCTCGCCGATCTCGCTGCCGTCCCGCTCGCAGCCCAGGTGCTCGAACGGCTTGCCCGCCTTCATCGCCAGCACCTGCTCGTTCATTTCGGTCAGGGGACGCACCACGCGGCGGCTGTAGTAGAAGCCCAGCATCCCCGTCACGACCAGGACGTTGAGCAGGATCATGCCAAAACTGACATGGCGCGCCAGGCGCAGGCTGTGGTCGGCCTCCTGCAGTTCGTATCCCAGCCGCGCTTCGATCCGCTCCCGGAACAGCCGCACCGGCTCGTAGACATCTTCCACGGCCCCGTCGTAGGCAGGGCTGAAGACCAGGTCGTTTGCCGTCTGACGGCTGCCGGACTTGCGCTCCGTCATGGCCAGGGCCTCGATGGCCTGCAGCGCATCGGCCCGTTCGCGCACGCGCTCGAGCTGCTCCAGCTCGTCGGGCAGCAGGCCCATGCCGCGCAGCCTGTCGAGCGCCCGGACGCCACGCCGGTCGCGCTGGAGCTCGTCATTGTAGGCGCGCTCGTAGCGCGGATTGCCGGTGACGACGAAGGTCCGCACCTGGTTGCTCATGTAGGTGCTGGCCTCGAGAAAGAGCTCGCTTTGCTGGATGGCAAGAAACTGCCGCTCCAGCGCCACCTGCCGGCGCTCCGACTGGAGGTTGACAAGCAGGAACCCCATGCCGTCGAGCAGCGCCAGCATCAGGTAGAGCGCGATGGCACTGCGGTTGACCAGGCCCAGCTTCATGCTGTCACCCCGCCTGCCGCAGGCTGCATGCTGCGCGCCGTGGCTGCGTCAAGCGGCGCGCGGCAGACCACGACGACGCCGGCGATGGTGCCGTCCTGGCGCACCGGGGTCACCACATAGTCGACCGCGATAGCGCTGCCGTCCTTGTGCCAGAGCACCTCACCCTCGACGCGCCGCTCCTGACCGTCCTGCGCCGTGCGGTACATCGCACAGTCGCACAGCGCGAGCTCGCGACCGTCGGCCCGGTGATGGTGCACCAGCCCGTGCATGGACTGCCCCAGCACCTCGTCGAGCCGGTAGCCCAGCATCGCGAGCGCCGCCGGATTGACGAAGGTGACGCGGCCCTCGCGGTCCATGCCCCAGATACCCTCGCTCACTGCACCCAGGATCTGGCGCAGGTTTTCCTCTGCTGCCCTGGCCTGCGCCAGCAGCGCAGCGCTGCGCTCGGCACGCTGCAGGATGTCCAGGTGCATCGAGAACACCGGCGCGACTTCGGCCAGCAGGTTGCGGTCTTCTTCGCCGAAGGGCTGCAGCCCGGCCAGCTCGAGCACCGCGAACAGCTGCCCCCGGTCCTGCACCGGATAGATCAGCAGCTCGGCCGGCTCGGTGTCGCCCAGCCCCGACGCAATACGCAGGAATCCCGCGCCGGGATGGGCGAGCGAGAGCACGCGCCGTTGCTGGGCTGCCTCGAGCAGCAAACCGCCCAGGCGCGCCTGGTCCGTCAGCGGCCCGACCTTTGAAGTCCCCTCGCCACCGTAATGAGCGGCCGGCGTCAGCGCACGGCCTTGCTCGTCCCAGAAGCAGCACAGCGCCTGCTGCATGGGCGTGGCGCGCGCCAGCTCGGACAGCAGCAGACGGGCAAGCTCGGCCGGGCTTTGTGCCAGTTGCAGGCGCGCCGTCAACTTGGCCAGGCGGGCCCGACGCCGCAGCAGGACATCGGCCTGCTGCTGGCTGCATTCGAGCTGCAGCAGGATGCCCTGGATCGCGCGCCTGCCCGCGAGCAGCAGCAGGCCCAGCGGCAAGGTCGCGAGCAAAGTCGCGCCGCCTGCCAGCAGCGGCAGAGCCGAGGCCGTATCGGTGCGCAAAAGCCCGAACGCCTCGGCGCCATAGAGCGCGGCCAGCGCCAGCAGGCCCAGCACGACGCATGCCGGCGGCAGCAGCCACGGGGCGCGTGCCAGCGCCCGGCGCAGGCCGTGCAGGCTTGCACCGCCATCAGAGTCGCCGTCAGTCTGCTCCATATGCTCCATTCCGCTTGAAGGCACCCTGCTCCTCATTCTGTCCAACCGCGCCCCATTGTGGTACCAAGTCCGACCAGCCACAAGCCACCCCTGCGGCCAGCACGCCGGCTGCGTTAAAGTCGGGAGCCTGGACTGCCAGGGCAGCCGCACCGGCGGCAGACGCCCGCACGGAGCCTGAGCGCGGCAGGCGCAGGCAAGGGATGACACAACACGAAGGCAAGCATGGAACTGGTCGCAATCGGACAGGCATGGGGAATGGGGCTTGCAGGACTGCTGGGCCTGCTGGTAGGCAGCTTTCTGAATGTCGTCATACACCGCCTGCCGCAGATGATGGAGCGGCGCTGGACGCGCGAATGCGCGGAGCTCAGCGGCCAGGCCATTGATGACAGCAAGGCCGGCGAGCCGCTCGACCTGGCGCGGCCGCGCTCGCGCTGTCCCTCCTGCGGTGCCGTCATCCGCTGGCATCAGAACATCCCGCTGCTGAGCTACGCGCTGCTGCGCGGGCGCTGCGCCAATTGCAGCGCCCCGATCAGCGTGCGCTATCCCCTGGTCGAGGCGCTGACCGGCCTGCTGTTTGCCTGGGTCTACGCGCAGCACGGCGCGGCCTTTGCCAGCCTGGCCTGGTGCGGCTTCGTCGCCGCCCTGCTGGCGCTGGGCTTCATAGACTGGGACACGACGCTGCTGCCAGACGACATCACGTTGCCCCTGGTCTGGGCCGGACTGGTAGGCGCGGCGCTGGGCTGGACCGGCGTGGGCCTGGGCGAGGCGCTGTGGGGCGCGGTCGCGGGCTATCTCTCGCTGTGGAGCGTGTACTGGGTCTTCAAGCTCGCCACCGGCAAGGAGGGCATGGGCTACGGCGACTTCAAGCTGTTCGGCGCGCTCGGGGCCTGGTTTGGCTGGCAGGCCCTCATCCCCATGATCCTGCTGGCCTCGCTGAGCGGCGCGGTGGTCGGCATCGCGCTCAAGCTGACCCGCGGGCTGCGCGAGGGCGGCTACCTCCCCTTCGGCCCCTTCCTGGCGCTGGCGGGGCTGGCTGCCCTGCTGTTCGGCCCGCAAGCCATGCTGCAATGGACGGGGCTGTTCTGATGCCGGGCCAGCGCGTGCGGCTGGGCCTGACAGGCGGCATAGGCAGCGGCAAGAGCACGGTGGCCGCCATGCTGGCCGAGCTCGGCGCCCGGCTGATCGACGCCGACGCCATCTCGCGCGCGAGCACGGCGGCCGGCGGCATCGCGGTCGAGGCCGTGCGCGCCGCCTTCGGCGACGAATTCGTCACGCCCGACCAGGCGATAGACCGCGACCGCATGCGCGCGCTCGTGTTCGCCGATGCGGGTGCCAAGGCAAAGCTGGAGCGCATCGTGCACCCCATCGTGCGCGCCGAGATTGATCGCCAGGTCGGTGCCATCGAGCACGGCGTCACGGTGCTGGACCTGCCCCTGCTGGCCGAGTCGCGCGCCTGGCGCGAACACATCGATGCGATCTGGGTCGTGGACTGCACGCCCGAGACACAGATCCGGCGCGTGATGCAGCGCAACGGCTGGTCGCGCGCGCAGGTCGAGGCCGTGCTGGCGGCGCAGGCCAGCCGGGAGCAGCGGCTCGCGATCGCCGACTGCGTGATCGACAATGAGCACGCCAGCCTGGCCGAACTTAAAGCGCAGGTTGCGGCGCGCTGGGCCGAGCTGCAGCAGCGATTCGGGCTATGATGGCTCGCCTGCACAGACTCAGCCCGCGCGCCACGTGATCCTCTACGAGTACCCCTTCAACGAACGCATTCGAACCTACCTGCGACTGGAACAGCTGTTTCGCCGGCTGGGGGAGTTGATCGCGCGCGCGCACTCAGTCGACCACCACTTCGCGATCCAGACCCTGTTCGAGATCATGGACGTGGCGGCGCGCTCCGACCTGAAGGCCGACATCATGAAGGACCTCGAGCGCCACAAGCAGCAGCTCGATGGCTACCGCGGCAACCCGGCGATTTCCGAGGCGGCGCTGGACCAGTTCATCGCCCGGCTCGACGAATGCTTCCAGGCCCTCGACTCCGATCCCGGCCGGGTCGGCAGCAGCCTGGGCGAGAACGAATGGCTGATGGCGATACGCAACCGCATGTCCATTCCCGGCGGCACCTGCGAATTCGATCTGCCGGCCTACCACGAATGGCTGCATCGCCCGGTCGAGGCACGCCAGCGCGACCTGGCCGAATGGTCGCGCGAGCTCGAAGGCCTGGCAGCCGCCCTGCGCATGCTGATGAAGCTGCTGCGCGACAGCGGCATGCCGCAGAAGGTGGTGGCCACGGGCGGCCAGCTCCAGCAGCACCTGCCCCAGGGCCGCAGCTACCAGCTGCTACGCCTGCGCGTGGACCCGGCGCTCGACGTCATCCCCGAGATCAGCGGCAACCGGCTGCTGTTCTCGGTGCGGCTGATGCGGCGCGGCGAGAACGGCCGCCTGCAGGCCTGCGACATCGACGCTCCGCTCGAAGTGACCCTGTGCGCCTGAAGGGAGCTGCCGTGAGCCGACCCGATTCCGAGACGCCGCCGGCCTTCGCGGCCAAGACCGTCAGGTGCCCGGCCTGCGGCGGCCCCAGCCGCTATGCCCCGGACAACCCCTATCGTCCCTTCTGCAGCGAACGCTGCAAGAACCTCGACCTGGGCGCCTGGGCCAGCGAGGAATTCCGCGTGCCGGCGACGCCACCCGAGCAGCCCGAGGCAGACTGGCAGCACTGAGCCACCAGGGTCCGCTTCAGCGCCGGCCTTCCTGCGTCGCGGCGTGCTCCTGCTCCAGCCATTCGAGCACCGGCACGGTGCCCGGCAGCACCGGCTCCACGCTCACCGGCAGGGTCTGCCAGGAGAACTGCTGGCCCTCGTGCATGTGCAGCTCGCCGCTCCAGTCGTAGACCTTGCAGAAGTGCAGCCGCACCAGCGCGTGCGGATAGTCGACCAGCTTCTCGCGCCAGGCGTGGGCCTGGCCGATCGTGACGCCGACCTCCTCCTGCAGCTCGCGCCGCAGCGCCTGCGCCACGCTTTCGCCGGCCTCGATCTTGCCGCCGGGAAACTCCCAGTAGCCCGCGTAGACCTTGCCGGGCGGACGGCTGGTCAGCAGGAAGCGGCCCTGCGCGTCGATCAGCACGCCGACCGCAACCTCGGTGACCGGACGGTCGGCGCCACCCTCGCGCGGGCGCTCGCCGTCGGCGACCAGCACCGCGCTCATGCGTCGGCCTCGGCGTCCGGGAAGGGCGCGGCGTCGCGGTTGCCCGCGTAATGGCGCGCGAACTGGTAGGCGACCCGGCCGCTGCGCGAGCCGCGCTCGAGCGCCCAGACCAGGGCCTGCGGGCGCGCGGCCTCGAACTCGGCCTCGGGCACGCCGTAGTGCGCCAGCCACTGGTGGGTCACGCTCAGGTACTCGTCCTGGCTGAAGGGATAGAAGCTGACCCAGAGGCCAAAACGCTCGGACAGCGAAATCTTCTCTTCCACCACCTCGCCGGGGTGCACCTCGCCGTCGGCGGTGTGGGTGTAGCTGAGGTTTTCCTTCATGTACTCGGGCAGCAGGTGGCGCCGATTGCTGGTCGCGTAGATCAGCACATTGGACGAGGCCGCCGACACCGAACCGTCGAGGATGGACTTGAGCGCCTTGTAGCCGGGCTCGCCGTCTTCGAAGCTCAGGTCGTCGCAAAAGACGATGAATTTTTCGGGCCGACCGGCCACCACGTCCACGATGTCGGGCAGGTCGGTGAGGTCGGCCTTGTCCACCTCGATCAGGCGCAGGCCCTGCGGCGCGTATTCGTTGAGGCAGGCCTTGATGAGGGACGACTTGCCGGTGCCGCGCGCGCCGGTCAGCAGCACGTTGTTGGCCGGCTGGCCCTGCACGAACTGCAGCGTGTTGCGCTGGATCTTCTCCTTCTGCGGTTCGATCTCCTTCAGGTCATCGAGGCGGATCGCGGCGACATGGCGCACCGGCTCCAGCGAGCCATGACCCGAGGAACGCTTGCGGTA
>JBEEPT010000179.1:0-3532 GCA_041190985.1 Pseudomonadota bacterium
TGCCGCCCTTGGCGATCGGGCTGTCGGTCAGCTTGCTCTCGGGCTCGACGGACTGCGGCACGCCGACAGGTGCCGCAGACTCGTCCGTGGCGTAGATCGCGGCCTCGCGCGCCCGGCGCGCTTCGAGCACGGGATTCACCTCGAGCGGCGTGCCGGGGCCCTTCGGCCGGTACTTGTTCCACAGCCGGAAGGCGCGGGCCGCGCCGGCGTAGTCGCCTGCCCGGTGCAGCCGGATGACCGTCGAACCCTTGAGCCCGTCCAGGCCGATGTTGTAGCCCAGCATGCACAGCGCGACGAGCTGGTCCGTGGTGCACTGCCCGTCGACCATGCGCATCACCGCGCTGGTGTAGCGCAGCGTCTCGGCGTCGAGCATGGCGTCCATCTGCCCGCGCGTGATGGGCGGGTCAGCCAGCGTGACCTTTCGCCCGTCCGGGTAGGTGGTAGCCCCCACTCCGATGGTCGGCACGCCGGCCGGGCACAGGTACGGCTTGAGCCGCTCGCCCTCCTCGCGGCGTAGCTCGGCGTCCAGCCTTGCGCGCGCGGCGCCTACGTCTGGCGTCACTGCTGGCGGCCCTCGAGGTGCCGCAGCCGCGACTCGTGGTCGCGGAAGTCATCGCGCTGCACGTAGCTGCCCTGCATCACCGCGAGTTGCGCCCGCAGCCCCGAAACCTCGGTGGTCAGCGCAGTGAGTTGGGCGGCAGTCCTCACCGCATCCTCGCGCGCCTGCACGACGAAACTTCCGCTGTACAGCAGCGCCGCGGTGATGAGCGCCAGCAGCACCGATTGGATGTGCCGCTCGATCAGCGAGCCTTTTCGCTCGACGATCTCCTCGCTCACTGCAGCCCCCATCCGGCCAGCTCACCCAGCGTGAAGCCGTGCTGCAGGGCCATGTTCGTGATGGCGATCGAGTCATCGGGCCACTCGAAGCCGCTGTTGGTCAGCAGCGCGTCCCACCTCGCCCGGCGCTGCGCCTCGGTCTCGGCGGGCGGCGGCTCGTTGGTGTTCGGCGTGGCCGGGCCCGCTGCCGGCGCCTGCGTGCCTGGCGTGTCGCTGCCGGTCTGCGGCTGGGCCGGCTCGCCGATGATGGCGAAGATCGCCTTCATCAGCGCCATGCGGTCGCTCGTGCTCAGCGGCTCGGCGTTGTTCGGCGGCAGCACGGCGCGGATCTCGTCGCCCAGCGCCTCGAAGCGCCGCTGCCATTCCTGCGCCTCCTCGGCGATCGTGAGCGCGCGTTCGACCGAGGCGGACAGCTTGCCGCCCTCGATCACCACCGTGATCGCGTTTTCGTGCGCTGCTTCGCGGCGCTCGATGTCTTGGACGAACGCCCGCAGGTCGCGCCAGGTGGGGCGCTCCAGGGCACCGAGGTAGATGGTCTTGGTGATCGTCATGGCCCCGCACTCTGGACGCGCGCCCGGACCCGAGCAACCGGGGAGCGGATCAGCGCCGCGCGAGCCATCCCCCCAGGCACAGCAGCACGATGATCAGCAGGGGCACCCACCCGTCCTGCGCGAACACGATGCCCGCGCTGATCACCAGCCACAGCCCGCTCACCGGAGCTCTTCCGCCACGCGGCCGCGCAGCTCTTTCGGCGCCGCCCTGATCACCCGATCCTCGCGGGTGGCGCGCATGTCCCGCGCCATGCGGGCGATCTGCACCCGGTTGATGGCGATGCGGGCGTCCGGGTTGCGCTCGTTCCACGCGGCCAGCTGCTCCTGGGCCTGCGTGACCTTGTCGGGCTCGCCGTCGACGATGCCCTGCGCCCAGAGCCGCACGATCTCCGACTCCGCGGCGCGGGTCTGCGCCACCACCGACTGCGCCATCCGGCTGTCGCGCGACTCGCGGGCGATCTCGCGCGGCTGGAAGCCCAGGCCCTTGGCCGCCGCGTCGGCGGTGTCGACGTCGGCCACCTTGCGGCCGAGCTTGTCCCTGTACTCGCCGGTCCGATTCATCTCCACCGCCTTGGCCGCGTTGCGCATGGCCACGGGAGCGAACCGCTCAACCAAGGAACCTTCTCCAATGGCGTCGCGCAGCACGCCGCCGGCCGGGCCCAGGGCCTCGAGAACCTCACTGCTCTTGTCACGCGAGCCGTCGGTGCGCAGCAGCCCGGTGCCCGGGATCATGTTGCCCAGCGACATCCGGCCCGCCAGGTCCACCGGGAAGCCCGGCAGCGCCGACGCACCGCGCAGCACCCACTCGGCGCCGTCGCGGCCCAGCACCTCGGAGAGCAGTTCCACCTTGGCGCGCTTGGCCGAGAACGCCTTGCCGAAGAGCCGCTGCGCGATCGTGTCGATCAGGTCGTCCAGGTCATCGGCGAACGGCAGGCCCTCAAGTCCGGCGGCCACCAACAGGACGGCCATGGCAATCGCCCTTTCGCGCCGCGGCAGGCGAGCTAGGAACTCGATGTAGGCGATCGAGAACTGCTTGAACGTGAAGACAGTTGACATCACTGGGCCGCGGGCCCACTGCGGGCGGTTTGCCCTCGAATACTGGCCCTGAGTCTCCGTGACTGCTTCTTCAGCAAACGCGAAGGCATCGGCCATGCCCTTCTCCTGCGCCAGTTGGTACGCCGCGATGAACGTGGCGCGCCGGTTGAACTGCTCGGCGAGGCTGAAGAAGCCGCCCCATGCAAACAGCGCCCGGCGCAGGCTGGCGTCGATCACCTCGGCCGCCTTGGTGCTGACGCCCATGGCGCGCAGCGCCGACTCGGTGCGCCCGAACCGGTTCACCGCCTGGCCCTGCAGCTCGTGCAGCGCCTGCGGGCTGACGATACCGTCCTTCTCCGCGCGCGCCATGGCCTTGCCCAGGTCGGAGTCCGGGGCGATCCGCGTCAGCGCCGAGCGCATGCCGGCGGTCAGCAGCCGCGCCGCGCCTACCGGGCCGGAGTGCTGGCTGAGCCACGGCAGCGTCATCGTGAACGGCTGGGTCATGTTGACCATCGCCGACGCCACCGAGCCGCCGATGAACTGCGTGAACATCAGCCCACGCAGCCATTGAGCCTCGTCAGTCGGGTTCTGCACGTACTGGGTCAGCTTGGTGGCGTAGTCCTTGACCAGCCCGCGCTCTTGGTCGATGTCGAGCGTGGCTTCCTCCATCGCGCCGGCGTGCAGGTTCGCCGCGGCCGCGCGTGCGTTGCTGGTCAGGAAGGCCGCCAGCACCCGCTGCACGTCCTCCGAGAAGCCCGGCGTGCCCTTGCGCTGGATGAGCCGCTTCAGCGCCGAGTGGTTGGCCTTGGTGCGCCGGATGTACTCCTCGAACACCGGCGTGCGCTCGATGCCCGCCACCTGGCCGAACAGCTCGACGGTCTCGGGGCTCATGCCCTTGAACAGCCGCCACTGCTCCTGCGACATCTCGCCGCGCGACACGGCCTCGTTGGGCTCCGCGGTCTCGCGCAGCTTGCGCGCCTCGACGTTCGCCTCGGCCTGCGTCTCGTACATGCCGAAGAACACCACCTCCTTGGTGTCGATGTCGCGCACGGTGACGGTGTGCGGGCCGAAGCGCATCAGCGGCATGTAGCCGCGGTCCTTCAGGTCCT
>JBEEPT010000180.1:0-4583 GCA_041190985.1 Pseudomonadota bacterium
ATCAAGGACATCCTGCAGCCCGACCTGATCCGCAACGCCCACTGAGGACCACCACCATGAGCGACACCAAGACCCTACTCGCGCAGCAGAAGCAGTTGCTGCGTGCCCGCATGGCCGAACTGCGGGCGGACATCGACGGGATAAAGGCGCAGAGCGCGCCGATCTACAAGGAGATGGACGCGGCGATCGCCGAGCACCAGGTGCTTGGCGCCCGCATCCAGGCGCTCACCGACCAGGCCAACGCCATCGAGCAGCCGCGGCTGCATGCGCTGAAGATGGAGCTGGGCGAGGTGGCCCGGGCCGAGTCTGCCATCAAGGTCTGACTGCCATGAACCTCGCCCCGCGCGAACTGCCCGGCGACCCGTACCGCTGGCACATCGAGGTGCTGATGGCGCTCGACTGCCTGCTCAACGCATTGCTGCGCGGCTGGCACCACGAGACGCTGTCCTCGCGCAGCTGGCGTGCCTGGGTCTGGGGCCGGGTGTTCGGCCGGATCTTCCGTCCGCTGATCGACCTGCTGTTCGTGTGGCAGTCCTGGCGCCTTGACCACTGCCAGCGGCACTATGACCTCGAGGTCGCCCGCGCCGCCCTGATCGTGGAGGCCCGCCGATGAGCGCAAACAACCGCAACCGCCTCAAGACCACGGTCAGCGCGGTCGCATCTTCGGGCCTGGGCGCGTTCACGATCAGCACTGCCAGCAGCGGCTACCGCAGCTTCGTGGCCGGTGACGACGGCCTGACGTTCGATGGCGTGCTGATCACCGATGGCACCGCCTGGGAGGTCCGCGACGGATGCGTCTACACCCACAGCGGCACCAGCCTCAGCCGGGGCACGCTGATGGACTCCAGCACGGGGTCGGCCATTGCGTTCACCAGCGCGGCGGTGGTGTCGCAGGGTGGCACGGCTGACTTCGCGCGGCGCGCTGAATCGGCTGGGTTGAGGACATCCATCAGCAGCGCGAATGCCAACCTGACCATGCAGGTCGGCGTGCTTCACTGCGTGGACATTAGCGGGTTCACGGCTGACAGGACGGCCACTCTGCCTGCCGTTGCGGCGGTCGATGACCGCGTCGGGCTCTATATCTCCACGGGCGATGATGCCTACGAGATGTTGGTGACGGCAGCGAGTGGGGACACGTTGGCCGGCATTGCGGGCGGCACGGAATGGAGCCGGGTGTTCATCACGGGGGAGCTTGTGATCCTGCGATGCAGCGTAGCAAATTCGACCTGGATTGTGGAGGAAGACGGCCGCATTCCGCAGACGTGCGACATGGAACTGACAACATCGTCCGATGGCGAGGCTGCTGCGACGTTCATTCGGCCTACGCAAGCATCTACACCTGGGACCTGGACCGCCAGAATTGACAACGCAAACATTGCGAGCGTGTCTTTAGACAGGATCACAGCCCGTAGAGGCGGCTCATTCGCCTGCAATGCAACGGTACGGACAAAAGATAACGCAGCGGCCGACAAATATGTGTCGGTTGGAATCTACAAAAACGCCGGTGGCACGCTAGTGCTGCTCGGACAGACGATTACTTCAGTGCCTGCTGCGCCATTGGCGAATAACGCAAGGACGTTGCCTCTCAGTGCAGGTGACTATTTGGTGTACCAGTACCGCACAGAAGAGGGCGCGTTGGGTGCGCTTGCTGGGCAGTCATGGTTCGGCATCGTGGAGATACTATGAGACTGGATTCTCCGACCATTCTTTCGGCAATGGGCTATGCAATCGATGCTGATTTCGTGGCATTTCAAGAGTCCAACGACAGCGTGTCCATCAAGTGGCTGTCCGACAAGATCCAGCCCACCGAATCTGAGATCGAGGCCGCAGCCTTGCCTGCCGCCCGCGCCGCCCTATGGGAGCGCATCAAGGTCGAGCGCGACCGCCGCATCCAGGAGCAGGGCTACGTGGCCGGCGGCAAGCGGTTCCACGGCGACACGTTCTCGCGCACCCAGCAGATGGGACTGGTGATGCTGGGCGCCAGCATCCCGCCGGGCCTGCAATGGAAGACCATGGACGGCAGCTTCATTTCGATGACACCGACCCTGGCGCAGCAGATTTTCGCGGCTGCCGCGGCGAGCGACATCGCCCTGTTCGGCTATGCCGAGGTCCTGCGCGCCCAGGTCAACGCTGCGGAAGACCCGTCCTCCGTAGACATCACGGCCGGCTGGCCTGCCTGACATGACCTGGGCCGCGGCACCATGGGCAGATGAGCCGTGGGGGTCGAGCCCTGCCGCGGCAGCTCCGGCTGGATATACCCTCACGGCCGCCGCCGGATCCTACGCACTCACCGGTAACGCTGCAGGCCTGCGCGCATCGCGCCGGCTGTCGGCCACCGCCGCCTCCTTCGCGCTGACGGGCAATGCTGCCGGCCTGTACCGTGGCCTGCGACTCACAGCGGCCGCCGGTTCCTACGCCTGGACGGCCAACAGCGCAGGGTTGTTGCAAGGTCGCAGCCTGCTGGCCGCCGCGGCCGCCTACACGCTGACGGGCAACGCTGCCACCCTGCGAGCCGCCAGGAAACTGTCGGCTGCCGCGGCCAGCTACACCTTCACCGGCAATGCGGCTGCACTGACGTACACGCCGCTCGGCTCCTACAGCCTGGCGGCGGATGCTGGCAGCTATTTGCTCACCGGCAACAGCACTGGCGTCCGGGCATCCAGGAGGCTGGCGGCGGCGCCCGGGATCTTCAATCTCACGGGGACCGCGGCGCAGCTGCTGCGCGGCTACCGTCTGGTCGCGGCGGTGCAGACGTATGTATGGACTGGTGCCGCCGCGACGCTGAGCAAGAGCCAGTCGTACAGCCTGCTGGCCAGCGCTGCGGCATATGGCTGGACGGGAACTGCGGCGGGCCTCATCTACTCCGGCGCACCGGCCGTCGTTCGATACGCCAGCCGCTCCCGAATCTTCACCACAGGCCGCGAGCTCAGGTCGATCCTCACGCAGCGCGCCACCAGGAGCATCACGCCATGACCCTACGCACCGCACAGCCGCAGCCCGCGATGGACCTCAACGAGGTGGACGACATCCCCTTCGACTTCACGCGCGACCTGGTGGCCGGGGAGACCATCGCCTCCGTCGCGATCACCTGTGCGCCGATCCAGGGTGCCGATTCGAACTCGCAGGACATGGTCACGGGGTCCGCTCTCATCGGCACGATGACGACGGCGGGCGTGTTCACCGAGTCAGCTTCTGGCGGCGTCGTCCTGCAACGCTTCACCGCGCAGACGCAAGACGTGACCTACGGAGTGCGCTGCGTGGCGACCTTGTCCAGCGGTCGAAAACTGACCGCGGCCGGCGAGCTTCCGGTGTTGAAGCTGGCCGCAGCCCTTGGCGCGTGATTGTGGGTCGTCTCAGGTTTGCCCTGTTTTTGAGACGCTGAATTTTCTACATTCACCTCGCCGCCATCAACACCTGCACATGAACCTCCTGGACGTCATCACCGCACCCTGGGCCATCGAGCCCGGCAAGCTGCTGGAGATCCAGTCCATCTACCTGGCGCACGTGCGTGGCGAAAAGGCCGACATCGCAGCCATCGAGGCTCGCATCGGCAAGCCTCTGGCCAACGATCCCAAGCCGTATACCGTCGAGCAGGGCGTCGCGATCCTGCCAGTGCATGGCGTGATCGCCAAGCGCGCGAACATGTTCATGGAGATCTCGGGCGGCGTGTCCACCGAGCTGCTGGGCCGCGACCTGCAGGCTGCCCTGCAGGATCCACAGGTGCATTCGGTCGTGCTCTCGATCGACAGCCCTGGCGGTACCGTCGACGGCACGCAGGCCCTGGGATCCCTGGTGCGCAGCGGCCGCGAGCAAAAGCCGATCGTCGCTCTGGCCAGCGGCCTGATGGCCAGCGCCGCCTACTGGATCGGCTCGGCGGCGTCGGCCGTCTACATCGCAGACACCACCACCGTCTCCGGCTCCATCGGAGTCGTTCGGAGCCACACCGACTACAGCAAGGCGCGCGCAGATCGCGGCATCACGGTCACCGAGATCACGGCCGGCAAGTACAAGCGCATCGCCAGCGACAACGCGCCGTTGTCAAAGGAAGGCAAGGCGCACCTGCAGGCCGAAGTTGACTACTACTACAGCCTGTTCGTCGACGCCGTTGCCACGCACCGTGGCGTGAGCGTGGATACCGTGCTGGAGCAGATGGCCGACGGTCGCACCTTCATCGGCCAGCAAGGCGTTGACGCCGGCCTGGTGGACGGCATCCAGACGCTGCCTCAGGTCATCGCTGCGCTGAACGCCGACTACGCCGCCTCGCTGGCGGATCCGAGCCATGTGCGTGGAACCAATCTTCCGAAGGTCTGCGCTACAGCAGTCAAGCCCGTCACCGTCAACCCTCAAGGAGCAATGTCCATGGACCGAAACCAACTCGCCGCCGAGCATCCGGCGCTGCTGGCCGCCGTGCTGGCCGAAGGCCGCGCGGCAGGCGCCACCGAGGAGCGCGAGCGCATCCTCAAGATCGAGGCGGCCGCGCTGCCGGGCCACGACGCCCTGGTCGCCCGCCTGAAGGCCGACGGCTCGGTCTCGGCCGGCGACGCGGCGCTGCAGATCCTCGCTGCCGAGCGCCAGGCGCAGGC
>JBEEPT010000181.1:0-3402 GCA_041190985.1 Pseudomonadota bacterium
CTGGAAAAAGCTTCCGCATGTCAGGTCACCCCAAAGAAAGCGGCCCGGCAGCCGAAGCCACCGGGCCAAGCGAGGGTTGGGAGGCACCGTCTGACTTGACACAAGGGCCCCACGCTCGAGGGCTGGGCACTCGGCCACAGCCGTCCGCTGGTTGGGGCGGCACCAGCCGACGAGGAACCGGCCCGCGCCTTCTCGGTGCGCGAGGCAAGCCGGTTGCTGGTCGGCAGGACGGCCCGAGCAGCGCCGGGCCGGCAGTGCTCGGGCGCGTGCATCAGTCGGCCTCGTTCAGGCGGTCGACGGCGGCGGAGAGGCTGGCGAGCAGCCCTTCGGCCCGGCTGATCTGCTCGTGCAGCTCCTCCAGGCTGCCGTTCGGGACCGGCTGCGGCTGCACCTTGTCGGTCTGCTGCGGCGTCGGGACCGAGCCGAGCAGGCGGTCGCCGATGGCGTCGGCGTCGCCCAGGACGCGGGCCAGCCGGTCGTTCAGGTCGACCATGCGACTGGTCGCCGTGCGCGTCCTGCCGCTGGGGCGGATCGCGACGCCAGTCAGATTGCTCTCGGCCGCAGCCGATGTGCTGTAGCGAGCCATCAGTACCTCATGATGTCGGTGGGGAGAAAAGAGGGGCGGACAGTGCCCTGCCCGCCCCTGAGTCTGGAGGAAGCCTCGACAAGCGGTCGGGGGTCCGTCACGGCCCGACCGGGAGAGGTCGCGCACCGCCGGGTCCTGGCGGTCGCGGCCTCTGCCGGTCGATCCGTGCTCACGCCGCTGAGACTCGACAGGAGGCTCGGGAGCTTCCCGAGCGATCCAGAAATTGACGCGCAACGCGCCTTGTTCACTGGACGATTGAAAGTGTCGATTACGTTATCAGCCGTGCTATTTCCCAATTGACGGGCGCACGCTGTGCGATAAGAATTGAACCGCTCAAAACGACAATTAATAGTTGGGCTACAGCACTCAATCCCTCGGCAATAACCATAAGGCCAAACGGGAAAACCAACTTGACCGACCAACGGTTGATCTATCTCGCCTGCAGTAATGGAGTAAAGTTGCGCGGTGTGGCTGCCAAGCATCGGCGTCAGCCACAGGTTCGCGATCTGGAAGGAAAAGCGACGGCTACGGGTGGACACGCGGTGTTGCATGACGCAACGTTCATGCACTCAAGCGGCTCGGCCTCAGCGACCGTGACCTGCATTGAGGACCTAGGCCGCATGGCCTGTCTCGACCGCAAGCGCCCCGATGAAGTCGGCGGGGCTAAGCTCGACGCCAGCTTCCTTCGCCGCCGCCAGGATCTGGGCGTGGTGCTTCGCCGGAATGATCCCGGCATCGCGCCACGAGTAGACCGTGCTGCGCGGCAGCCCCAGGCACTTGGCAAGCTGCCCGGCCCCGAAGCGCTCGATCACCTGTCTGTGGCGGAGCTCGTACCTCATGCGAGAGTTTGTACGAAAAGATCGAACGCTTCGTCAACGACTTTTTCAGACGGACGGTTGCGCGACAAAGCCGTACACTCGCGCACTATGAGGAAGCCGCGCACGCCGGATTCGGAGCTGTCCGAGCTGTCCCGCACCTTGCGAAAGATGCGGATGGAGACGGGCATGTCGGTGCGCGCGTTCGCGACCTTCGCCGGCTTCGCCGCCTACACCACGTATTCCTACTACGAAGGCCCGGAGTTCACGGCGCCGGAGATCAAGAAGGCGATACGCGATCCCATCATACGGGCGTTCGTCCGGCTGGGCTTCCCGCGCGAGCGAGTGGCCCAGCTCGGGCCGATGCCGCCGGACCTCGACCCGGCGCAGGAGAAGATCGACCGCCTTGAGCGGCGGTTCGACGAGCTAGAGCAAAGCCTGCTTGGGCGCCGGGCGATCCGGTAGGATGCCCGCGTAGGCGCGATACTCGCAGCGCCAGCACTCGATACCTGAGCATTTCTTGTCGCTGATCCGGTCGGCCCCGGCCGAAGGCAGGATCATGTACGGCTTTTCTCCGGCTTTCACCCGGTCGATAAACGCCAGGATGGCGGCGACCGGGTGAAACCATTCGTGCCGAATGTGCGCGTCGGCGAAGTGCTGGTGGATCATGCCCTCGAAACGCCGGCACCCTTCGCCCACGGCGAGAAGCCTGATCGGCTCGTAGTGGCAGCTCGATAGAGCCCTTAGCCTGGCCTCGACGTAGTTGCTCTTGCCGATCTTGATCGGCCCCGCCTCGCCGGCCTGCATGAAGTAGATCGCCATCTCGGACTCCGCGTTGGGCTGCGGTCCCTTGATAGCCAAGTTGTACGAAAAAGTCGATTGACTTGTACGAACGGATCGCACAATCTGCTCCTCAGCCGCACATCGCGGCAGGAGGATCGCAGATGCACCTCACCACCATCGGCCGGAAGCTGTTCGCCGCCGACGACGCGGCCCGGCACCATGTCAGCGACCGCCGCCTGAGACCGGAGCGCGCGGCCGAGCTGGCCCGCATGATCATCGCGGAACACGAGGCGCGTGCCCTGGCCGCAATGCCCGGCGCCGACCTGTGGGAGCCCGAGGCCGCCGTGCTGCGCGCCCAGGCCGTGCTGCTCGACCGGATGGCGCTGGACCATCCCGAGCACGGCGCCGCCTTGAGCGAGGCGGCCGGCGAGCTGCGCAACGCGGCAGCGACGGTCCGGCTCGTGGTCGCGTCGATCCGCGAGCAGAACGCGGCGGAGGCGGCGTGATGGCCAAGTTCCGCAAGGTCGCGCTGATCGAGGCGAGGCAGTGGCACGCCCACGGCGACCATCCGGCGGTGCAGCCGGTGCCGCTGTATCACCACGAGCACGCGGGTCGTCCTGACCTCGGGTGGGTGCCGACGCTGGAGGGCGGGCACGTGGTGACGCCGGGCGACTGGATCGCCGGGCCGGGTCCGAAGGGCGAGTTCTGGCCGATCAAGCCGGATGTGTTCGCGGTCACCTACGAGCCGGCGGAGTGACCGGCATGCGCACCCCCATTGAGTACGCGGCTTCGTTGAGCACCGCGCACCTCGCGCCCAACGAGAAGCCGCGCCGCGTGGTCCGGGTCTATCCCGGCGAGGACTTCTGTGTCCCGCTGAAGGAAGGCGAGCGCGTCAGCATCGTGATCGTCGACCCGCTGGCCGAGCTGCAGCGGTTCTTCGGCATCCTGGCGGTGGTGTTCGGCGTGATTGCCGTCGCCGGCTGGGCGGTGGTGCAGATCGCGCGCGTGGGGCTGGTGTCATGAGCGCCTGGGTGCTGCTGCTGGTGTTCTGGTTTGCCGACGGCGGCAGCGCCACCAGCGTCGTGATCGACATGGCCAACTATCAGGCGTGCTCGACTGCGCAGGAACAGGTCCGGCGAGCCTCTGAGTTCGACCGGGACAATCGCCAGTCGCTCAAGTTCGCCGTTTGTTTGGAGTGCTAGCCATGAATTTCCTCAA
>JBEEPT010000182.1:0-4660 GCA_041190985.1 Pseudomonadota bacterium
TTCAGGTTCCGACGGCGAAGCTCATCACCACGATCGCGCAGCAGTTGCCGCAAGTGGCCGAGGCGCTGAACGAGCACGGGCGCATGGACCCCGCGTTGCCGTCGGCTGCCGTTGCGGCCGAGATGCAGAAGGAGGTCGATGCGCAGGCGAAGCAGGCCGACACCGGCACGGACGCCGAGAAGGCGTTCCGCGAGTCGCTGGCGAAGGTGGAGGAGCAGGTTGCCGGCGGATTCACGGCCACCGCTACCTCGCTTCGTCCCGCCGAGCTGCGCAGCGTAACGCGCATCGCCGCCGAGATGGTGGCTCGCATCGCCGAGGGCGAGAACATCACGCCCGAGCAGGCTTGGCAGCGTTACGGGGCGGCCATCACCAACCAGCCGCTGACCGAGGAGGCGTTGCAGCAGCCTTCGAACAAGACCTACACGCCGGAGTTCAAGGCGTGGTTCGGCAAGTCAAAGGTGGTGGATGCCGAGGGCAAGCCGATGGTGGTCTACCACGGCACCGATGCCGATTTCACTGCGTTCAACGCGGACAAGTCGCCGCTCATGTTCTTCTCGGAGAACCAGGGGACGGCGGAAGCCTACGCCTTCGACCGATCGCAGGGCCGGCAAGGGATCGTAGTAAAGGCATTCGTCACGGCTTCTTCGCCGGCCACAGCGGCCGAAGTGGCCAAGGTGGACATCTCCAAGGAAGTCGAGGCGCTGGCCGAGATTAATCCGAAGGACCGAACCTACCTTGCCGACCGTGCCAAGTTCATCCAATCGCGCATAGCGGGGCCACAAGGTTGGATGTTCACCAAGGCCGCCGAGGCTGGCGTCTGGCGTGACGTGCTGATCCCGGCGCTCAAGCGTGCGGGTTTCGACTCGCTGCGGCTGGAGGATGCGGCAGACACTGGCGGTAGCCTCGCGGTGTTCGACCCGACGCAGATCAAGAGCGTCAACAACCGCGGCACCTTCGACCACAACGACCCGAACATCCTGCGCCAGCCGGCACGCGGCGGCTTCATCCGTCGCGCGTTGGCCATCCTGTTCGGCGAGAAGTCGGACGCATCCACCGTCCTGCACGAGCTGACGCACTGGTACACGGAGATCATCGACCGGCTGGCGCGGCAGGGCTCGCCATGGGCCGTGCAGCAGATGAACGTCCTTCTGGATCGCTGGAAAATGACGCGCGAGCAGTGGGACGCGATGCCGGACGCCGAGCGCGCGAAGCACTACGAGGACATCAGCTACAACGCCGAAGAGTACTTCGCCACCGGACAGGCGCCGAGCAAGGAACTGGCGGGCGTGTTCGAGAAGCTGCGCAAGTTCATCCTGCGCGTCTACTCCAACGTCATCAAGAGCTTTGGCGGCCTGCGCGGCGGCCTGGAAGCGTCCTACCGCGAGCAGTTCGGCCGCGACTTGCCGGCGATGACGCCCGAGCTGCGCGGCTTCTTCGACCGCATGCTGGCCAGCGAACAGGCCATCGAGATCGCACAGGCCGAGCGCGAGGGCGCGGTGGCGTTCGACAAGGCGGCGGCGAAATCGCTGGGGCTGGACGACGCCACGGTGGCCGAGGTGGAGCGGCTGCAAGCCGAGGCGAAGGACGAGGCGAAGGCCAAGTTGAGCGCCGAGGCGGTGCGCGGGGCTCGCTACTTCCAAGCCGCTCGGCGTGGTGCCGAGAAGGACGCGAAGGCGAAGCTGCGGGCGGCCGAGGAGCGGGTGCGCAAGGAGGTCGAGGAGGAGTTCCGAGACAACCCGGCGCAGAACGCCTACCGCTACCTACGTGACGGCATCTACGAGAACGCTGACGGCGAGCTGGTCAAGGACAAGAGCGCCCGCAAGCTGTCGTCGGTGGCCGTACGCCGCATTCTTGGGCTACCGGCTATCAAGGGCGGCGAGAAGGGCACGTCGCTGGTGGGGCGCATTCGCCAGTTGGGCGGCATCCGGTTGGACAGCTACCCCGGAGAGACAGAGGGCGAGTTCAGCATCCCCGGCGTGTTCCGCAAGGAAGGCGGCCAGTCGTGGGAGGCCGTTGCGCAGCAGTTGGCCAGCGAGGGCTACGGCGGCGAGGTCTACGACGGCGACGTTGCGCAGAACGTCGACAACATGTGGCTGGTCGATGCGCTGACGGCTGCCGCGCAAGGCGAGCGACGGTATGCGGACGAGGCCGTCACCGAGTCGTCGCGCATGCAGGCCGAGTACGAGGACTGGCTTCGCACGCAATCGGCCTATGTCGATCAGTCGGTGCGCGATGCCAAGGCTAGCGCGGCCGAGCGCGAGGCGATGTTCACCAAGCTGGCACGGCGCGGTCTGGTGCAGAAGTCGGAGGCGCAGCAGATCCGCGACGCCTACGCGGAGGCGCGTCGCAAGGTCAGCGGGCGCAAGCTGAGTGCGGAGGAGATGCGCCAAGTTCGCGAGTCGACCACGATCGTGGAAGGCAGCGACCCCGACCAGATTGGCGCTCTGTTTGGCTTCCAGACCGGCGACGAGATGCTGCGGGCGTTGGCCAACATGCAGCTTCGTGAGGAGGCCATCCGCCGTCGCGTGCGTCAACGCATCGAAGCCGAGGAGCCGCTTGCCGACCCGAAGAAGATGCGGCAGGCCGTCGAGGCTGCGACCCACGGGAAGGCCGCTGCAAGGCTCGCCAGCACGATCCTGCGGGCCATGCTCAACAACACGCGGAGCACGGCCGAACTCGAAGCAGCGGCCCAGCAGGCGGCCAAGGCGGTGCTGGCGCGGACGCCCGTGGGCCAGATCAGCGTTCGCGGCTTCTCGCAGGCCGAGTTGCGGGCCGGCAAGGCGGCTCGCGAGGCGTTGAAGTCGGGCAAGGTCGACGAGGCCATCGAGGCGCAGCGGAAGCACCTGTTGCAGCACTACCTGACCCGGTTCGCCGTCGACATCGAGAAGGAGCTGGACAAGTTCAACGACACCGTGGGCGGCTCCTACATGAAGCCGGACGCGGACATCCTCAAGGCCAAGCGCGACCTGGACCGGGTGCAGGCCATCCGCTCCATCCTCGGGAAGTACGAGGCCATCGGCAGCGCGCGGGCTGAGGCGGCCGACGCCTACCTCGGCACCATGGCGAACCAGAACCCGACCGGCCACGCCGAACTCGCGGCTCGGATCGGTGCCGCGACTGCCGGCGCGAAGCCGTGGCGGCTGGTGCCTCTTGACCGGTGGCGGCAGGTGATGGAGGAGACGGCCCAGCTCTGGCACGAGAGCAAGCGCAGCGAGCAGGTGCGCATCGCGGGCGTGATGCGGCAGCGGCATGAGATCCAGGACGAGTTGGAGGCGCAGCTCGTCGAGGTGTTCGGCGACCCGAGCGGCAAGGCACCCAAGCCCACCACAACGGATTGGGACCCGGCGACGTGGCTGGCGTCCGTCAAGCGGCTGGAGTCGCTGTCGCTGGCGCTGGACGGCGGCAAGGTGGGCGGCCCGTGGCAGCGCTACGTCTACCGCACCCTCAAGGACGCGCAGACCGAGCGCGATGCCGAGATGCTGGTCGAGCGCGAGTGGTATCGCGACCACCTGGAGAAGCACGGCGACCTCACGGGGCCGAAGTACGACGGCAAGCGGTGGCTCGGCGACACGTTCAGCACGTTCGAGAGCCGCGCGCAGATCGTCGGCATGCTCTACCAGCTCGGCACCGACGGCAACTTCCGCAACATGGCCATCGGCAACGGGTGGGCGTGGCAGAAGGATGGAGACCTCTACGCCCACGACGGGCGGCCGTTCGCTCCCGTGTTCCAGGACATGCTCCGCGACATGGTGGAACGCGGCTACCTGCGCCGCGAGGACTTCGACTTGGCACAGGCCGCGTTCGACCACATCCGCGACCGGCTCAAGACGCGCCTGTTCGACACGTCGCGCGAGGTGTGGGGCTTCTACCCGAAGGAGGTCGAGGCGTTCCCGTTCGACACGCCGTTCGGCAAGTACCCCGGAGGCTACTTCCCGTCCAAGGTCGACAAGGCCAACAGCAACCTCGGCGCGAAGGCACAACTTGACGCCGTGGCCGAGATGCGAACCGACTTCGTGGCCAACCACGGCAACGTCCCGCGCGGCATGACGATCGCGCGCAAGGACGGCGCCAAGCAGCCGCGCGTGATGGACGTTCGGCTGCTGCGGGACCACATCGCCGACGCCTTGCAGATCATCCACCTTGCCGGGCCGACGAAGGACATCGCCGGGCTGTTCCGCACCGGATCGCTGCAAGAGTCGTTGAGGATCGCCGACCGCAACGCGCTGCCCTACGTCATCCTGCCGGCCATCGACCGCGCAGCCCGAGGGAAGATCGTGGCCCAGTCGGACCCTGGCTTGCTGCGCTTCTCGAACTACGTCAAGCAGGCCACCAGCACGATGTTCCTCGGCCTGAACCCGCGCAACGCGGCGCAGCAGTTGACCGGCCTGAGCAACGCGGCGCTGTACAGCAGCGTCCCCGAGGTGTGGGCGGCGTTCTGGAAGTTCAGCCGCAATCCGGCCAAGGCCATCGCCGAGGTCGAGAAGTTCAGCGAGGCCATGCGCATCCGGTGGAGCACGGAGATGCAGGCGCTTGCGGCCGACATCGAGCAAATGCTGGCGCCGTCGACCATCGGCAAGGTGCAGGAGGTGGCCAGCCGCTGGGCGTTCGTGATGCAGCGGTACGCGCAGATGACGACGGACGCCATCGCGTGGGGCGCGGC
>JBEEPT010000183.1:0-4839 GCA_041190985.1 Pseudomonadota bacterium
GGCCCACGCGCTTGAACGACAGCGTGACGGCGCGCAGCTGCGGGTTCTTGTGGGCGGCCACGTTCTGCTGCAGCCAGCGCTGGTAGGCCGGCTCCAGGTCGCCCGAGGGCAGCTCGGTGGCGGTGGCAGCGGGCAGCAGGGGCGGCACAAAGGAGGCGGACACGCGGTCCAGCTCGGCCTGGGTGATGGTGTGCGGGGCGCCGTCCTGCTCGAGGATGGCCTTGAATTCGGCCTCCACCTCGTCGATGTAGCGCTGGCCCTCGGCCTTCACCAGGATCTTGATGCGGGCCTTGTACAGGTTGTCGCGGCGGCCCCAGCGGTTGTAGACGCGGATCACGGCTTCCAGGTAGTTGAGCAGCTGGTCGGCCGGCAGGAAGTCGCGGATGGTGGGAGCGATCACCGGGGTGCGGCCCATGCCGCCGCCGGCCAGGACCTCGAAGCCGAGCTCGCCGGCAGCGTTGCGCTTGAGCTTGAGGCCGACGTCATGCCAGTGGACCGCGGCGCGGTCCTCGGCGGCGCCGACGATGGCGCACTTGAACTTGCGCGGCAGGAAGGCGAACTCGGGGTGCAGCGTGCTCCACTGGCGCAGCAGTTCGGCCCAGGGGCGCGGGTCGGCCACCTCGTCGGGAGCGACGCCGGCCAGCGCATCGGTGGTGGTGTTGCGGATGCAGTTGCCGCTGGTCTGGATGCCGTGCAGCCCGACGGTGGCGAGCAGGTCCATCACGTCGGCGGCCCGGTCCAGCGGAATCCAGTTGTACTGGACGTTGGTGCGGGTGGTGAAGTGCGCGTAGCCGGTCAGCAGGCGGCTGCCGATGGCCTTGCCGTCGCGCAGCTGGATGTCGCCGAGCTTGTTCTGCGCCGCGATGGCGCCCTGGAAGACTGCGGCGCTGGGCTGGTCGTACTCGCGTGCGACGCGCGCCAGCACGCGCAGCTGGGCGGTGCTCAGTTCGCCGTAGGGCACGGCGACGCGCAGCATCGGCGCGTGGCGCTGGATATACCAGCCGTTCTGCAGCCGCAGCGGCTTGAACTCGTCGCCGCCCAGGGTGCCGGCATGGAAGCGGTCGAGCTGGTCACGGAACTGCGCGGCGCGCTCGCGCACGAACTGGCGGTCAAATTCGGTGTATTGATACATACGGGGGTCAGGTCATGAAACGTTTCAGACGGCGAGCAGCTTGGTGCCGGCGTAGGCCAGCAGCAGTGCCAGCAGCGAGCGCACCACGCGCTCAGGAGTCTTGTTGATCAGCTGGGCGCCGAGCCAGATGCCTGGCAGCGAGCCGGCCAGCAGCTTGAGCAGCAGCGGCCAGTCCACCGAGCCGAGCGAGGCATGGCCGAGGCCTGCGACCAGCGTCAGCGGCACGGCGTACGCGATGTCGGCCGCAATGATACGCGGCAAAGGCAGCAGCGGGAAAAGCACCAGCAGCACGGTGACGCCAATCGCGCCGGCGCCGACCGATGTCAGCGTGACCAGGGAGCCGATCAGCGCGCCGAACAGCACCGGCAGGCTCCAGTGGCGTGCGCGCATCGCGGCCGGCGTCTCGCCGATCGGCGTCACCGGCCCCTGGCTGTTCATCACCCGCACCGGGGGCTTGCGCATGCGCAGCGCCTTGAACAGGGTGGCGGCCGCGGTCAGCAGCAGGGCGCAACCCAGCGTGGTCGTCATGAGCTTCTGGACCTGGCCGCTCGCAGTGCCCAGCTCGTGCAGCGTGTAGAGCGTGGCCAGCGCGGCCGGGATGCTGCCGGCGCACAGCTGGCCAACCACGGGCCAGGGCACCAGGCGCTTCTTCATCAGGCTGAGCGTGCCGCCGGCCTTGGTGAAGGCCGCGAACAGCAAGTCGGTGCCGATCGCCATGTAGGGCTTGACGCCGAAGAAGAAGATCAGGATGGGGGTCATGAGGGAGCCGCCGCCGACGCCGGTCAGACCGACGATCAGTCCCACGGCGAAGCCCGCGATGACAAAGCCAATATCGTGCATAGCGGCGAACTGTAGGGGATGGATAAATATTTCCAAACTATTTTTTTATTCTGTCTTTATATGCAAATGGTTATTAATTGAGGCCGCAACGGTGGTGAGCTGCGCTGCCGCCGGGCTTGTGGCTATCATTTGTATGAGCTCATCCCTCGTTCGCCATGCCAAGCCACGATTCTTCCTTCCGAGGTACGCCCGTCGCCGGCACCCCGCCTGCAAGGCGCCCGACCCGCGCCGATGACGTCGCCAGCGCGCTGGATCGGCACGCCGCCGCCGTCATGGCCAGGTTCTGGAACGGCTTGTCGCCGGTTTCGCTCGCGCTGGCCTATGCCGACTGGGCCCTGAACCTGGCGAGTTCGCCGGGCTCGCGCGTGCGGCTGGCGCGCCAGGCCTGGGAGCAGGGGCGGGGCTGGTTCGACGACGCGGCCCAGGCCCTGCTCCGGCAGTCGGCGGCGCAGCTGGCCGGGCAGCGTGACGGCGCCGGTTCCGAGGCGGCCGCTTCCCCGCTTTCTGCGGCGCTGGCGGAGGACACGCGCTTCGCTGCGCCGGCCTGGCTGCAGTGGCCCTGGCGCGGCCTGGCCAGCGCCACCAAGGCCTGGGAGGCCTGGTGGCAGGATGCGAGCAGCCTGCGCGGCATGCAGCCCCACAGCCGCGAGCAGATGCGCTTCTACGGGCGTCAGCTGCTCGACGCCGGCTCGCCCAGCAACTGGCTCTGGACCAATCCCGAGGCGCTGCAGGCGGCCTGGGACAGCGCTGGGCAGTCCCTGCTGCGTGGATGGGGCCACATGTTCGACGAACTGACGGATCGCCAGGTGGTCCGGGCCGATGCCGCGCAGGGCCTCGGTCCCGGCACCGGCCTGGCGATGACGCCGGGCCGAGTCGTGCTGCGCAACGAGCTGGTCGAGCTGATCCAGTACGAGCCCGCCACGCCCGAGGTCCACGCCGAGCCGCTGCTCGTCATCCCCTCGTGCATCATGAAGTACTACATCCTCGACCTGTCGCCGCACAATTCGCTGGTGCGCTGGCTGGTCGGGCGCGGGCACACGGTCTACATCGTCTCCTGGCGCAACCCCGACGAGCGCGACGCCCTGCTGGGCATGGACGACTACGTGCGCGAGGGCGTGCTGGCGCCGCTGGACCATGTCCACTGCGCGACGGGCGAGCCGGTGCACCTGATGGGCTACTGCCTGGGCGGCACCTTCGCCGCGATCGCGGCCGCCGCCCTGGGCGGGGGCGATGCTTGCGCCTGCATGCCGAACGACCGCGACCAGGCGCAGGCCGGACCGCTGGCGAGCCTGACGCTGCTGGCGTCCGAGACCGACTTCACCGAACCGGGCGAAATGGGCGTGCTGATCGACGAGGCCCAGGTGCGCCAGATCGAGGAGATGATGGCCGCGCGCGGCTTCCTGAGCGGCAGGCAGATGGCGGGCAGCTTCCAGTTCATCCACTCGCGCGAGCTGGTCTGGTCCAGCCTCACGCGCCGCTGGCTGCTGGGCGAGGCAGAGCTGCCCAGCGACCTGATGGTCTGGAACGCCGACGTGACGCGCCTGCCGGCGGTGATGCACAGCCAGTACCTGGGCAGCTGCTACCTGCGCAACGACCTGGCCGAGGGCCGCTACCTGTTCCAGGGCCATCCGATCTCGCTGCGCGACATCCGCGTGCCGGTGTTCGGCGTCGGCACGCTCAAGGACCATGTCGCGCCCTGGCGCTCCTGCTACAAGATGCACCGGCTGGTGTCGGGCGAGGTGACTTTCGCGCTCGCCAACGGCGGCCACAACGCGGGCATCGTCTCCGAGCCTGGCCACGCCGGGCGCCACTACCAGCTGCTGGCCCGCCCGCCCGGCCAGCCCTGGCTCAGCCCGGACGAATGGCAGGACAGCGCGCCGCGCCACGAAGGCAGCTGGTGGACGGCCTGGGACGCCTGGCTGAACGGACAGGGTTCGGGGCTGCGGGTGCCGGCCCGTCTGCCGCCCGTGGACGAGGCGCTGGGGCCAGCGCCCGGTCGCTACGTGCTGGTGCGCTACGGCGACTGAGCCGGCCCGGCTGGCCGGACCTGCGGGAAGCGCGCGGCGGCCAGCGCCAGTGCCAGCTTGCGCTCCAGCGGCCAGGGCTCGCCGTGCAGGCTGGCGGCGAGCAGTTCGCCGCACAGCACCGACAACGTCAGGCCGCGCGCGCCCATGCCGGCGCAGACCAGCAGGCCGGGAAGGTCCCGCGTGTCCACTGGCCCGACGGCGGGCACACGGTCGGGCAGGGTGCAGCGCACCGCCGCCCAGGCCCGGGCATGCTCGAACTGCGTCCCCATCGCCAGCCCGAGCCGAGGCAGCAGGCGCGCGAGGCGATCGCGGTTGGCGTCCTGGTCCTCGGCCTTGACGCGGCCTTCGGTCGCGCCGCGCTCGAAGGTCGAGCCGACGATCCAGGCCGGGTCCGCCAGGCCGTCGGAGCCCGCGAAGCCGCTGATCAGGCTGCCGTGGCCGTTGACCGGAAACGGCGGCAGCTGCGCGCGCACCGCCTCGGGCAGCTCGGACAGCGGTCCCCAGCTGACCTGGCCGCGCAAGGCGTTGAGGGGCAGGCTGCTGCCCAGGGGCTCGAGCAGCGCCCGCGTCGGGTGCGCGCAGGCCAGCACGACGGTCCCGGCCTGCGCCAGCACGCCGCCGTCGGCGTCCAGCAACTGCCAGATGGCGTCTGCGTCCTTGCCGTCGCGCCGCAGCGCCGCGACCCGCGTATCGCCGCGCCAGGTGATGTTGGGGTGGGCGAGCTGGGCGCGCACCAGCTGCGCCGGGCGCAGCCAGGCGGCCTGCTCATGCCAGATCGCGGGCGTCCCGGGGGGCAGCTGCGCCTGCTCCAGCAGATCGGCGCCGGCCTCCCGGCTCCAT
>JBEEPT010000184.1:0-8825 GCA_041190985.1 Pseudomonadota bacterium
GGTTCAGCAGCGACAGCAGCGTGAAGCCCGTGATCTGCGTCACCAGGCCGACGGTCAGCATGCGCGTGATGCCGAAGCGCGTGGCCAGCCAGCCGCCGATCAGGTTGGCCAGGATGCCGGCCGCTTCATAGAGCAGGAACAGGAAGGCCAGCGTGACGGAGGAATAGCCCAGGCGGTAGAAGTGCAGCAGCACCAGCATCCGCAGGGCGCCATCGGTCAGCGTGAAGCCCCAGTAGGCGGCGGTGACTATGGCGTAGTTGCGCGCGGCACTCATCTCAGATGCCGACCTGTTCCATGTGGCAGGCCAGGTCGACCATGCGGCAGGCGTAGCCCATCTCGTTGTCGTACCAGGCGTAGACCTTGAGCAGGGTGCCGTCGGTCACCAGGGTCGAGAGCGCGTCGACGATGGCGCTGCGCGTGTCGCGCGCGTAGTCGGCGCTGACCAGGGGCTTGACCTCGTAGCCCAGGATGCCGGCGAGCTCGCCCTCGGCGGCGGCCTTGAACAGCGCGTTGACCTCCTCGGCGCTGGTCTCGCGCCGGAGCTCGAACACGCAGTCGGTCAGCGAGGCGTTGAGCACCGGCGCGCGCACCGCGTGGCCGTTGAGCTTGCCCTTGAGCTCGGGGTAGATCAGCGCGATCGCGGTGGCGCTGCCGGTCGTCGTCGGCGCCAGGCTCATCATCGCGCTGCGGGCGCGGCGCAGGTCCTTGTGCGGCGCGTCGACCACCAGGTTGGTATTGGTCGGATCGTGGATGGTGGTGATCTGGCCGTGGCGGATGCCGATGTTCTCGTGGATGACCTTGACCACCGGCGCCAGGCAGTTGGTGGTGCAGGAAGCTGCCGTGACGATGCGGTCCTTGGCCGGGTCGTACAGCTGCTCGTTGATGCCGACCACGATGTTGAGCACGCCGCCGGTCTTGACCGGGGCCGCGACGATCACGCGCCTGGCGCCGCGGTCGAGGTGGCCCTGGATGGTCTCGGGCGTCAGGAACTTGCCGGAGCATTCGAGCACGACATCGACGCCAAGCTCGCCCCAGGGAATGTCGGCCGGGTTCGCATGGCTGCTGAACGAGAGCCGGCGCCCGCCGATGCGGATGGCGTCGTCGCCCTCGGCCTCGATGTCTTCGCGCCAGCGCCCCTGCACGCTGTCGAAGGCCAACAGGTGTGCGGTCGCGGCGGCGCCGCCTTTCAGTTCGTTGAGGTGCACGACCTCGAGCCGGTTGCCGGCGCGCGGGTCGTCGGACTGGCGCTCGGCCGCGCCGAAGGCGGCGCGCAGCGCCAGACGGCCGATGCGGCCCATGCCATTGATGCCCACTTTCATGGCTTGACTCCTGAACTCAATTCAATGATTTGACGATTGTTGAATTATTGCATCGATGCATGACTGGCAGATGACGGGGAAAAACCGGGGCGGAGGCAGGCCTTCATGACCTTGTCACCAAAGTGCGCAAGACTGCGCGGGCTTGCAAGCGACACGATCCCTTCTGGAGCCTCACATGAAAACCTGGTTGATAGCAACCGCCCTCGCCACGACGGCCCTGGCCGGCTGCCTGAACGACAACGCCGAGCCCAAGAACGTCATCTTCTTCCTCGGTGACGGCATGGGCATGACCACCCAGACCGCCGCGCGCATCTACAAGGTGGGCGAAGACGGCGACCTGGCGATGGACACCCTGCCCGAAAGCGCCTTCGTTCGCACCTACTCCAACAACGCCCAGGTCACCGACAGCGCGCCGTCGATGGCGGCCTACATGACCGGTGTCAAGATGAACAACGAGGTCATCTCGATGACGGCCGACACATCGGCCTTCGACGCCAGCGGCAAGGACTACCTGAACGGCACCGACAGCACCTGCCCTTCCGACGGCAGCAACGGCCGGCCGGTCACGACCCTGCTCGAACTGGCCAAGGCCGCCGGCTGGGGCACCGGCGCCGTGACGACGACCCGCATCACGCACGCCACCCCGGCAGTCACCTACTCGCATGTCTGCCACCGCGACGGCGAGAACACGATCGCGGCGCAGGCCGTGCCCGGCGGCGCTGGCTTCAACAGCGCGCTCGGCGACGGCGTGGACGTGCTGCTGGGCGGCGGACGGCAGTTCTTCCTGTCGACCGCCAACGGCGGCAAGCGCACCGACGGGCGCGACCTGACGGCCGAATTCGTCGCCAAGGGCTACACCTATGTCAGGAACAAGACGGAATTCGACGCCGCCGGCGCCAACGGCAAGCTCGTCGGCCTGTTCACCAGCAGCCACATGAGCTACGACATCGACCGCGACCCCGCCGTCGAGCCCAGCCTGGCCGAGATGACCACCAAGGCCATCGACATCCTGTCCAGGAACAAGAAGGGCTTCTTCCTGATGGTCGAGGGCGGCCGCATCGACCATGCGCTGCACGAGACCACCGCCGCCAAGGCGCTGCAGGACACGGCCGCCTTCGATGACGCGATCCAGGCCGCGATCGACAGGATGAAGCTCAAGGACCCCGAGCTGAAGAACACGCTGATCGTCGTCACCGCCGACCACGACCACACCCTGGTGCTCAACGGCTACGCCGCCCGCACCGGCAAGACCACCTCCGGCAACCCCGGCGTGCTCGGCCTGGTCAAGAGCTTCGTCGACCGCGTGACCCTCAGCCTCGACAGCGGCAGCAACCCGTTCACCATCATCGGCTTCGGCAACGGTGAGAACCGTCCCGCCACGCGCAGCGCGCTCACCGATGCCCAGGTCGCGGTCAAGACCTACCACCAGGAAGCCGCGATTCCGATGGCGGCCGGCAGCGAAACCCACGGCGGCACCGACGTCTTCCTCGGCGCCATCGGCCGTGGCGCCGAGAACTTCACCGGCGTGATCACCAATACCGAGGTGTTCGGCCTGATCCGCAAATCGATCGGCCTGTAAGCCACCCCAGGAGAATCCCAGATGAAAGTCCAGTACAAGCTCAGCGCCAGCGCTATCGCCCTGGCCTGCGCCGGCAGCGCCTTCGCCGCCGGCGAAGCCACCAACGTGATCTTCTTCCTCGGCGACGGCATGGGTCCGACCACCGTCACCGCCAGCCGCATCTACAAGTACGGCGAGGCCGGCCGGCTCAACATGGAGTCGCTGACGCGCACCGCGCGCATCAAGACCTACTCCAACGACGCCCAGACCACCGACTCGGCACCGTCGATGGCCGCCTACATGACCGGCGTGAAGATGAACAACGAGGTGCTGTCGATGAGCGCCGACACCAAGGCCTACAACGGCAGCGCGCCTTACGTCAACGCCGCGACCGGCGACAGCACCTGCCCGGCGAGCGGCAACGGCACCGTCGTGCCGACGCTGCTGGAGCTGTCCAAGGCCGCCGGCAAGTCGGTCGGCGCCGTCACCACCACCCGCGTGACCCATGCCACCCCGGCGGCCACCTACTCCCACATCTGCCACCGCGACGGCGAGAACGACATCGCGGCCCAGTTCGTGCCGGGCTCGGGCAAGTTCAACGCCGCGCTCGGCTCCGGCGTCGACGTGCTGCTCGGCGGCGGCTCCAAGTTCTTCCTGCCCACCAGCGCGGGCGGCAAGCGCACCGACGGCCAGGACCTGACCGCCAGGCTGCAAAGCGCCGGCTACAGCTACGTCAACACCGGCACGGCATTCAAGTCGGTCGACCCGACGACGACCAGCAAGCTGGTCGGCCTGTTCAACGCCGACCACCTCAACTACGAGCTCGACCGCGTCAAGCTCAACAAGGACGAGCCCAGCCTCGCCGACATGACCGAGAAGGCGATCCGCATCCTGTCGAAGAACGACAAGGGCTACTTCCTGATGGTAGAGGGCGGACGCATCGACCACGCGCTGCACGGCACCAACGCCAAGCGCGCACTCGAAGACACCATCGCCTTCGACGAGGCGATCAAGCGCGCCCTGTCCCTGGTCGACCTGAAGAACACGCTGGTCGTCGTCACCGCCGACCACGACCACACCATGACCTTCAACGGCTACTCGCACAAGGGCAACCCGATCCTGGGCAAGGTCACCGACATCAAGCAGACCACGGTCCAGAAGGCCCCCGTGCTCGCCAAGGCAGCCGATGGCCTGCCCTACACCACCCTGGTGTTCGGCAACGGCGGCGGCCCGCGCAAGGCCGTCCGTGACGACCTGAGCGCCGTCGACACCTCGGCTGACAGCTACCTGCAGGAAGTCGGCATCAACCTCGGTGGCCCCGGCACCGAGACCCACGGCGGCGGCGACGTCATGCTGCTGTCCGGCGGCGCCGGCAGCGCCGGCTTCAAGGGCACCCTGGTCAACACCAAGGTCTTCGGCCTGATCAAGTCGGCCCTGGGCCTTTGATCGGCAAGCAGCCGCGCCGCGGCTGCGCCTCCATGCCCGGCCTCGCGTGGCCGGGCATGTTCTTTTTCCACCACATGCTTTTTCGTCAATGAAGAAGATTCTTCTCTCCTGCACCCTCGGCACGCTGCTGTGCGCCTCGGCCATGGCCCAGGACCTGGCGCTCCAGATCGAACACGAAAGCGTCTCTCTGAGCGCCGACGGCGTGACCCGGAGCACGCGCTTCGCCGAGCGCCTGATCCGCCGCGGCCAGCAGAGCTGGATCGCCCGCATCCTGCCCGCCGGTGCGCACGAGCAAGCCGAGCACCACAGCGGCGGCAAGGGCCACAAGCACATGGACACCGCCGCGGCGGCGCGCTGGGTCGTGCGCGACGACAACGGCCGGCTGCAGGTGCGTCTGGTCGACACGCGCGAGAAGATGGTGGTCGACGTCGCGTCGACCGACTACGCCAACATCGGCTTCGACGGGCGCTGGACCACCGCCAGCCAGCTGCTCGATCCCGAGCAGGTCAGGCGCATGCAGCCGATCCAGCGCAGCGCCCCGGCCGGCTGCCGCTGGTACGAGGGCAAGAGCAGCGAGGCCAGGGTTCAGGTGCTGTGGGACGAGAGGGCCGGCTTCCCCCGCCGCATCGAGTCCGCCAACCACAGTGGCAGCCAGCGCAGCACCCTGGTGGCGCGCCAGGAAGCCATGCCCGCCACCCTGCCCTGGACCACGCTCAAGGGCTACGTCCAGAAGGAATATTCCGACCTGCTGGACTGAGGACTGAACCGGGGAACGGCGGCAGCCGGCCCCTCAGTCCAGCGGCGCGAGCAGCGCCTCCAGCTCCGTGCGTCCGCTGGCATTGCCCATCAGGATCAGGATCTGCCCGGGCTCGATGCGGAAGTCGTCGGACGGGTTGAAGTGCATCTGCTGGCCCGCGCGCACGCCCAGCAGCACGTACTGCGTGCTGCGCCGCCCAAGCCGGGCCAGCGTGCGCGGCGCGAAGTCCGCCGGCACCGGCACCTCGTCGATGCGGGTGCTGAGCTCGGAACGCAGCATCTGGTCGAGGAAGGACACCACGTGCGGCCGGATCATGGACGCTGCCATGCGCATGCCGCCCGTGAAGTCGGGCGAGACCACGATGTCGGCGCCGGCCTTGCGCATCTTGTCCGCGTTGCGCAGCTCATGACAGCGCGCCACGATGCGCACCGCCGGATTGAGCTGGCGCGCCGTCAGGCAGATCATCAGGTTGCGGCTGTCGTCGCCGGTCACGGCAAAGACGCCCTTGGCGTCGGCGATGTCGGCGCTGCCGAGCAGATCGTCGTCGGAGGCGTCGCCCTGCAGGTAGAGCAGGCCCGGATGGCGCGCCAGGAAGCCCTCGATCGCGGCCGGGTCGGGTTCGATCGCGACGAAGCGGTGCCGGCTGGCCAGCAACTCGGTCGCGACGTTGCGCCCCACGCGGCCGAAGCCACAGACGATGTAGTGACCCTGGAGTTTTCTGATGGCTTTTTCCATGCGGCGCCTGCGCAGTGCTTCGTTGAGGTCGGTTTCGAGGAAGAAGACGGTCAGGCTCGAGAAGATGAAGGTCAGCGTCCCGAAGCCGGCCAGCGAGATGAAGGCCGCGAACAGGCGCCCCGCGTCGGTGTGGCTGAGGTCGACCACCTCGCCGTAGCCCACGGTGGTGATCGTGATCGCGGTCATGTAGAAGGCGTCGAAGGGGTCCGTCCCCGCGGGGCCGAAATACATGAAGCCCAGCGTCCCCAGCAGCAGCAGCAGCAGCAGGACCGCGACGGCCCAGCCCATGCGCAGCAGCACGCGCGCGCTCTGCGCCGCATCGGCAACCTGCTGCTGCACGCTGCTCATGGGGTCTGCAGAAGACGGCCGGCGCTGGACATCGTCGCCCGGCGCCTCAGCCGCCGAGGCCGGCGCGCCAGCGCTGCCAGCCGCGCGCGCGCAGCTCGCAGGCCGGACAGCTGCCGCAGCCCCAGCCCCAGTCGTGGCGGTGTTCGCGGTCGCCGAGGTAGCAGGTGTGGCTGTGCTCGACGATCAGGTCGACCAGCGCCTGCCCGCCGCCATCCACGCCCGAGGCGTCGCCGAGCTGCCCGGCGAGCTCCCAGGTCTGCGCCTGGTCCAGCCACATCAGCGGCGTCTCGATCAGCAGGCGGCGGTCCATGCCGAGCGACAGCGCGATCTGCATCGCCTTCATGGTGTCGTCGCGGCAGTCGGGATAGCCGGAGAAGTCGGTCTCGCAGACCCCGGTGACGATGACCTCCAGCCCGCGCCGGTAGGCCAGCGCAGCGGCCAGCGTCAGGAACAGCAGGTTGCGTCCCGGCACGAAGGTGTTGGGCAGGCCGCTGGCCTCGATCTGGAACGCCATCTCGCGCGTGAGCGAGGTCTCGCTGACCTGTCCCAGCACGCCGACGTCGAGCACATGGTCCTCGCCCAGCCGCTGCGACCAGCCGGGAAACTGCCGGCGCAGTTCGGACAGGACCGTCAGGCGCGCGTCCATCTCGACCGCATGGCGCTGGCCGTAGTGGAAGCCTATGGTTTCGACGCGCTGGTAGCGCTGCAGGGCATGGGCCAGGCAGGTGGTGGAGTCCTGCCCGCCCGAGAACAGGACGAGAGCGGTGGTGTGCATGGGCATTATGGTAAGCCCGCCCCGGCGTGCGCAGGCGCCGGTCAGCGGCCGAACAGCGTGCCCAGGGCCGCGACGCGCTCGCCGACGGCGCCGCGCACCCGGCGCCACAACTGCCAGGCCTGCCAGCCGCGCCGCCCCCAGCGCAGCACGCCGCGCGGGCGGCGCCAGGCCAGCAGGGCCAGCGCGGCGGCGGGAACGAGGGGGTGAGCCAGCAGCCAGCGTCCGGTCTGGCGCGCGGCATCGGCGGCGCGCAGCAGCGGCGCCAGGCCGCGGCCGTGCTGCTCGAGCCGGCCGCGCAGCTCGCCCGACTGGCGCAGCAGCTCCTGGCGGCGCAGCCACAGGCGCTGGCGGCGCTCGTTCATGGCGCGAGCCGTTCGCCGTCCTGCCGCAGCTCGCCGAGGCTGGCCTCGAACCAGCGCTGGGTCGAGCGCCAGCGGCTGCGCAGCAGCGCAAAGGCGATGCCGCCCAAGGTCAGGAACAGGGTGGAGAAGACCGCGAGCGCGAGCACGCGATGACTGTCCCAGAGCAGGACGGTCAGCAGCACCGAGAGAAAGCCCAGTCCCAGCGCCAGGAACAGCACCGCCGCCAGCCCGGCGAACAGCAGCTCGACGGTGGCCAGCGCATGCTCGCGCGCCTCGACGCTCAGCAGCTCGAGGCGCACGCGCAGCAGCTGCACGCCGTCGTGCAGCCAGCCGCTCAGGGCCTGGGCCAGGCGTTCCGGAGCTTGCCCCGCAGGCGCTGCGTCCTTGTCAGCCATCTAGCGGGGCTGACCGGTCAGCGGCGGCCGATCAGCAAACCGACGACGACGCCGACACCGGCGGCGATGCCGATCGCCTTCCAGGGGTTCTCGTGCACGTAGATGTCGGTGGCCTTGGCCACCTGGCGGGTCTTCTCGCGCACGGCGGCCTCGGCGTCGGCCAGCTTGATGCGGGCGCCGCGCAGATTGTCCTGCATGCGCGCCCGCAGCTCGGCGATCTTCTCGCCGGTCTGGCTGGCAGTCGCTGCCAGCAGTTCCTCGGCGTCGGCGACGACGAGCCTGAGGTCGGCAACCAGCTTGTCCTTGGGGTCGAGTGCGGTATCGATCTGGCTAGGCATCTATTCCATCTCCCGTTGGTGACTCACACACGGCCCACTATATCAGGCCGGCTGGGCGTTGCGAAGGCGGATGTGGAGCTCGCGCAACTGCTTCTCGTCGACCGCGCTGGGCGCCTGGGTCAGCAGGCACTGGGCGCGCTGGGTCTTGGGGAAGGCGATCACGTCGCGGATCGACTCGGCCTTGGTCATCAGCGTGATCAGGCGGTCGAGGCCGAAGGCCAGGCCGCCGTGCGGCGGCGCGCCGTACTGCAGCGCGTCGAGCAGGAAGCCGAACTTGAGCTGCGCGTCCTCGGGCGAGATGTTGAGCGCGGAGAACACCTTGCTCTGCACCTCGGCGCGGTGGATGCGGATCGAGCCGCCGCCGAGTTCCCAGCCGTTGAGCACCATGTCGTAGGCCTTGGCGATGCACTTGCCCGGATCCGAGTCCATGTAGTCCTCGTGGCCGTCCTTCGGCGCGGTGAACGGATGGTGCACGGCGTTCCAGCGCTGGTCGTCCTCGTCGTACTCGAACATCGGGAAGTCGACCACCCACAGCGGCGCCCAGCGGTCCTCGAAGATGCCCTGCTTCCTGGCGAACTCGCTGTGGCCGATCTTGATGCGCAGCGCGCCGATCGCGTCGTTGACGACCTTGGCCTTGTCGGCACCGAAGAACAGGATGTCGCCGCTTTGCGCGCCCGAGCGCGCCAGGATCTCGGCAATCGCCTTGTCGTGCAGGTTCTTGACGATCGGGCTCTGCAGGCCGTCGCGGCCGGCGGCCACGTCGTTGACCTTGATCCAGGCCAGGCCCTTGGC
>JBEEPT010000185.1:0-2552 GCA_041190985.1 Pseudomonadota bacterium
TTCGCCAGCATGCGGCCCGGCGTCGACCCGCGCACCGGCAAGGCCTGGGGAGCGCAGGCGTGAGCAGCGGCATCAACAGCCAGCACACAGACGCGCCGTGGAAGCCCCGCGGCCTGGGCCAGGGCGTGACCTGGCGCTGCATGGGGTGCGATCAGCATCGCTACAGCACGCTCGGCAGCAAGGGCGCTGGGGTGATGAAGCGCTGCAGCCATTGCGTCGAGGCGAAGGCGGCCAAGGCGGGGATGGCGGGGAGGGCGGGGAGGGCGGCCGGGTGAGCAAGCGCAACGACACCTGGATGCCGCTCTACATCGGCGACTACCTCGCCGACACCTCGAGGCTGTCGACCGAGCAGCATGGCGCGTATCTCCTGATCCTGATGGACTACTGGCGCAACGGCCCCCCGCTCGACGACGACGAGGAACTGGCCAGCATCACGAAGCTGCCGCTGGCGCAGTGGCGCAAGCACGCGGCAAAGCTGCGCGGATTCTTCAGCGTCGAAGCGGGCCGGCTGGTGCAGAACCGGGCCGACGAGGAGCGCGGCAAAGCTGGCCTGGTCAGCAGCAAACGTAGCCAAGCGGGCAAGGCCGGTGCAGCCAGCAGATGGGGCAAACGTGATGGCCCAGCCAATGGCGACGGGATAGCAAATGCCATGGCAAACGCTTGGCAAAACGATGGACCGTCACCATCACAGTCAAATACTCCACCAACTGAGGACTACCACCACCCAGCGGGCGGGCAGGCGCAGGCGGGTGTCGATGTTGTCGGCGCGGCCCAGCCGACTGAGGCCGGCGCGATCTGCCGCGCCATGCGCCAGGCAGGCATAGCCGACACGAACCCCGGCCACCCTCGGCTGCTGTCCTTGCTGCAGGCCGGCGCCACCGAGGCCGAGTTCGTCGGCTTCGCGCCGGCGGCCATTGCCAAGGGCGCCGGCTTCGCCTGGATCCTCGGCGCCGTCGAAGGCGAGCGAACCCGGGCCGCATCCGCTGCGGCGACGCTGCAGCGCGGGCCCATCCCCTCCAAAGCCGACGCCCGTGTCGCCGCGAACATCGCGACGGCGCAGCGCTTCCTCGAAAGGACCGCGAAGTGACCGACACCGACCGGCACACGCTGCTGCAGACGCTTCTGGGCGTCTACGCCTACTACGACCGCGACCTGTCCGAACTTGCGGTCTCGGTGTGGTTCGATGACCTGGCCGAGCACGACATCGCCGCCGTCTGCGCCGCGTTCGTCCGGCACCGCCGCGACCCCGAGCGCGGCCAGTGGCTGCCCAAGTCGGCCGACATCCTGCGCCAGCTGCAGGGCGACACCGACGAGCGCCGGCAATCGGCCTGGGCCCTGGTGCTGGCAGAGGCCCGCAGCGTCGGCACCTACGGGCGGCCGCGCCTGACGTCTGAACAGCGCGCCGCTGTTGATGCTGTCGGCGGATGGCGTGCCGTGTGCCACTGCGAAGAGCGCGAGCTGGGCCACATGCAGCGCCGGTTCATGGCGGCCTTCGACGCCTTCGACGCCCGCGCCGAGCGCGACCAGCTGCTGATCGCCGGGCCCGTGAGCCCGACCATCGCGGCGCTGACCAGGGGGGCGCTGCAGTGACCGCACGGACCAGCAACTCGCGCCGCGACCAGGCGATCGCTGACGACTTCCTCGACGGCGATGGCGTCTGCGCCTTCTGCCGCGGGTCGGCGCGCAAAGACGACCTCAACAACTTCGGCGCCAGGTGCCGCCCGTGCTACGAGCTGTACTGCACCGGCGGGCGTGTCGTGCTGCCCCTGTCCGCAGAGGATCGGCGCGCCATGGCCGACAGGGTGCGCGCCGCGCTCAGCGGGCGGCTGCGTCTGTCCGGCCCTGACCACATCGCAATGCTGCAGCGCCGCGCCGATGCCGGCGAGAACCTCAGCCCCGGCCAGCGCGGCTTCCTGGCCGCCGTCCGCCGGGCCAGCGGTCGGATCGACGACGAGAGTGCCCCGCCGGCCATCGCTGCGCCGGCAGCTCCCATCCATGCGCCGCCGGCTCTTGTCCGTTCCGCAGATCCTGAGCCGTGGTCGCCGATGGACGAGCCGCCGTCCTGGGCCGTCGAAGACGCGGGGCTGTCGGACGCAGCCGAGTTTCCGGCCCCCAACGATGTGAGCGTGACGGCATGACCGACACCCGCAAGAAGCGCGCAGACGGCGTGCGCAACCTGCAGGACCTGCAGGACCGCTGCCGCGTCGACCCAGAAACTGGCTGCTGGATCTGGTCGATGGCCATCTCCGACAACGGCAAGATCGGCAGCAGTCGCACGCCGCGCGTGTCGATGCCGACTGGCGTGATCGGCCCGACGCGCACCACCTCGACGGCGCCGCGGGCGTCCTGGCTGTTGTCCGGCAAGAAGCTGGGTGACAAGCAGGTGGTGTGGCGCACCTGCCTGAACGACGAGTGCTGCGCGCCGAGCCACCTGAAGGCCGGCACCAAGGCAGAGGAGGGCGCCTGGATGACGCTCAGCGGCCACCGCCGCGGTAAGCCAGAGCGGGCAGCGGTCAATCTGCGCAACGTGTTGAAGATGGCCACGCCGCCGG
>JBEEPT010000186.1:0-20005 GCA_041190985.1 Pseudomonadota bacterium
ATCAGCATCATGAGCAGCGACAGCCAGGCCATGGGCCGCGTCGGCGAAGTCATCACCCGCACCTGGCAGACCGCGCACAAGATGAAGGTCCAGCGCGGCTGGCTCGCGCCCTCGGACGGGCGCCGCGCAGCGGTCGAGGCCGACAGCCGCAACGACAACTTCCGCGTCAAGCGCTACGTCGCCAAGTACACCATCAACCCGGCGCTTGCGCATGGCATCGCCCACGAGATCGGCTCGGTCGAGGTCGGCAAGTGGGCCGACCTGGTGCTGTGGAAGCCGGCCTTCTTCGGCGTCAAGCCGGCCATGATCCTGAAGGGCGGCATGATCGCGGCCGCGCAGATGGGCGACCCGAACGCCTCGATCCCGACGCCGCAGCCGGTGCACTACCGCCCCATGTTCGCGGCCTACGGCGGCGCGCTCGCCCGGACCTCGCTGACCTTCGTCTCGCAGGCCGGCCTGGACGCCGGCATAGCCGAGCGCTTCGGGCTGCAGAAGCGCCTGGTCGCGGTGCGCGGCTGCCGCACGGCGAACAAGGCCTCCATGCTGCTCAACGACTACGCGCCGCGCATGGAGATCGACGCGCAGACCTACGCGGTGCGCGCCGACGGCCAGCTGCTGACCTGCGAGCCGGCTCGCTCGCTGCCGATGGCGCAGCGCTACTTCCTGTTCTGAGCATGCTGCAGGCCACCAAACGCATCCCCCAGGGCGCCGGGCTGGCGCCGGTGCTGGTCCGGCGCGCCGCGACGCTGACGCTAGACTGGGACCAGCGCCAGAAAAGCCGCTTCGACTGCCGCGACAGCGAGGACCGGCACATCGGCGTGTTCCTGCCGCGCGGCACCCTGCTGCGCGGTGGCGACGTGCTGCTGGCGCTCGACGGCTCGCTGCTGCGCGTGATCGCCGCGCCCCAGTCGGTGCTGCGCATCACGCACTGCGCCGCGCACGGCAGCGCCTTCGACCTGCTGCGCGCGGCCTACCACCTGGGCAACCGCCACGTCACGATCGAGCTCCAGCCCGACCACCTCAAGATCGAGCCCGACCATGTGCTGGCCGACATGCTGCGCCAGATGCACCTGATCGTGACCGAGGCGCTCGAGCCCTTCGAGCCCGAGGCCGGCGCCTACGGCGAGCACGCGACCATGGGCCACTCGCATGGCCATGATCATGGCGGGCACGGGCATGGCCATCACCACCACGGGCCGGGCGGCCATCAGCACGCTCACGAGCATGACCACGGGCACTGAAGCGAAGTCGGACCGGCACGCCGGCGCCGAGGCTGCGCTGCTGCCGCTGATGTGGCTGGCCTCGCCGGCGCTGCCGGTCGGGGGCTTTTCCTATTCCGAGGGCCTGGAGGCCGCGATCGAGGCCGGCCAGGTGCGCGACGAATCCAGCGCCGCCGCCTGGCTGCAGGACCAGCTGCACCTGAGCCTGGCGCGTGCCGACCTCGCGCTGCTGGCGCAGGCCTGTAGCGCCTGGCGCAGCAGCGACTGGGACAGCCTGATCCGGCTCGACCAGTGGGTGCGCACCACGCGCGAGACCGCCGAGCTGCGGCTGCAGAGCGAGCAGATGGGCCGCTCGATGCTCGAGTGGCTGCGCTCGCTGCAGCGTCCCGACTTTCCGCCCGCGCAGCTGCCCGCCGCGCTGCGCGCGCCGACCTATCCGGTCGCCTACGCGCTCGCGCTCGCCGTCCATCTGCCGCCCGGGCAGCCGCCCGGCCACGGCCTCTACGCCTACGCCTTTGGCTGGGCCGAGAACATGGTACAGGCCGCGATCAAGGCGGTGCCGCTGGGCCAGAGCGCCGGCCAGCGCATCCTGGCGCGCCTGTGCCAGCAGATCCCCGCCGCCGTCGCGCGCGCCCTGAGCCTGTGCGAGGACGAGCGGCAATCCTTTTCGCCCATGCTCGCCATCCTGTCGGCACGCCACGAAACCCAATACTCACGCCTGTTCCGCTCATGAACACTCCCGCCCTGCACCACATCCCCGGCCGCACCAAGGCCCTGCCCCCGCTGCGCGTCGGCATCGGCGGGCCGGTCGGCTCCGGCAAGACCACGCTGCTCGAGATGCTGTGCAAGGCCATGCGCGAGCGCTACGACCTGATCGCGATCACCAACGACATCTACACCAAGGAAGACCAGCGCCTGCTGACGATCAGCGGCGCGCTGGATCCTGAGCGCATCATGGGCGTGGAAACCGGCGGCTGCCCGCACACTGCGATCCGCGAGGACGCCTCGATCAACCTCGAGGCGATCGACCGCATGCTCGAGCAGTTCCCGGACGCCGACGTGGTCTTCATCGAATCCGGCGGAGACAACCTGGCCGCGACCTTCAGCCCCGAGCTGTCCGACCTGACGATCTACGTGATCGACGTTGCCGCCGGCGAGAAGATCCCGCGCAAGGGCGGCCCCGGCATCACCAAGAGCGACCTGTTCGTGATCAACAAGACCGACCTGGCGCCGCACGTGGGCGCCGACCTCGAGGTCATGAAGGCCGACACCGCGCGCATGCGCCCCGACCCCGAGCGCCGGCCCTGGGTCATGACCAACCTCAAGACGCTCGACGGACTGGCCGAGGTGGTGCACTTCATCGAGCGCCGCGGCATGCTGGCCGGCGCCTGATCTCGGTCAGGTCAGGTCAGGTCAGGTCAGGCCAGCCTGACGGCATCGGCCCCGGCAGCCGGCCCGCAACACGCGGCGCCGCTCTTGCGCGCCGGCGCAACCGCATGCATTCTGGACACACCGCGTGTTTCGACTGCCTGACGGAGATGGACCATGGCCGACCTGTTTGACAACCCGATGGGCCTGTGCGGATTCGAGTTCGTCGAGTTCGCCTCGCCCACGCCAAACCTGCTCGAACCGCTGTTCGAGCGCCTCGGCTTCACCCTGGTGGCAAGGCACCGCTCCAAGGATGCGCTGCTGTACCGCCAGGGCGGCATCAACTTCATCGTCAACCGCGAGCCCAGGAGCCTGGCGGCCTATTTCGCGGCCGAGCACGGCCCCAGCGCCTGCGGCCTGGCGTTCCGCGTGCGCGACTCGCACCAGGCCTACCACCGCGCGCTGGAGCTCGGCGCCCAGCCGATCGAGATCCCGACCGGCCCGATGGAGCTGCGCCTGCCCGCGATCAAGGGCATAGGCGGCGCGCCGCTCTACCTGATCGACCGCTTCGAGGACGGCAGGAGCGTCTACGACATCGACTTCGAGTTCCTCGAGGGCGTGGAGCGCCATCCGCCAGGCCACGGCTTCAGGCTGATCGACCACCTGACGCACAACGTCTACAAGGGCCGCATGGCGTTCTGGGGCCATTTCTACGAGAAGATCTTCAACTTCCGCGAGATCCGCCACTTCGACATCCAGGGCGAATACACCGGCCTGAGCAGCCGCGCGATGACCGCGCCCGACGGCCTGATCCGCATCCCGCTCAACGAGGAAGCCGGCAAGACCGGCGGCCAGATCGAGGAATTCCTGCTGCAGTTCAACGGCGAGGGCATCCAGCACGTGGCGCTGCTGACCGACGACCTGCGCGCCAGCGTCGACGCCCTGCAGCTCGCCGGCATCCCGCTGATGGGCGCGCCCAACGACATCTACTACGAGATGCTCGAGGAACGCCTGCCCGGCCATGGCGAGAACGTGGCCGAGCTGCAGGCGCGCGGCATCCTGCTCGACGGCTCCACCGCCGGTGGCGAGAAACGCCTGCTGCTGCAGATCTTCTCGCAATGCCTGCTCGGCCCGGTGTTCTTCGAGTTCATCGAGCGCAGGAAGGACCAGGGCTTCGGCGAGGGCAACTTCAAGGCCCTGTTCGAGTCGCTCGAGCGCGACCAGGTCCGGCGCGGCGCGCTCAGGACGGGCCCGGCCTGAAGCGGGCGCGGGGTGGCCGGCCCCGGCGCCTCAGCGCTTGGCGTCCAGCGGCAGCGCGGTCTTGTAGCGCACCTGCTTGAGCGCGAGGCTGGAGCGGATCTTCTCGACGCCGGGGATCGGCGACAGCCGCTCCAGGATGAGGCGCTCCAGCGCCGCCATGTCGGCCACCGCCACGCGCAGCAGGTAGTCGCTGTCACCGGTCATCAGGTAGCACTCCATCACCTCGTCGAAGCGGGCGATCTGGGCCTCGAACTCGGCCAGCGTCGCCTTGCTCTGGGTCTTGAGGCTGATGTTGATGAAGACGTTGAGGCCCAGCCCGAGCTGGGCGGCATCGGCCAGCGCGACGTACTGCCGGATCACGCCCGAGTCCTGCAGCGCGCGCACGCGCGCCAGGCAGGGCGACGGCGACAGGCCGACGCGCCGTGCCAGCTCGACATTGGACAGCGAGCCGTCCTGCTGCAATTCCTCGAGTATCCGCAGATCTATCCGGTCCAGAACCATATGCCTTTGATTGCTTGATTTTCAGAATTTTATGCTGACCACAAGGCGGATGACGGGCAAATTCGGCAGCACATTCGGCATGGCGGCGCCTACAGTGAGGCGCATGAAACTCGAACCTATCTCCCTGCAGCCCGCCGACCCCGATCCCGTCGAAACCCAGGAGTGGCGCGACGCGCTGCTGTCGGTGATCGAACGACAGGGCCCGCAACGAGCCCGTCAGCTGCTGGACGAACTCGTGCGCCTGGCGCGCGCGCAGCAGACCGGCTGGCGCCCGGATCTCAACACCCTCTACGTCAACACCATCGCGGTGCAGGACCAGCCGGCCTTCCCGGGCGACCTCGAGATCGAGGAGCGGCTGGGCTCCTTCATGCGCTGGAACGCGCTCGCCATGGTGGTGCGCGCCAACCAGGCCTACGGCGAGCTCGGCGGCCACATCGCGAGCTACGCCAGCGTCGCCGACCTGTTCGAGACCGGCTTCAACCACTTCTTCCAGGCGCGCGACGCGGCCCAGCTCGGCGACCTGGTGTTCTTCCAGCCGCACAGCGCTCCCGGCGTCTACGCGCGCGCCTACCTCGAGGGCCGCCTGAGCGAGGCCGACCTGCAGCACTACCGCCAGGAGATCACCGGCGCGGCCAAGGACGTGCGCGGGCTGTCGAGCTATCCCCATCCCTGGCTGATGCCCGACTTCTGGCAGTTCCCGACCGGCTCCATGGGCATAGGCCCGATCAGCTCGATCTACCACGCGCGCTTCATGCGCTACCTCAGCGACCGCAAGCTGCTGGACTGCGCGGGACGCAAGGTCTGGGGCGTGTTCGGCGACGGCGAGATGGACGAGCCCGAGAGCATGAGCGCGCTGACCCTGGCGGCGCGCGAGCGCCTGGACAACCTGGTCTGGGTGGTCAACTGCAACCTGCAGCGGCTCGACGGGCCGGTGCGCGGCAACGGCCGCATCATCGACGAGCTCGAGCGCCTGTTCGCCGGCGCGGGCTGGAACGTCATCAAGCTGGTCTGGGGCAGCGACTGGGACGGCCTGTTCGCGCGCGACAGCTCGGGCGCGCTGGTGCGCGCGCTCGGCGCGACCGTGGACGGCCAGATGCAGACCTTCGCGGCCAAGGACGGGCGCTTCAACCGCGACAACTTCTTCGGCCAGAACCCCGAGCTCGCCGCCCTGGTGCAGGGCATGACCGACGAGCAGATCGACCGCCTGCGGCGCGGCGGCCACGACCTCGTGAAGATCCACGCCGCCTATGCCGCCGCGGCCGCACACCGCGGCCAGCCGACCGTGATCCTGGCGCACACCAAGAAGGGCTACGGCATGGGCAACGCCGGCCAGGGCAAGATGACCACCCACAGCCAGAAGAAGCTCGACGAGGCCAGCCTGCTCGAATTCCGCGACCGCTTCAAGCTGCCCCTGAGCGACGAGCAGGCCACGGGCCTGGTGTTCTACAAGCCCGCCGACGACAGCCCCGAGCTGCGCTACCTGCGCGAGCACCGCGCGCGCCTGGGCGGCAGCATGCCGCGGCGCGAGACCGCCTGCGCTCCGGTGCCGGTGCCCGCCATGCAGGGCTACGCGAATTTCGCGCTCCAGCCCGGCGGCAAGGAGATGAGCACCACCATGGCCTTCGTGCGCATGCTCGGCAACCTGCTCAAGGACGGCGGCCTGGGACCGCGCATCGTGCCCATCGTCGCCGACGAGGCGCGCACCTTCGGCATGGCGGCGCTGTTCAAGCAGGTCGGCATCTACAGCAGCGTGGGCCAGCGCTACGCGCCCGAGGACATCGGCTCGGTGCTGAGCTACCGCGAGGCGCTCGACGGCCAGATCCTGGAGGAAGGTATCAGCGAGGCCGGCGCGATCGCGAGCTGGACGGCAGCCGCCACCAGCTACAGCGTGCACGGGCTGGCCATGCTGCCGTTCTACATCTACTACTCGATGTTTGGCTTCCAGCGCGTGGGCGACGCGATCTGGGCCGCGGCCGACCAGCGCGCGCGCGGCTTCCTGCTCGGCGCCACCTCGGGCCGCACCACGCTGGGCGGCGAAGGGCTGCAGCACCAGGACGGCAGCAGCCACCTGGTCGCCGCCACCATCCCCAACTGCAAGGCCTACGACCCGGCGTTCGCGGGCGAGCTCGCGGTGATACTCGACGCCGGCATGCGCGAAATGCTGGTCGAGCAAAAGGACGTCTTCTACTACGTCACCCTGATGAACGAGAACTACGCCCAGCCCGACCTGCCGGCCGGGGCGGCTGCGGACATCCTCAAGGGGGGCTACAAGTTCGCCAGCTACGGCGCGTCCGGCGGGCAGCGGGTCACGCTGCTCGGCTCGGGTGCCATCCTGACCGAGGTCATCAAGGCCGCGCAGCAGCTGGCCGCCGAGGGCATCGGCGTCGACGTGTTCAGCATCACCAGCTGGAGCGAGCTGGTGCGCGACGGGGCCGCCTGCCCCGCCAACCACCTGCGCGCCCTGCTGGCCGACAGCGCCGGCCCGGTGATCGCGGCCAGCGACTACGTGCGTGCCCTGCCCGAGGGCGCGCGCGCCTGCATTCCCGACGGCCGGCGCTACGTCACCCTGGGCACAGACGGCTTCGGCCGCAGCGACACCCGGGCCGCCCTGCGGGCCTTTTTCCGGGTCGACGCGGCCTCGATCGCCGCCGAGGCCCGTGCCGCGCTGGGCCGGCAGGGCTGAGCGCGGACCTCAAGCGCTGCGCAGCAGCTCCAGCGCTGCCCCGAAGTCGAAGGCTTGCACCGCCTGCGCCAGCGCCGCGTAGCGCTCGCCCAGCGCGGCGCGCAGCAGGGCCTCGTTGGTCTCGATCAGGGACTGGCAATCGGTGTCGTCCTGCGCCAGCAGATCGACCAGCCGCTCGCGCAGGCCGCTCCACTGAAGGGCATCGAGCGGAACAGGCGCAGGGGCCGCCGCGGCAGGTGCCAGGCATGCCGCGATCGACTGGGTCAGCGCCTGCAAGGCCGCAGCGAGCTCGGCCAGCAGCGGCGCGCTGACCTCGGCCGGCGCTTGCGCGCCCAGCGCCTGCTCGATGCGCTCGGCCTGATCGCGCAGCCCTGCGGCGCCGATCTGGGCCGCCACGCCCTTGAGCGTGTGGGCCAGGCGCTGCGCCAGCGTCCAGTCCCCTGCGCCGATCGCAGCGGCGATGCGCCCGGCCGCGTCCGCCTGGTCCGCGACGAAGCGGGCCAGCAGCTTGCGGTAGAGAGCCTCGCGGCCCGTGGCCAGCCGCAGCCCCTGCGCGGCGTCCAGTCCCGGGATGCCCTCGAGCGCGGGCGCAACAGGCTCAGCGGCGCCGCCCAGGCCCCCTGCCGCGCCCGGACCCGGCGCGCCGTCCGGCTGCCCGCCCGCACGCCCGGCCCACTTCAGCAGCTTGGCCTTCAGGTCCTGCGGGTCTATGGGCTTGGCGATATGGTCCTGCATGCCGGCCGCCAGGCAGCGTTCGCGGTCGCCCGCCATGGCGTTGGCGGTCATCGCCAGGATGGGCATGTCGGCCAGGCGAGGCAGCTTGCGGATCTCGCGCGTCGCGGTCAGGCCGTCCATGACCGGCATCTGCATGTCCATCAGCACCACGTCGTAGCACTGCTGCTGCACCCGCTCCAGCGCGGCCGCGCCGTCGGCTGCGAGGTCCACCTCCAGCCCCATCTCCTGCAGTAGCGCCAGCCCAACCTCCTGGTTGATCTCGTTGTCCTCGACCAGCAAGGCCCTGAGCCCGCGCAGCGCCAGGCGGCCCGGGCCGGTCAAGCCCGGCTCGCCACGGACCGGCGCGGCAGCGACGTCCGGTCGCAACAGGCGCATGACCGTGTCGAGCAGGTGCGACGGCGTCACGGGCTTCTCCAGCACCGCCCCGAACTCGAGCCCGCCCGCCGCCTCGAGCAGCGCCTCGCGCTCATGCGCCGTGACCATCAGCACCAGCGGCCTGCTGCGCAGCGGCAGGAGCCCGATCTCCCTGGCCACGGCCAGCCCGTCCATCCCGGGCATCTTCCAGTCGAGGAAGATGATGTCATAGGCCTGCCCGGCCTGATCGGCGCGCTCCAGCTCGGCCAGCGCCAGCGGCCCGGACTCGACCGCCTCGACGGCCAGGCCCATGCCCGCGAGCATGCTGGCAATCGCGGCGCGCGCGGATTCGTTGTCGTCCACCACCAGCATGCGCCGCCCCCTGAGCCCGGACTGGACCGAGGCCCGCGCCGACTGGCCACTGTCGCGCCCCAGCCTGACCGTGAACCAGAAAACCGAGCCACGGCCCGGCGTACTCTGCACGCCGACCTCGCCACCCATGAGCTCCGCGAGCCGCCTGGAGATCGCCAGCCCCAGGCCGGTGCCGCCGTACTTGCGCGTGGTCGAGCTGTCGGCCTGCTGGAAGCTCTGGAACAGCCGCTCCTGCTGCTCCGCCGTCATGCCTATGCCGGTGTCGTGGACCTCGAAGCGCAACGCGACCGCATTGTCCTGCTCCGACTGCAGCAGCACCTGGATCTCGATGGTGCCGTGCTCGGTGAACTTGACCGCGTTGTTGGTGAAGTTGATCAGCACCTGGCCCAGGCGCAGCGGATCGCCGACCAGCCAGGTCGGCACCTCGGGCGCCAGCTCCAGCACCAGCTCCAGGTCCTTGGCCGCTGCCTTGTCGGCGAACAGGTCGAGGGTGTTGCCGAGCACCTGCTCGAGGTCGAACTCGACCTGCTCGATCTGCAACTTGTCGGCCTCGATCTTGGAGAAGTCCAGAATGTCGTTGATGATGCCCAGCAGATGCTGGCTGGACGACTGGATCTTCTGTACCTGGTCGAGCTGCTGCGGCGTCAGCGGCGTGCGCAGCACCAGGTGTGTCATGCCCATGATCGCGTTCATCGGCGTGCGGATCTCGTGGCTCATGTTGGCCAGGAAGTCGGACTTGGCGCGCGCGGCTTCCTCGGCCATGACCTTGGCGCGGCGCAGGGCCTCCAGCGCCTCGTGCTCGGCGGTGATGTCCTGGACCATGCCGAAGTAGCCATCCATCGGTCGAGTGGGGTCGATCGATTGCGCCGACAGCCGCGCCCAGAAGCGGCTGCCGTCCTGACGCATCACCTCGTGCTCGGAGACAAAGCGGCCAGTGGCCATCAGCTGCGGATTGAACTTGGCGACCAGATCGGCAAAGCTCGCGTCGTCGGGGTAGAAGAGGCGCACGTTCTGGCCCGTCATCTCGCCGGGACCGTAGCCGAACATGGTCTCCAGCGTGCGGTTGCAGCGCAGGATGATGCGGTTCCTGACCATCAGCAGTCCGGTGATGGCGGCATCGAAGATCGCCTGCTGCTCGGCGCCGGCCTCGCGCAGCGCGACGGTCGCGGCCTCCAGTTCGGCCGTGCGCGCCTCGACCATCTGCTGCAGTTGCTGCCGGTAGCGTTCCAGCTCCAGCTGCGCCCGCTTGAGTTCGGTGACGTCGGTCGAGATGCCGCACAGCGCGTGGACCTTGCCGCCCTCATCGCGCAGCGGGATCTTGATCGTGTAGTGGTAGACATGCTGGCCGTCCGGCTGCTGCATGACCTCCTCGGTGACCACCCGCTCGCCGTCCTCGATCACGCGCCGGTCCTGGACCCGGAACTGCTCGACCATGTCCGGAGCGAAGAAATCATGGTCGTCCTTCCCCACGATCTCATCGGGGCCCCTGCCGAGCAGCGCGCAGTTTTGGCGGTTGGAGTAGACATAGCGGTAGTCGAGGTCCTTGATGAAGATATCGGCCTCGACGCTGTCGAGTATGGTGTTGAGGCGCTCGCGCGCCTCGAGTGCCTTGCGGCTCATTTCCCTGGCCAGCCTCTCGGCGCGCAGGCGCTGGCCGACCAGCGACCGGCTGAGCGCGAACAGCAGCAGGGTCGCGATTGCGCCGCCCGCCAGCACCAGCAGCGAGTAGGCCTGCTCCAGCGGCAGCAGGAAGCGCGCGGTCGCGCTCGTGACCAGCGTCCAGCGCCGGCCGCCTACCTCGAGCTCCTGCACCTTTTGCAGCCCGGCGACAAGATCGTCTCGCGGCTGCGGAAAACTGTAGGCCAGCGTGGCGGGACCGGCATCCGTCGCGCTGCTGTCGTAGAGCTGCACCAGCAGGTCAGGCTCGCCCACGGGCAGCAGTTCATGCAGCAGGTCACTGTAGCGCACGCTGGTGCCGACGAAGCCGGTCAGCAAGGCGCGGCGCTCCTCCATGCTGGCAGGCAGGAGGCCGCCGCGATAGACGGCCTGGTAGATCAGGAAGGCAGGCTCCGGTTCCAAGTCGATGACGAGCTGGGTCTTGCCAGTAACACTGGGATGGCCGGAGTCGCGCGCGCTTTCGAGCGCTTTGCGACGCACAAGGCTGCTCCAGGCGTCGAAACCCAGCCCGACGGCATTGCGCTCGGTGACCGGAGCCAGGTTCGAGATCAGGACATGGAAGTCGCGCCGCCCCGGCGGCCGCACGACGAAGTCGCGCCCGCTCAAGGCGTGCTGCTGTTCGACCACTTCGGACAACTCATCCCCACTGACAGCGCGCAGGTGGATCAGGTCCGAGAAACCGGGATAGCTCTCCTCCAGGCGCAGCGTTTCGCGCAGCCGCTGCCAGGACTGGGGCGTGACGATCTCGTTCTGGCCGGCGTAGGCCTGCGCCCCGCGCAGCACCTCGCTCAGGCCCACGACATGCGACTGCAGCGCAGTCCTGAACTCGTGGCTGCGCAGTTCGAAGCGTGCCTCGACCATCGATTGCACCCAGCGCTGGCTGAACTGGTACAAGGCCAGCGTCATGGCCGCGCCGGCGGCCAGGATCAGCCATGAAATCCAGGTCGGGGCGCGCCTCGTCACACGGACAAGCCCGGCATCGGGAGCGGCGACACTCGGCACTCTGGTTTCCTTGCAACGGTTCTCGGGATGCGGATTCCCCTCATGAAAGCCGCGCGGCGGCCAGCGCCGCCGCGATGGATTCGACCTATTTTAGAAGCGTGGACTGGGAATAACCAGCCTGCCGCCCGCCGTCATGCCCCGCTGCCGCTCCGGCCCGCGGCGGCGCCGGGGCTCAGTGCTTCACCATCACCGGCCTGATCTCGAACAGCTGCTCCCGGCGCGGGTCGACCGTGACCTCGACCCAGTGGGTCAGCGGACTGCCGAAGGTCTCGACCCGAGTCAGGTTCGGCAGCACGCGGCTGGGGCCGTAGAGCGGCTTGTCGACCTTGAAGTAGTGCGTATCGCCATGCACCAGCAGGACCTGGCCGGCGAAGGCCTCGGTCTCGGCGGTCAGCGCGGCGACGAAGTTGCGGTAGCCGCTGTAGGCGGGCAGGCGGCTTTCGTCGACGTCCCAGGTCTCGGGCAGGTCGAAGCCCGGATCGGCCTGGATCACGACCACCAGCCCGCGCGAATGCGCGGCGCGGGCGTACGCAAACGCGGTGCGCAGCCAGGCGATGTTGGCGGCGTCGCGCTGCTCGTATTCGGCATTGGCCGCCTCGCACTGGTCCCTGCCCCGCGCGCTCAGGAAGCCGCAATCCTTGTCGTCCAGCACCCGGTTGTTGTTGCTGCCGGGCATGTTGAGGGTGACGAAGGTCACGCCGCGGTGCTCGAAGCGCGCGTTCTCGACATAGGGCTGGCCCGGCTCGCCCTGGCGCGCCAGCGCCAGGGTCTGGCGGCCCAGGCTGCGCCCGCCGGCGAACAGGACGCGGCGCAGATGGTCGAGGCGCTCGAGCGGGTCGTAGCCGCCGTTGCTGGCGCGGTGGCAATCGGTCCATTCATTGTCGCCCGGCACGTAGACCACGGGCTTGCGCAGGCGGGCGAACATCGCGAGCGCGTCGGTGTAGACCGCATCGTCGCAGCGCGAACTGCCGTCCTTGATGTCGCCATCGTGGAAGGAAAAGGCGATGTCGGCGCGGTTGATGCTGTCGATCAGCGCCGGCAGCCGCGCCTCGTCGCCGGCCTTGCGGTAGGGCACGTCGCCCCACAGGCCGAAGGAATAGGACTGCGCCTGGCTCGCGGTCGCGCACAGGATCAGCAGTAGCGTGGCAAGAAGGCGCTGCGCCATCGGGGATCTCCGGGAAAAAACCGCTAGCTTAAATCCCGCCTGGGCCTTGTCGCGGCCCGCGCGCACAAAGGATCGGCCGCGCACAGGGCTATACTCGCGCGCCCGTGCGGCATCCTCCTTGCCGCCCCATCCTGCCCGACCCTTGATGACGCCCATGCCCCGAGAACCCGAGACCGCCCAGCCGGCTCCAGCGCAGCCCCCGGCCCAGCCTGCGGCGCGGCCGCGCGATCCCCTGCACGGCATGACGCTGGAGGCCATCCTGACCGCCCTGCATGGCCACTACGGCTGGCTCCGCCTCAGCGAGCAGATCCCGATCCGCTGCTTCAGCGTCGATCCGAGCATACAGTCCAGCCTGAAGTTCCTGCGCCGCACGCCCTGGGCGCGCGCCAAGGTCGAGCAGCTCTACCTCTACATGCTGCGTCAGCAGCGACGCGAACCCTCCCGGCGATGAACGACAACCCGACCCCTCACAGCCACCCCCGGACCGAAGCCGCGCTGCAGCGCCTGCGCCAGGCGATGCGCGCCATCGAGGCCGAGATCGAGGCCCACCAGGGCGTCTACCCCTACAACCATGGCCGCATGACCCAGTCCGAGCTGTGCCGGCGCGCCGACGTCAAGAAGGCGACGTTGCAGAACCCGGTCCACAAGGACAGCACCCGGGTCGAGATCATGGCCTGGTGCGACGCCATCAACGCCCGGCTGATGAGCGCGCGCGACCAGGCACGCGAACGCCTGGAGCCGCCAGCGCCTGTCCAGCCGCAACTCGACCAGACGGCTGCCATCGAGCGGCTGACGCGCGAGCACGAGCGGCTGCTGCAGCGGCTGGCAGCAGCCGAGCAGCGCATCGCCGAACTCGAGCGCGAGAACGCCGCGCTGCGCGGCCGCCTCGGCATAGTCTGAGACCGGTGGTCGTGGCTCACGGCTGCACGCCGTGGTCGGCACGGATGTTCAAGATCGCCTGCCGGTGCTAAGCTGACGGACAAGGCCGCGCACGGGAGAGCGCCGGGGAGGAAAAAAACGATGAACCTCGACGTCAGATACGACAAGGACCGGTCGGGCTATTGGGTACGGGGCCTTGGCTTCAACTTCCTGACCTATTTCACCTCCAAGGACGGCGAGCTCTTTCTCGAGGGCGACGCCAAGCGCGCGGGCACCGACGACATCGTGCACCTGTCGATACGCCTGGGCAGTGCCCAGCTGCCCTCAACCGACCTGATCGAGACCCTGGTCACGCGCGAGCTGGGCAAGCACTGGAAGCTGGAAGCCAGCCGCTGAACTGAGCTGCCCAGGCCCGGGCGCCTTATCAGGTCACCGGCGCCGGGTTGAACAGCACCAGCGCGTTGTGCAGCTGCCACTGCTCGGCCCAGGTCTTCTGGCGGCCGCTGGCGACGTCGAGCAGGTAGTGGAACAGCTGCCAGCCCACCTCCTCGATCGTCGCGCTGCCGTCGGCGATCGTGCCGGCGTTGATGTCCATCAGGTCATGCCAGCGCCGCGCCAGCTCGCTGCGCGTCGCGACCTTGACCACCGGCACGGCCGCCAGGCCGTAGGGCGTGCCGCGCCCGGTCGTGAAGACATGCAGGTTCATGCCGGCGGCCAGCTGCAGCGTGCCGCAGATGAAGTCGCTCGCCGGCGTGGCAGCGTAGGTCAGGCCGCGGGTCTTGAGCTTCTCGCCGGGCGACAGCACGCCCGTGATCGGCGCCGAGCCCGACTTGACGATCGAGCCCATCGCCTTCTCGACGATGTTGGACAGGCCGCCGGCCTTGTTGCCCGGCGTGGTGTTGGCGCTGCGGTCGACGCTGCCGCGCTGCAGGTAGGCGTCGTACCAGGCCATCTCGCGGATCATGGCCTGCGCCACCTCGGGGCTGGCGGCGCGCGCGGTCAGCTGCGCGATGCCGTCGCGCACCTCAGTGACCTCGGAGAACATCACGCTGGCGCCCGCGCGCACCAGCAAGTCGGTGCAGAAGCCCACCGCCGGATTGGCCGTGACGCCGGAGAAGGCGTCGCTGCCGCCGCACTGCACGCCCACCACCAGCTCGCTGGCCGGCACGGTCACGCGCCGGCGCGCGTCGAGCCGCCGCAGGTGAACCTCGGCCTGGCGCATGATGGACTCGACCATGGAGATGAAGCCGACATGGCCCTCGTCCTGCAGGCAGACCACGTCCAGCGCCTCGCCGCTGCCGGCGGGCGCATTCGCGTCGGCGATCGGAATGCTGCCGGCGGGCAGCAGCCGCGCTGGCTGCAGCTTCTCGCAGCCCAGGCTCACCACCATGACCTCGCCGCCGAAATTCGGGTTGAGGCTGATGTTGCGCAGCGTGCGGATCGGGATGACGGCATCGGGCGCGTCGATCGCGACGCCGCAGCCGTAGCCGTGCTCGAGCGCGACGACGTCGTCCACGTTCGGGTAGCGCGGCAGCAGCTCGGCCTTGATGCGCTTGACCGCGAACTCGGTGACGCCGGCGACGCACTGCACGGTCTGCGTGATCGCCAGGATGTTGCGCGTGCCGACCGAGCCATCCGCGTTGCGGTAGCCCTCGAAGGTATAGCCTTCCAAGGACGCGCCCAGGTCGGGCCTGATCGTGGCCAGCGGCAGGTCGTCCAGGCCGCGCGCCTCGGGCATGCGCAGCAGGCGCTCGTGCACCCAGCTGCCCGCGGCGATGTCGGCCAGCGCGTAGCCGATCGCGACGCCGTAGCGCAGCACCGCCGCGCCGGCGGGCAGGTCGAGCAGCGCCACCTTGTGGCCCTGCGGCACCTTGTCCCTCAGCACCAGGCCGGACGGCAGCACGGTGCCGGCGGGCAGGCCACCGTCGTTGGCCACGATGGCGACGTTGTCGCTCTCGTGCATCCTGATCGTCAGCGGCTGGCTTGGGGGCAGGCGGACGGGCTGGTCCATCGACTTCTCCTATCATGACGCGCACACTTGCGCTCTAGTCCCGATACCAATTGGTACCGCTACCATTCTACAATCAGATGACAGACACTGACAAGCCCCGCCGCAGCCGGCGCGGCAGCGGCGCCATCACCCTGCGCGACGTCGCCGCGCTGGCGGGAGTGGCGCCGATCACCGCCTCGCGCGCGCTCAACACGCCCGACCAGGTCTCGCCCGAGGTCCGCCAGCGCGTGCTCGACGCGGTCCAGCGCACCGGCTATGTGCCCAACCGCATGGCGGGCAGCCTGGCGTCGGCGCGCAGCCACCTGATCGCGGCCATCGTGCCCAGCACCGTGGCCTCGGTCTTCATGGAAACGGTCGAGTCGCTCAACAACAGCCTGTTCGACCAGGGCTACCAGCTCATGCTGGGCCAGTCGAACTACTCGGCCGAGCGCGAGGAGGCCCTGCTCGAGGCGCTGATCGGGCGCCGCCCCGACGGGATCTTCCTGGCCGGCATCCTGCCGCCCGGCCGGGCCCGCACCCGCCTGCTCGCCTCCGGCATCCCGGTGCTCGAGTCCTGGGACCTGACACCGACGCCGGTGGACATGCTGGTGGGCTTCTCGCACCAGGAGATCGGGCGCGCGGTCGCGCAGCTCTTCATCCACAAGGGGCGGCGCCGGCTGGCCTTCGTGCGCGCCGCCGACGAGCGCGCGGGCCGCCGCTGCACGGCCTTCGCCGAGACTGCCGCGCAGCAGGGCCTGGACGAGGTCCGGGTCGTGAACGTGGGCGAAGCGCGCTCGCTGGCCAGCGGCCGGCAGGCGCTGTCACGGCTGCTGGAACTGGCGCCCGAGGTCGATGCCGTCTGCTGCAGCTCCGACCTGCTGGCGCTGGGCGTGCTGACCGAGGCACGCGCGCGCGGCATCGCCGTGCCCGGGCAGATCGCCATCATGGGCTTCGGCGACGTGCCCTTCGTCGGCGACCTGCTGCCGGCCCTGAGCACGGTGCGCATCAACGGCGCGGAAATCGGTCGCCTGGCCGCACGCTGCCTGATCGAGCGCGCCGAAGGACGCGAAGTCGCCCAGCGCGTGGTCGACGTCGGCTTCTCGCTGGTCGAGCGCGACACCACCTGAGCCGGCTCCAGCGCGATGCGCTGCGGCAGTTGACGGGCGCCGGCAGACAGCGCTACCATCCATGCCAATGCTGATTGGTAGCGGTACCAATTCAGCAGTCAGAAAAGAGCCGCAGAGCGGCATCACCCTGGAGACAAGCATGAAGAGATTACTGACTTCCCTGGCGGCAGCGCTCGCGATGAGCTCGGCACTGGCTTGGCCCGACCGGCCTGTGACCCTGGTCGTGCCCTTCCCGGCGGGCGGCTCGACCGACCTGATCGCGCGCACGCTGATCCCGAAGCTGCAGGAGAAGCTGGGCGGCAGCTACGTGGTCGAGAACCGCGCCGGCGCCACCGGCACCATCGGCGCTGCGGCGGTCGCGCGTGCCAGGCCCGACGGTCACACCCTGCTCGTGTCCTCGCTGGGCCCGTTCGTGATCGCTCCCCACCTGATGAAGGTTCCCTACGACCCGCTCAAGGACCTGGAGCCACTGACGGTCGCGGTCCAGGCTCCGAACGTGCTCGTCGTGCCGGCGCGCTCGCCGCACCGCACTCTCGCCGACGTGATCACCTACCAGAAGGCCAACCCGGACAAGATGAGCTTCGCCTCGTCAGGCAACGGCAGCAGCGACCACCTGACGGCCGAACTGTTCTGGCTGCAGACGGGCACCTCAGGCGTGCACGTGCCCTACAAGGGCGGCGGCCCGGTCATGAGCGACCTGCTTGGCGGCCAGGTCGATGCGTCCTTCATGAACATCAACACCGCGCTGCCGCAGATCCAGTCGGGCAAGCTCAGGGCGCTGGCCATCACGAGCGCCAGGCGCTCGACCCTGCTGCCCACGGTTCCGACCCTGGAGGAATCCGGGATCAAAGAGGCCAACGTCTACTCCTGGCAGGCCTTCGCCGCGCCACGCGGCCTGCCGGATGACATCCGCGCCAGGCTGCACGCAGCCCTGGTGGCCGGCCTGAACGATGCGCAGGTCAAGCCCAAGCTGCTGGAGCTTGGCTTCGAGATCGTTGCCAGCACGCCCGAGCAGTTCGCCGCCTACGAGGCGGGTGAATTCGCGCGCTGGAAGAAACTGATCGAGGCGCGCAACATCAAGGCCGACTGAGGGCCGGCCCGCGAGCCGGGCGGCGCTCAGGCCAGCGGCAGGTGACGCGCCAGCCACTGTGCCACCGCCGCCGTCTCGGTGGGCCGCACCAGGCGGTCGAGCTCCCGGCCGTCGCGCAGCAGGATCAGCGTCGGCCAGAGCTTGACGCGGAACGATCGCCCCAGCGGCCGGCCTGGGCCGTCCTCGACGCGGATATGCTGCAAGTCCGGATAAGCCGCCAGCGCCGCAGCCACCGGCTCCTGCGCAGCATGGCAGTGGCCGCACCAGTTGGTGCCGAAGTCGAGCAGCAGCAGGCCGCGACGCGCGTCGATTTCCTCGCGGCTCGGAGCGGCGGCGGAATAGGGAATGGAAGATGGCATGGCAGATCCTGGCACAACGGCGATAAAACCACCGACAAGTACCAGATTACTCCATCAAATCCAGCCCAGACCGCCCACTATCGCACCCGCAGCCAGCAGCCACAGCATGTGAAACCGGGTCTTCCAGACCAGCACGGTGCAAGCCAGGGTCAGCCCCCATAGCCTGGCATCTCGGGCAGCTTGCCCGCCGGCACTGCCGAGCAGCCAGGCGGTCGCCAGCAGCAGCCCGACGACGATGGGCGCCAGGCCCTGGCGAAATGCCTGCACCCCCAGGTGTTCGCGGTGGCGCTGGCACCAGCGCGTGGCCAGCAGCGTCAGGATCGAACTGGGGGCCATCACCCCGAGCAGACAGATCAGCGCGCCCAGACCCGCCATCGGCGTCGCAACCCATGCGCTGGCACCCGGCCCCGCGGCGTTCAGACCCACACTCCAGCCCGTCATGGCCACGAACAGCACGTTGGGGCCCGGCGCCGCTTGTGCCAGGGCCATGGACTGGTTGAACTGCACCTCGGTCAGCCAGCCCTGCTCGCTGACCAGCCAGCGGTGCAGGCCAGGCGCCAGCGTGATGGCGCCGCCGACCGCCAGCAGCGACAGCGAGAGATGGAACAGCAGCAACTCGAACCAGTCCGACCCGCTCATGGAAGTGCCTTCCTGTACAAGAACCACCCCGTCAGGCCGCAGGCCAGCCCGCCCAGGCCCAGCACGACCAGGTGCAGCGCCAGATGCAGCCACACCACGCCAGCGAAGGCTGCGCTCGCCAGCAGCAGGACCAGAGGGAAACCCAGCACGTGCCGCCTCAGACCGAGCAGCAGCTTCAGGCCCGAGCCCGCCACCAGCCCGGCGGCCACGGCACCCATGCCGCGCAAGCTTCCCGCGACCACGGCCTGATCCGGCAGCTGGCCGACCAGGGTTCCCAGGCTCACCAGCAGCAGCAAGGGCAGCGCCAGCAGCCCGGCCAGGGCCGTGACGGCGCCGCGCCAGCCAAAATGCCGATCGCCGAACATCAGGGCCAGGTTGCACACGTTCGGTCCTGGCATGACCTGCGCGACCGCCCAGTCCTCCAGGAAACCGGCCGGCGTCAGCCAGCCGCGTTTCTCGACCAGCTCGCGGTGCACCACGGCCAGCACGCCGCCAAAGCCCTGCAGCGACAGCCAGGAGAAAGCCCAGAACAGCTCGCCCAGATCAGCGGGCCCTGGCGGGGCGGCCTCTTCTCGTGTCACTTGCTGCGGGCCTCGGCGGGCTGGCTGACCGGGTCCACGCCGGTGGCGCGCACGATGTCGGCCACAGCCGGTGAGGTCAAAAACTTCAGCAGATGGCGCGCGGCCTCGGGCTCCTGGGCGCCCTCCACCAGACCGGCCGAGAAGAAGATCGTCTGCTGCACCGCGTCTGGCAGCGTGCCCACGAAGTCCAGTTCCTTGAAGTAGATCAGTTCGCTGACCTGCTGGAAGCCGAGCTCCGCATCACCCCTGGCCACCACGGCCCCGACGCGCTCGCTGTAGATCTTCCTGGCCGTCTTGGCCATCTGTTCCTGCACCCCGAGCTTGGGGAACAATTCGGTCGACAGATAGGTGCCGCTGGCGCTGGCCGAGTACGCGACGGACTTGGCGTTGAGCAAGGTCTGCTTGAGGGCCTCGACCGTGCTGATGTCGGGCTTGGGCGTGCCCTTGCGCACGGCGACCCCGATCTGCGAGCGCACCACATCCACGCGCGACCCCGGCACCAGCTTGCCCGCGCTCATCAGCGCCTCCAGCCCGCCTTCGGACAGGATGACCAGATCGAACTTCTCGCCGCGCGCGAAGCGGCTCGGGATCGAGTCGGGCGCGTTGCCGATCGAGGCCCCGAACGAGCTGATGACCTTGTTGCCGCTGGCCGCCTCGTAGATCGGCACCAGCTTCTTGTAGGCCTCGGTGAAGGCGCCGGACGTGACGACCCGGATGTCGGCGGCCAGGGCCGATTGGCTGACCAGTACCGCCAGCAGCACTCCGCCCCAGGCGCGGCGGGTCATCGATTGAAGAAATTTCATGCTTGTCTCCTGATTGATCTCAATTCATTGAACGCCGGGACATCCCCGGCCCGGCACTCAGAAGTTGTGTCGTATGCCGAGCAGGCTGGTGTTGACCTCCTTGGCGGCCTTGCCCGCGCCGTTGGAGAGCTGGGCGGCGTAGACGAAGGTGCGCCTGGACAGGTGGTAGCGCGCCTCCAGCAGCCAGTCGGTGTCGCCGC
>JBEEPT010000187.1:0-7196 GCA_041190985.1 Pseudomonadota bacterium
ACGGGCCGGCTCTCCGACGAGGCCGAGCGCACCCGGTCCGGTTATCTCAGCACCATCGCCGAGATGGGCCAAGTGCTGGGTTGGTCCCCGGAGAAGATCGAGAACCAGCAGCGAGCAGCTGACACGAGGGCTTTCGGCCAGGTCGCCAAAAGTCTCATCAGCCAGGAGCGCTTCGCTGAGGCATCGAAGGTCCTCGAGCGGCACGGCGACCGCATCGACGTCGGCGTCCGCGCCAGGCTTCGTGCACAGGTGCAGGATGGCTCTCTGCAGGATTCCGCGGCCAAGCTCGAGCGCGAGATTGTCGTGCTGAACTCGGCGGCCACGGTGACGGTTGATGGTGTCGAACTGACCGCCACGACGTGGGAGAACCAGCAGCGTGTTAGCCGTGGCCAGTCGCCGCTGCCGCTTCCGCGAGCGCGGCCTTTGGTCCCGTTCGCTCTACAGCGGCTCGACGACCTTCACGGCGCCGGCAAGATCAGCACCGCCGTGCGGGATGCGACCCTGGCGCGCATCCGGCAGCGGGTTGAGGTCGAGGATGCCGCATCGGACAAGGCGCGTGTCGCTGCGTTCGAATCGGCAAAGACCGAGGCTCAGCAGCTCCGCGCGAGATCCATCAACGAGCTGTCGCCCGATGCGCAGGAGTCGCTGCGCCGCACCGGTGCGTATGAAGCGATCGACCTGCTGCTGCAGAAGGGTGGGGGGCTCATCACCGACCAGATCGGTCGCTCGGCCCTGGAGATGGATCCGGCCCAGCTGCGTCAGTTCGCGTCGCAGGAGGCGCTTCAGTCCGTCTACCTGCGGCACCTGTCGGGCGAGGACATGAGCCGGCTGGTGGCCACCTGGAAGCAGGCCAACAAAGTCGCCAGGCCCGAGGACTTGTTCGAGATCCAGGTCGGGACCGTCGTCGAGAACCGCGCCCGCGAGGTCGGATTGATGCCGACCGATGGCACGAAGCCGAACGAGGAGCAGCAGGCGAACGTCGATCGCTTCCGCGAGGCCGTGCTGCGTCGCGCCAACGAGCTCGGCGTGGGCAACACGAAGGAGTCCAAGGGCGAGATCCTGCACCGGGCTGCCAAGGAGGTGGCTGGCGACCTGCTGCAGACCAGCTCGGGCCCGGTCCCCTTTCTGTCGGCGTCTCGCGACCAGCAGAACGCCGGCTGGATCGTGGCCAGCACTGGTCGCACGGTGTACGCGCGCAACATCGCCGAAGCCGAGCGAACGCAGATCCTGGAGGCCATCCAGATGTTCAACGCAGAGGCGGCGAAGCGCAACCGGACGCTGCCGCCCGATCAGCGGGTGCCGCTCAAGCCGGAGACGTTCGCGCAGGTCGTCGAGGAGTGGGAGCAGCAGAACGTCCGCGGGCGCGTGTCCCGCGTAACCGGCGACGACCTGACCGAGCGCGACCTGGGGTTCTCCGCCATGTTCGATCCAGCGATCGCCCGCGCGCATGCCTCGCTGATGCGGCAGCACGGCAGCCAGCCCCGGCAGGTCCTTGCCTCGCTGCAGCAGATCCGCGGCAATGCAAACCAGCTGTCGGACTTCCTCCGCGTCTACGGGTTGACACCCGCGCAGGTGGACCTGCTGCTGCGGTTCGTCGATTCCACCGCCAAGGAAGGGCGCTAGAGCATGCCGATTCGCGTCCCTGGGGCACCCCAGGATCCGCCGCCTCCACCGCGGACACAGCAGCCGCAGGCGCCTGCCGTTCGACCGCAGCCGGTGGAGGAGCACCAGCCCACCCAGAACGCGGGCAATCCCTACCTCGACAGCATGCTGGCGTCGCTGGATCAGCAGGAGCCGAACCCTCGTTCGCCTGCCAACCCGTACGCCGATCGGATGATGGCCGACCTCGACGATCCGGCGATGAGCCGGCGGCGCGAGGCGCGGTTCATGGGGGCATTCCGGCTCGCCCTCGAGCACGATCCCGCAGCAGCGGCGGAAGCGCACGACATCGCGCGGAAGCTCGGAAAAGACCCTCGCACTGTCGCCGACAACATCGACGTCGCGCGCCGCCTGGTGCAGGAACGTGCCGTGCGCGACCGCGACCTTGCCAGCACGTCGCCGGTGCTGGCTGAGGCCATGGCGAACTTCGACTTTGCGAAGATCGCTTCCCGCGACGTCGACAACCTGGCAACGACCGAGTCGACGTTCGGCCGCCTGGCGCAGGCCTTCGAAGCTGGCCAATCGTCCAACGAACGCGGCTGGATCGGCATTCGCAAGATGATGGGGTCGGCCACCGCCGCCGACGCCGCGCGGCTGGTGGCCATCGAGTCGCTGGGCCTCGCGTCGTCCACCGATTCGGGATTCCTCGCGTCGGCCACGCGCATCGCCGGCCAGCAGAGCCAGACCATGCCGGCCACGCTGGCGGTTGCCGGCGTCGCCTCGGCCGCCGCCACGCCCGTCGCCGGCGCTGTCGCCGGCGGCGTGACCGCGTTCGGGCTGTCGGGCTTGATCGGCAGCGGGAATGCCTACCTCGACATGGTCGACCGCGGCATTCCCGACGACGTCGCCCGCCGTGCTGCGTTCGGCGCCGGCGCCGTCGAGGGCGGGCTGGACGCACTGGCGTCGCTGATCCAGGCCGCCCCCTTCCTGAAGGCTGGTGCGAAGATCGGTGGCGGATTGACCCGAGCGACCGCCCGCCAGGCGCTGGGCGAGTTCGTCAAGGACTACGCACTGTCCTACGGCGGCGAGCTGGTCACCGAAACGGCCCAGACCATTGCCGGCCACTACATCGAGGAGGCCGCGGCCGCCGCCGCGCCAGGCGCTGATCCTGGCACCCCACTGTCGTCCGAGGTGGCGGCGACCATGTCTGAGGTCGCGAAGGGCATGGCGGTGCTGGCGCTGCCCGGTCCCGCCCTGAACCTCGGCATCGACCTGCAGCGCACCCGTCGCGCCAAGGCAGAGGCCGAGTTCTTCCGCGACCTGGACCGCGCCGCAACCGCTTCGGCCGTCCGACAGCAGGCGCCGGACGTGTTCGGTGGGTTCGTTGGCGAGCTGGGGCAGCGAGCCGGCGCCGATACCGTGTACGTCGATGGGCAGAAGCTCGCCGAAGGCCTGCGGCAGGGCGGCATGTCCGACGAAGACGTCCGGCGCGAGCTGCCCGAGATTGCCGACCAGGTGGCCCCGGCCGCCGCGTTCGGCAACGACGTCGCCATCCCGATGCGCGTCTACGCCGAGAAGATCGCCGGCACCAGCCTGTCGGCTGCGCTGCAGCCGCACCTTCGCCTCGACGTCGACGATGGGTTCCGCCAGGGTGATCGGGAGCAGGCTGACGAGTTGGCGAAGGACACGCAGGCACGCGACCAGCGCGAGAAGATGTTCCGCGAGGATGCGCTGCGCGTCGCCGACCGCCACCTCGAGCAGATCCGCGGCACCGGCAAGTTCTCGGAGGCCGAGGCCCGCGGCGCCGTGGCCCTGTTCCGAGCGTTCGTCGAGACTCGCGCCCGGGGCGCCGGCTTGCTGCCGGGCGAGTTCATGGCCCAGTTCCCGCTGGTGGTCCGAGCGGCCGAGGATGCGACCGACGCGGCGTTCCGCTCGTCTGGTGCCCGCGGCGACTACCACCCGGACCGGGGCATCCGGCTGTTCGCCGGCGCCGACGTGTCGACCATCATCCACGAACAGGGGCACTGGTTCCTGGACGTGTCCGTGAGGTTGGCGGCATCGGAGAAGGCCGACAGCGTTGTCGTCGACGACGTGCGCGCCTTCCTCGCGTCGAACGGCATCGAGTCGGTCGAGAAGTGGAACGGCATGTCGCTCGCCGAGCAGCGCGCGGCGCACGAGCGCTTCGCCTACGGGTTCGAGGAGTATCTGGCCACCGGACGCGCCCCGTCGGCCGAGCTGCAGGGCGTGTTCCGGCGCTTCCGGAGCTGGCTCTCGCACGTCTACGGCTATGTGCGCCAGGCGCTGGTTCGCGGCTTCCGCAAGGAGACCGGGCAGGAGCTGCCGGAGTTGTCGCCAGAAGTCCGTGGGTTCTTCGACCGCATGCTGGCCAGCGAGGAGGCGATCGCCCGCACCGAGCAGGCCGAGGCGATGGTGCCCCTGTTTGCCGAGAAGCCCGCGAACATGAGCGACGCCGACTGGAGCGAGTACCAGCGCCTGGCGAACGAGGCCAGGAATGTCGCCGGCGACGACCTGACTGCAGCCAGCATCCGGCAGATGCGGTGGTATCCCGGCGCCAGGTCGCGGGTGCTGCGCGACCTGCAGAAGAAGGTGGCCGCCGTGCGCGAGGCTGTGCGCGCCGAGGTCGCACCACAGGTCCGGGCCTTGCCGGTCTACCGGGCCATGCGATTCCTGCGAGACGGTGTGATCGTCGACGTCGATGGCACCGACGGCGGCACTGCGCAGGGACCGACCAAGCTGGCGACGGCAGCGGTGCGCGCCATCCTCCCCGACCTCGACCTGCGCAAGCTGGCGCTGACGTCGAAGGACGGCGTGCAGCCGGACACGTTGGCGCCGGTGTTCGGCTACCCGTCCGGTGAGGCGATGGTGCGCGAGCTGGCCGCGGCCCCGCCGATCGAGACCGCCATCGACAACGCGACGACGGCCCAGCTGCAGCGCGACCACGCCGAGCTGCTCGACCCGGATCGGATCGAGGACGCCGTCGCAGCCGCACTGCACAACGATGCCCGCGCCAGGTTCGTCGCGGTCGAGAACCGCATCGTGGCGCAGTCCACCGAGCCGGTTCGCGCCAGTATGCGGGCAGCCAGGATGGCCGCCGAACGCATCGTCTCCAGCACGCAGGTGCGTGCGCTGCGACCGAGGAATCACACCGTTGCCGAGGCGAGGGCCGCACGCGAAGCCAGGAAGGCGATGCGCAAGGGCGATACCGCCGCCGTCGTGCAGGCGAAGCGCCAGCAGCTGGTGCAGCTCGAGCTGGCGCGCCAGTCCCGCACCGCTCTGCTCGAGGTGCAGGCTGCCAGGCAGCGCTTCCGCGAGTTCTTCCGCCCCGACGCGACACTGGCCAAGACCCGCAACGTCGACCTGATCGACGCCGCCCGCTCGATTCTGGCGCACTTCGGGTTCGGCTCGGCCGACAAGTCGCCGGCCGCGTACGTCGAGCGGATCGCGGCATACAACCCGGCTCTGATGGCCGAGTTGCTGCCGATCATCGGCCGCGCGACCACGAACGCGAAGGACCACCTGGACCTGACGGTCGACGAGTTCCGCACGATGCGCGACGCCGTCGAGGCGCTGTGGCACCAGGCGCGGCGCGAGATGCAGGTGGAGGTCGAAGGGCAGAAGCTCGAGACCGGCACGGTCGCGATGCAGCTCGCCGACCGGCTGCGGGAGCTGGGCCTTCCCGAGAAGCCTGCAGGCCAGAACCAGGCAGTGACGTCGCGCGACGAGTGGGTGCGCGACGGGCAAAGCGCCGTGGCGACCACGTCGCGCGTGGAGCACTGGGCCGCCGCAATCGGGCCGCAGTGGACCAAGGCCATCTTCCGCCGGGTGAAGGACGCCCTGACCGCCTACAAGACTGCGCGCAACGACGAGGTCTCCGCCCTCGACGCACTGCTGCAGAAGCACCGCGAGGCCGGCCACATGCCCGAGGTCAAGATCGAGGCCCCGGAAATCGACTACACGTTCGCCAACAAGGCGGAGCTGCTGCACGCGCTTCTGCACACCGGCAACGACGGCAACCTGCTGCGCCTGCTGCTCGGCTCGGGCTGGGGCACGCTGCTCGACGATGGCCGCGTCGACACGCGGCGATGGGATCGGGCCGTCGATTCGCTCATCAAGCGGAAGTGGATCACCGAACGCGACGCCGAGCTGGTGCAGGCCGTGTGGGACCTGATGGAGCGTCAGAAGCCGTTGCTGCAGCGCACGCACCACGAACTGTTCGGCCACTACTTCACTGAGGTGGAAGCCCGGCCCGTCGTGTGGTTCGGCCGCGAGTTCCGCGGCGGCTACGTGCCGGCGATCGCCGACAAGTTCGTGGTGCAGGCGGCGCGCCTGCAAGACCAGATGGCAGAGCTGGAGGGCGACTTCCGCAACACCGTGCCCAGCGTGCCACGTGGCTTCACGAAGGCGCGCGCGGAGGTGGCCACGCGCCGCCTGGCGCTCGACCTGCGCGTCCTCGGAAAGCACCTCGACGACGTGCTGCGGTTCGCGCACGTGCAGCCGGCGGTGCGGGACGTGCTGCGCATCCTGAACCACCCGGAGCTGCAGCCAGTGCTGGCCAAGTGGAACCCGACCGCGCACGAGAAGCTGCTGCTGCCTTGGCTGCACCGGTCGGCGCGAGGGACCGTCGTCGAGCCAGGGAAGAACAAGCGGGCCGATCGCTTCTGGCGGGCGATGCGCGTGAACTCTGGCCTGCGCGCGATGGTGGGCAACGTGGTCAACGCCGCGCAGAACGTCTCGGGGCTGTTCTCGGCCATGGTGAAGGCGCGACCGGGACTGGTGATCAACGCGGCCTTCCGAGCGATCTTCGCCGGTCGCGAGATGGCCGCGACGATGGCCGCCGAGTCGCCGTTCATGCGCGACCGCAGCACGAAGACGATCTTCGACAGCCTGGAGGGCATCGACACGATCGTCAAGGCACCGTCGGTGCTCGGCCAGGTGCAGCAGTTCTCGCAGAAGCACGGCTACGTGCTGCAGCGCTGGACGCAGACCTTCGTCGACATGGTGACGTGGCACGCCGCCCGCAACCAGGCGCTGGAGGACCTGGGCCCGAACGTCGATGCCGAGCAGGCGCACCGGGAAGCCACCGCCCGGGCCGATGCCGCCGTGCGCCTGACCCAGGGCAGCGCCGACCCAGAGGACGTGTCTGCCTTCGAGGTTGGCACGCCGTTCTGGAAGGCGCTGACGCAGTTCATGGGGTGGTTCAACAACTTCGCCAACCTCAACACGTACGAAGCGCAGCGCATCGTCCGCGAGCTGGGGTGGCGACGAGGAGCCCCGCAGCTGTTCGGCCTCTACGTCTTCGGCATGGCGCTGCCGCTGGTCGCGGCCGGCGCGATCGCGAAGACGTTCGCAGGCACGTGGAGCGACGACGACCGCGACGGGGTGACCGACGAGTTCCTCGAGGTGTTCTTCGGGTCGCAGCTCAAGGGGGCCCTGCAGGCGGTTCCGCTGTTCGGCCAGATCGGCACGCTCGCATGGAACGTGATCGGCGACGGCGAGAGCTACAACGACCGCATGCCGCTGCCGGCTTCCCTGTCGATGCTGGAGAGCAGCGCCAAGGCCGTGCGCGACCTGGGCGG
>JBEEPT010000188.1:0-53002 GCA_041190985.1 Pseudomonadota bacterium
TCAAGCTCGGCGTTGATGAAAATCCGAAGAGCCTGAAATGTGCGCGTTGCAGGGTCCTTGCCCGGCTCGCGGGTTTTGACCGCGCCAGCCACGACTTCGGCCAGCTCGGCGGTGGTTCGAATAGGGCCCCGTTCCTGTCGGCGACGATCAATCGCCTTTGCAATCTGTTGAGCAAACCGCTCTTCGCCGTAGTCACGAATCACCTCTGCAATCTGGGAAATGCTGGCCTCGGCCAGCCAGTCGGCCACGCTCTCGCCGCGCGTGGGGTCCATGCGCATGTCCAGCGGGCCGTCGTTGCGGAAGGAAAAGCCGCGCGCGGGATCATCGATCTGCGGCGAGCTCACCCCGAGGTCCATCAGGATGCCGTCGGCGCTGGCCGGCGGCAGTTCGGCGATGGACTTGAAGCCCTCGTGGCGGATGGCGAAGCGTGCGTCGGCGGCCGCCAGCACCTCGGCCTGCGCCACGGCCTGCGGATCCTTGTCGAACGCGGTCAGCCGGCCGGCCGTGCCGAGGCCGGCCAGGATCAGGCGCGAGTGCCCCCCACGCCCGAAGGTGGCGTCGATGTAATGACCGTCCGGCCGCAACGCCAAGGCGTCGACCGCCTCGTCCAGCAGGACGGTGCAATGAGAAAACGAAGCTTGCACTGCCGTGCCTTCAGAAAGTGAAATCCTTGAAGACGTCGGGCATCTCGCCCTTCATCGCCTCGGCCTCCTGGGCCGCGTAGGTTACGGCGTCCCAGAGCTCGAAATAGTTGCCCATGCCCAGCAGCACCGCCTCCTTGGTGATTCCGGCGGCGGCGCGCAGCTCGGGCGCGACCAGCACGCGCCCGGAACCATCCAGCTCGCAGTCCATCGCGTTGCCCAGGAAGATGCGCTTCCACCACTGCGCCGACATCGGCAATGCGGCAATGCGGGCGCGGAAGGCCTCCCATTCGTTGCGCGGGAAGAGCATGAGACAGCCGTGCGGATGCTTGGTGATCGTGAGTTGTCCGGCCGCGGTCGCGTTCAGCACGTCACGATGCCGGGTCGGCACGGACAACCGCCCCTTCGCATCGAGCCTGAGTGAGGACGCTCCCTGGAACACGACTGACCAACCTCAAAAAACACTTTGCACCACTCTATTGCACTTCCTCCCACTGTAGCATCAAAACCCCCAACTTCCGACGATCCGGGCATTTTTTTTATTTAAATCAATCACTTAGAATTGTTTCAAAAGGTTGCGCGGAAGCTGGAAAAGCCTGCCGACACAAGGACTTAGGGAGCAGACTGAAAGTCGGCCCTCACATCGGCGCGCGGACAGCCGCCAGCGCCGGGTGGAGGCTGGCCTGGCCGGATACCGACTGCCGCTGCGCCCCTGCTGGGGGAATCGGCTCAGCAGCCGGCGCGCTCGCGGTCCTCGCGCAGCATCTGCTGGCGCTCGCGGATGCGCTCCTGCAGCCGCGCGGTGTGCTTCTGGCGGCTGCGGCTGTCCTGGCGCGCAAGATCGGCGTCGAGCCTGGCGCAGCGGGCCCGCTGGCGCTCGGCGGCGCGCTGCTCGCGCCGCACCGCGTCCTGCTCGGAGCGGGTGCCAGCCACCGCCTGGCGCGCGCGCCCCTCGGTCTCGCGCGCGCCCTGCTCGGCGACCCGGATCTGGCGGTCCAGGCTCAGCCCCGAGGGCACGCTCACGATGCGGTCGACCAGGGCGCCATGCTGCTGGCAGGGCTCGCGCGACCAGAACTTGCCGCCGCCGTAGGCCTGGCAACGGTAGAGCTCGTCGGCGTGCGCCGCACCGGCCAGCGCCAGCAGACTGGCCAGCCACAATTGCCTGCAGCGCGCAGCGTTGGCGGTCATGACATCCCCCGAAGTCGATGGGCCATCATAACCAGCGCCCGCCATCCCGTCAGCCCGGGCGCGGCGTCAGAGGATGTAGCGCGACAGGTCCTCGTTCTGGCTCAAGGCGCCCAGGCGCGCGTCGACATAGGGCGCGTCGACCGTGACGGTCTGGCCCGAGAGCCTGGCGGCGTCGAAGCTGACCTCGTCGAGCAGGTGCTCCATCACGGTCGCCAGGCGGCGCGCGCCGATGTTCTCGGTGCGCTCGTTGACCTCGTAGGCGATCTGCGCCAGGCGCGTGATGCCGTCCGGCGTGAACTCGAGCTGCACGCCCTCGGTCGCCAGCAGCGCCTGGTACTGGCGCACCAGGCTGGCGTGGGTCTGGCTCAGGATCGCCTCGAAGTCGGCCACCGAGAGCGAAGCGAGCTCGACCCGGATCGGCAGCCGGCCCTGCAGCTCGGGGATCAGGTCGCTCGGCTTGCTCAGGTGGAAGGCGCCGCTCGCGATGAACAGGATGTGGTCGGTCCTGATCGGGCCGTACTTGGTCGAGACCGTCGTGCCCTCGACCAGCGGCAGCAGGTCGCGCTGCACGCCCTGGCGCGAGACCTCGCCGGCGCTGGCGCCGTCGCTGCGGCTGGTGACCTTGTCGATCTCGTCGATGAAGACGATGCCGTTCTGCTCGGCGTTGTGCAGCGCCTGCTGCTTGATCTCGTCCTCGTTGACCAGCTTGGCGGCTTCCTCGTCGACCAGCAGCCGGCGCGCCTCGGCGATCTTGAGCTTGCGCGCCTTCTTCTTGCCGGCGCCGAACTGGCTGAACATGCCACGCAGCTGCTCGGCCATCTCCTCCATGCCGGCCGGGGTCATGACCTCGAGCTGGGGCGCGGCGGCCGCGAGCTCGAGCTCGATCTCCTTGTCGTCGAGCTCGCCCTGACGCAGCTTCTTGCGGAACACCTGGCGCGCCGTGCTGTCGGCCGGCTTTTCTTCCGTGCCAAAGCCCTCGGAGCGCGGCGGCGGCACCAGCACGTCAAGGATGCGCTCCTCGGCCGCGTCCTCGGCGCGCATGCGCATCCTGGCGATCTCGGCCTCGCGCGTCTGCTTGACCGCGATGTCGGCCAGGTCGCGGATGATGGCGTCGACGTCCTTGCCGACGTAGCCGACCTCGGTGAACTTGGTCGCCTCGACCTTGATGAAGGGCGCGTTGGCCAGCCTGGCCAGGCGGCGCGCGATCTCGGTCTTGCCGACCCCGGTCGGGCCGATCATCAGGATGTTCTTGGGCGTGATCTCGGGCCGCAGCTTCGCGTCGACCTGCTGGCGGCGCCAGCGGTTGCGCAACGCGATCGCGACCGCGCGCTTGGCCGCCTGCTGGCCGATGATGTGGGCGTCGAGCTCGGAGACGATCTCCTGGGGAGTCATGGCGGACGACATTACAGGACCTCGACCGTGTGGTTCATGTTGGTGTAGATGCAGAGCTCGCCGGCGACCTTGAGCGACTCGCGCACGATCTGCTCGGCACTCAGCCCGGTGTGGTCGATCAGTGCCTTGGCGGCCGACTGGGCGTAGGCGCCGCCCGAGCCGATCGCGACGATGCCGTGCTCGGGCTCGAGCACGTCGCCGTTGCCGGTGATGATCAGGCTGGCAGTCTTGTCGGCCACCGCCAGCATGGCCTCGAGCCGGCGCAGCACGCGGTCGGTGCGCCAGTCCTTGGTCAGCTCGATGGCGGCCCGCACCAGGTGGCCCTGGTGCTTCTCGAGCTTGGCCTCGAAGCGCTCGAACAGGGTGAAGGCGTCGGCGGTCGCGCCCGCGAAGCCGGCCAGCACCTGGTCGCGGTAGAGCTTGCGCACCTTGCGCGCCGTGCCCTTGACCACGATGTGGCCCAGGGTGACCTGGCCGTCGCCGCCAATGGCGACCTGCACCCCCTCGGGCGTCTGGCGCCGCACGCAGACGATGGTCGTGCCGTAGAAGATCGAAGGATCGTTGTGTTCCATGTTCAGTATTCTCGCAGGCGCACGGCGGCCACCTCGTCAAGCCCGACGACGTGGAAGAAGGCTGCCACCAGCCGGTTGACGCCGGCCAGCTCGGGCCTGGCACCCTGGGCCAGCGCGCCCAGCAGCCACTGCAGCAGGCTGCCGGCCGCCGCCAGGTCGACCCGCGTCAGCGCCCGGCAGTCGATCGTGAAGGGCGCCGCTGCGCCATGCCGCTCCAGCGCGGCCTGCAGCTGCCGCAACGCCGGCTCGATGTCGCCGCCGAGCGCGCCGCCCAGCTGAGCGTCAGCCGCCATCCCCGCCGGCGCCGGCCGCAACGGGGCTGGCAGGGGCCGGGTGTCCGATGACATGGCGGGCCATTCGAGCACGTCCAGCCCGCCGAGCTGGGTCGCCAGCGGCCGGATCGGCTCGACCACCGCGGGCGCCTCGGGCTCGACCGCCAGGCCACCCGGCGCGGCGCCGGGCTCACCCTGGCGCCGGGCTTCCCCGTCCTGGCAATAGCGGCTGCGCGGCTCCTGCCAGTCGGGCGGCAGCACCCCGTAGGTGACGCAGAAGTCCAGCGCGGCGAGGTCGAACTCCTCGATGCGCTGCATCAGGCGCAGCAGCGCCAGCCGCAGGCGCCACCAGAGCGGGTCGTTCTCGCGCCGGCCCGAGGGGGTGCTGGCCTTGAGGCGCTGGCGCAGCACGTCCGCGCCGACGAAATGGAACTCGACCGGCTGCTCCAGCCAGCGCTCGAGCAGCTCGAGCAGTGCCTGCGCCGCGGCCAGGTCGGCCGACACCAGCGCGCCCCAGTCCAGCCACTTCTGCTGGCCGGCCGCCGCGAGCACGGCCCCGAGCGAACGCACCGCCGCGGCGTCCAGCACGGGCGGGCAGATCCAGGCCGGCGGCGGCGCGGCCTCGCCCGGCGCTGCCGGCCAGCCGGGCGCTGGCCGGCCATGACGGGCCGCGAACTCGTCCGCCAGCTGCCCGAAGGCAGCCGGCTGGCCGGTGCAGACGAAGTAGTCCAACATGGCCTCCCAGGCCAGGCGCGCCCTGGCGCTGCCGGGCGCTTCCTGCGCGAGCGCGGCGCGCAGGCCGGCCTCCGCCGCCTGATCGTCGCCACTGGCGAAACGCACCGCCGCCTCCTCGAGCGCCGGAAAAGTCTGCAGCGCCTGCGGCTGGGCCGGCGCCTGCCCCAGGGCGGCAAAGTCCTCCGCGAACAGCTCGAGCGCCACGCTGGCCGCGACCGGCGGCGCGTCCTCGGGGAAGGCCATGGGCAGCGTCGACTGCAGGTGGCCGGGCACCGTGATGCCGCCGTCGTGACGGCTGGGAACGGCCTCGGCGGCAATGTGCAGCTGGGGCTGGTCCGCAGCCTCGCCACGGCCGAGCCAGTGGCGCGACATCTGGGCCTCGATGCGCGCGATCTTCTCGACCGTCGAGCCCGCGCCGTTGCCGGTGGCCGGCGCGTCGGGCAGCAGCAGCCCGCTCTCGCGCCCGTTGCCCTCGGCCATCGCCTGCGCCGCCTGGCGCTGGCGTATCAGTTCGCGCAGCATGTCGAATTCGCGCGCGCGCACCTGATCGTTGCGGCGCTTGCTTTCGAGCACGGCCTTGAGCGCCTCGCGGCCCGGCTGCGCGGCTTCGCCCGGCCGCGGCGCATCGAGCTCGGACCAGTCGACGGTCGGGTGCCGCACGAAGCGGACCATCTTGGCCAGCAGCCCGCCGCCCCGGGATTCGTCCTTTTTCATGGCCGATGGATCCGGGTCATGCGCTGGGCAGGCGGGCCGGGAAAAAGGCTCAGTCCCCGAACAGCTTCTGCTTGAGTTCGCGGCGCTGCTGGGCCTCGATCGACAGGCTGGCCGTCGGGCGCGCCAGCAGACGACCCACGCCGATCGGCTCGCCGGTCTCGGCGCAGTAGCCGTACTCGCCGGAGTCGATGGTGGCGATCGACTGCTCGATCTTCTTGAGCAGCTTGCGCTCGCGGTCGCGCGTGCGCAGCTCGAGCGCATGCTCTTCCTCGATGGTGGCGCGGTCGGCCGGATCGGGCACGACCGAGGTGTCCTCGCGCAGGTGCTCGGTGGTCTCGCCGGCGTTGGCCAGGATGCCGGCCTTGAGCTGCTCGAGCTTGCGCCGGAAAAACGCGAGCTGCACGTCGTTCATGTATTCGCTGTCGGGCATGGACAGCACGTCGGCGTCCGTCAGCTCCTCGAGCGGCTTGGTCTTCCAGTTGTTGGCCAGCTTGGGGTCTCTGATCGCGGTCTTCACTGCAGTAATGGGTATGGTTTGTTGTTCGGGATGGAGAGCTTCGTCCGGTCGGCCATGGACGTCGCGCCAGGCCTGGGCATGGCGCGACGATCCGGGGGCATACAGACAGGTCTCTCCTCGTGCCCGTGCGGGCGGTTGCGGTGCTCGGCAGGGCCTGGCACCCGCTGCCGCCCGTCTTGTCACTCTCCGGGTCTCTTTATAACCTCATTGTGCGCCACAGGCGCGCCAAGGCGGCGCGGATTGTACCGGTACGCAATGACTCAAACCAGACACTGCGTCAAGCCCTGGACCAGGATGTCGCGCGGCAGGTCGATGCCGATGAACACCATCTTGCTCTGGCGGGCCTCGTCGGGGCGCCATTCGGGGCCCAGGTCGCTGCCCATGAGCTGGTGCACGCCCTGGAAGATCACCTTGCGCTCGGTGCCCTGCATGTGCAGCACGCCCTTGTAGCGCAGCAGCTTGGGCCCGTAGACCTGCACGATCGCGCCGAGGAAGTCCTCCAGCCGGGCCGGGTCGAAGGCGCGCGACTCGCGGTAGACGAAGCTCTTGACGTCGTCGTCGTGGTGATGGTGGCGCGCATGCGAGGGATGGTCGCAATGCTCATGGTCATGCCCATGGTCGTGCTGGTGCGCGTGGTCATGTCCGTGCTCGTGGTCGCAGTGGCCGTGCGCGTGGTCGCAGTGGCCGTGATCGTGCTCGTGCGCATCGGCCTGCAGGAAGTCGGGATCGATGTCGAGCTTGGCATTGAGGTTGAAGCCGCGCAGGTCCAGCACCTTGCCCAGCGCCACCTCGCCGAAGTGCGCGGTCTCGATCGGCGCGCGCGGGTTCATGTGCTTGATGCGGTGCGTCAGATCGGCCAGCTCGGTCTCGGACACCAGGTCGGCCTTGCTGATGAAGATCTGGTCGGCGAAGCCGACCTGGCGCCGCGCCTCCTGGCGATCGTCGAGCTGCTGCTGGGCGTGCTTGGCGTCGACCAGCGTGATGATGGAGTCGAGCAGGAAGCTCTCGGCGACCTCGTCGTCCATGAAGAAGGTCTGCGCCACCGGGCCCGGATCGGCCAGGCCGGTGGTCTCGATCACGACGCGCTCGAAGTCGAGCAGGCCCTTGCGCTTCTTGGCCGCGAGCAGCTGCAGCGTGCTGCGCAGGTCCTCGCGGATCGAGCAGCAGACGCAGCCGTTGCTCATCTGGATGATCTGCTCGTTGGTGTCGGCCACCAGGATCTCGTTGTCGATGTTCTCCTCGCCGAACTCGTTCTCGGTCACGGCGATCTTCTGCCCGTGCGCCTCGGTCAGCAGTCGCTTGAGCAGCGTGGTTTTGCCGGCGCCGAGGAAGCCGGTCAGGATGGTGGCGGGGATCAGGGCCATGGGGGGTCTCGCGGGTAGTCGGGGCATGCAGGTCCCATCAGATGGGGCCGGCCGGCCCATGCTTCAATGGGCGGGCCGGCCAGTGTAGTGCAGCCGCGCGCCGGGGCTCAGGGCCGCGCCATGACGACCAGGCCCTTGAGGTACTCGCCCTCGGGGAAGGCGAGCGCGGTCGGGTGGTCGGCGGCCCCGCCCTGGCGCTGCAGGATGGCGGCGTCGACGCCGGCGTCGAGCGCGGCGCTGGCGACGATCTTCTGGAACAGCTCCACCCCTATGCCGCCCGAGCAGGAATAGGTGAACAGCACGCCGCCCGGGTTCAGCAGCTTGAAGGCCAGCCGGTTGATGTCCTTGTAGGCGCGCGCGGCGCGCTCGGCGTGCGCGACCGTGGGCGCGAGCTTCGGCGGGTCGAGCACGATGGCGTCGAAGCGCCGGCCCTGCTCGATGAACTGGCGCAGGCTGGCGTTGACGTCGGCGTCGATGAAGCTTGCGCGCGCGCGATCGAAGCCGTTGAGCTCGATGTTGCCGCGGGCGCGCTCCAGCGCCGGCCCCGACGAGTCGATCGAGGTCACGTGCTGCGCGCCGCCGGCCAGCGCCGCGACGCTGAAGCCGCCGGTGTAGCTGAAGCAGTTGAGCACTTCGCGGAAACCGAAGCGGCGCGCGTAGTCGGCCATGTCGCGGCGACTGTCGCGCTGGTCGAGGTAGTAGCCGGTCTTGTGACCGAGCGCGACGTCCAGGCCCAGCTTCCAGCCGTTTTCCTCGATCACGAGCGCCGTCTCGCCGCCGCCGCGCAGCCAGCCCGTGAGCTCGGGCAGGCCCTCGAGCGCGCGCGCGCTGGCGTCGGAGCGTTCGTAGATCCGGCTCAGGCCGGTCAGCTCGAGCAGCGCGTCGGCCAGCTGGGCCTTCCAGCGCTCGGTGCCGCAGCTGGTGAACTGCGCGACCAGGGTGTCGCCGTAGCGGTCGACCACCAGCCCGGGCAGGCCGTCGGACTCGCCGTGCACCAGGCGCACCCCGTCGCTGTCGATGCGCAGCGGCGCGCGCAAGGCGATGGCACGGCGCAGGCGCTCGCGCAGGAAGGCGGCGTCGATGCGCTGGCCCTCGTCGAAGCTCCAGACCCGCACCCTGATCCGGGATTGCGGCGAATAGGCGCCCCAGGCCAGGAAGCGCCCTTCCGCGCTCTCGACGCGCACGGTCTCGCCGGCGTCGCCTCCGCCCTTGGCGATGGCGCCGTCGAACACCCAGGGATGGCGGCGCAGCAGGGACTTGTCCTTGGCCGGCTTGAGTCTGATCGTTTTCATGGGGCGCTATTGTCGGGCAGGAGCGCCGGGCCGGCGGGCGATCAGGAGCGCCCGGGTGGCAGCAGGCGCGACAGCGCCGCGCCCGCGAGCTCGCCGAGGCGGCGCAGGAAATCGGTGTCCATCGACGCCTGGAAATGCTGCGGATCGGGCGATGCCAGCAGCAGCAGGCCGAAGGCCGTGCCATCGGCGCCATGGCGCAGCGGCACGAGCGCGAGCGAGCCGGCTGCCGCCGGCTGCTCCAGCCAGGCCAGCACCTCCTGGCCCCGGTTCGGGCCGCAATAGGGGCGCGCCAGCGCAGTCGCGCTGGCGCGCTGCGCCTCGCCGACGCCTTGCGTGACGGCCAGGCCGGTGAATTCGGCCGCCAGGCCCCAGAGCCTGAGCTCGACCAGGGGCAGGCCGAACTCGGTCTTCAGCCCGTCGACGACCAGCCCGGGCAGTGCGGCATCGGCGCGCGCGCGCAGCAGGCCTTCGGTCCAGCGCTGCAGCCGGTCGGCGATCGCGACGTTTTCCTGGCCGTGGCGGATCAGGCCGGCCGCCCTGAGCTCGAGCTCGTGGATCCGGCGCCGCAGCAGCTCGGCCTGGCGCTGCTGCAGGCTGATCGCGCGCTGGCCGTGCGGATGGCCGAGCCGCACGCCGGCCAGCAGTTCGGCATGGCGCTCGAAGAAAGCCGGCGTGTTCGCCAGGAAGCAGGCGATGTCGTCCTCGGTGATGGTCGCGGGGGCCGGGCTGCTGTCCATGGCGGGGGCGGCAGGCGTCAGGCCAGTTCGGGCACCTCGATCTCGCCCTGGAAGACGGTGACGGCCGGGCCGGTCATGAGCACCGGCGCGTCCAGTCCCTGCGACGCCGCCCAGGCGATGGTGAGCCGGCCGCCGCACGCCTGCACGTCGACGCGCTCGTCGAGCAGGCCGAGCCGGATGCCGGCGACCACCGCCGCGCAGGCGCCGGTGCCGCAGGCCAGGGTCTCGCCGGCGCCGCGCTCGTAGACGCGCAGCCTGACATGGCTGCGGTCGACGACCTGCAGGAAGCCCGCGTTGACGCGGCGCGGGAAGGCCGGGTGGCGCTCGATCAGCGGCCCCCACTCGGCTACCGGCGCGGTGTCGACGTCGTCGACCAGCAGCACCGCGTGCGGGTTGCCCATCGAGACCACCGCGACCGGGGCGATGACGGCACCTGAGGCCAGGTCCAGCGCCAGCGGCCAGGTCTGCCAGTTGCCCTGGGGCAGCGGCTGTAGCCCGGCCGGATCGAAAGGCACCTGGGGCAGATCGAACACCGGCGCGCCCATGTCGACCGTCACGCGGCCGTCGGGGTTGAGCCGCAATTCGATCGCGCCGCCATGGACCTTGACGCGCACGACGTCCTTGCTCGTGAGGCCGCGCTCGTGCACGTAGCGCACGAAGCAGCGCGCGCCGTTGCCGCAGTTCTCCACCTCGCCGCCGTCGGCGTTGTGGATCACGTACTCGAAGTCGACCGCCGACGTGGGCGCCGGGCGCACGGTCAGGATCTGGTCGGCGCCGACGCCGAAGTGGCGGTCGGCGAGGAAACGGTACTGGGCCGCGCTCAGGCCGAAGCGGCCGCGGGTCTCGTCGAGCACGACGAAGTCGTTGCCCGCGCCCTGCATCTTGGTGAATGGAATCCGCATGCCCGCATTATCGGGCCAGCGCCGTGCGGGCGGCGGACGGATCAGCGCGTCGGCGCGCCCTCGCCCATGAAGATCTCGACCCGGCGGTTGCGCGCCCGGCCCTCGGCCGTGTCGTTGCTGGCGACGGGCTCGCGCGAGCCGTGGCCGTCGATCGCGATCGCCGCGGGCGCGACGCCGCGCGCCGTCAGGTAGTCGCGCACGCTGGCGGCGCGGTTGATCGACAGCGGGTTGTTGACGGCGTCGCTGCCGCTGCTGTCGGTGTGGCCGATGATGCGCACCTGCGCCTGCGGATTGCGCTGCAGGCCCTGGGCGAAGCTGTCGAGCACCGGACGGAAATTGGGCTTGATGTCGGCACGGCCGCTGTCGAAGGACACGTCGCTCGGGATGTTGAGCTTGAGCTGGTTGTCGGCGGTCTGGCTGACCTCGACGCCGGTGCCGCGCGTGCTGGCTTCCATCTGGCGCTTCTGCTCCTCCATGCGCTGGGACCAGACATAGCCGCCCAGCGCGCCGGCCGCCGCGCCGACCGCGGCCCCGCGCACCGCGCCCTTGGTGCCGCTGCCGGTGATGGCGCCGAGCACCGCGCCGGTCGCCGCGCCGATTGCCGCGCCCTTGCCGGTGCCGCTCTTTTGCTCCTCGGTCATGTTGGCGCAACCGGCCAGCAACACCGAACCTGCCACCACACCACCCATCAGACGACGCCACATAGCCATTCTCCCGATCAAACAATCTGTCTGGTGCCTAGTTTAGAGTCGTGCTGGCGCCGGCGGCAGCCTGTTACAGAGTCTTACCATATGCCCCATTCCCTGGAGCAGCCACTGCGCCAGGCCCGCCATCCAGGACCTCCCCAGCCCCGCCACCGCCATGCCACGCCCGAGCCAGATCCTGCATCCACCGCATGTCCCCGTGACGCCCCGACCCGCCGCCACCATGCTGCTGCTGCGCGACGGCGCGCCGGGCCTCGAGGTGCTGATGACGCGGCGCTCCGCGACCGCCAGCTTCGCCCCCGGGGCCTACGTGTTCCCGGGCGGCGGAGTGGACGCTGCCGACGCGCAGTCGCACGCGCTGGCCGCGCGCCGCCCCGGCCAGGACGAGCGCCAGCTGACGCAGGCGATCGCCGCCATCCGCGAGAGCTTCGAGGAGCTCGGCCTCCTGCTGGCGCGCCATGCCGACGGCCGCTGGGCGACGCCGGACGACATCGCCGCGCTCGATCGCCAGGCCCCCTTCGCCGCCCAGTGCGCCGCGCGCGGACTGACGCTGGCGGCCGACCGGGTCTACTGGCTCGCGCACTGGATCACCGACCGCAACTTCCCCAAGCGCTTCGACGTGCCCTTCCTGGTCGCGCGCATGCCCGAGGGCCAGCAGCCGGTGGCCGACGAGGCCGAGCAGTTCGAGCCGGTCTGGCTGCGCCCGGCCGACGCGCTCGCGCGCCACGCGGCCGGCGGGCTGCACCTGATCTTTCCGACCGTGCGCACACTCGAATGGCTGCAGCGCCACGAGAGCGTGGACGAGGTGCTGGCCGCCTGCGCCGCGACCGAGGCGCCGCTGTGGACCAGCTGCCCGCGCGGCGGCTGGCTGGCGGGACGCGAGGCCTACTACATGGAGCACGATCCGGCCTTCGGCGAGCTCGAGCTGACCTGCCCCGACGGCCAGTTCGTCCACCAGTTGGACTGGCAGAGCGAGCACGCGGTCGCGCTGCTGCGCAACGTGCAGCGCCTGACCGCGCCCAACCCCGGCTTCATGACCGGCCCCGGCACCAACAGCTACCTGGTCGGCGACCCCGCGACCGGCCATGTCGCGATCGACCCCGGCCCTGACGATCCCGGCCATCTCGAACGCCTCTGGCGCGCCGCCGGCGGCGACATCCGCGCCATCGTCTGCACCCATTCGCACCCGGACCACTCCCCCGGCGCCGCGCGGCTGCAGGCCCTGTGCGAACAGGGCGGGCGCGCCCGGCCACCCATCCTGGGGCTGGCCAGCGGGCCGCACGCGCGCGCCGACAGCCGCTTCGTGCCCGAGCGCGAGCTCGCCGACGGCGAGTGCCTGGTACTGCGCAACGCCGACGGCAGCCTGAGCCACAGCCTGCGCGTGCTGCACACGCCGGGCCATGCCGCCAACCACCTCTGCCTGCTGCTCGAGGAAGACGGCCTGCTGTTCAGCGGCGACCATGTGCTCAACGGCAGCACCACCGTGGTCGCGCCGCCCGACGGCGACATGGACGCCTACCTCGGCTCGCTCGACAAGCTGCTCGATGCCTGCGCGGCGCATGCGGCGGGCTTCATCCTGCCCGCGCACGGCTACGTGCTGGGCAGCGCGCCGCAGGCGATCGCGCGGCTCAAGGCGCACCGGCTGGCGCGCGAGGCCAAGGTCGCCGCCGCCATGCGCGCCCTGCCCGAAGGCACGCCGGACGACTGGGTGCGGCTGGCCTACGACGACACGCCCGAGCGGCTCTGGCCCGTCGCCAGACTGTCGCTGCTGGCCCATGTGCAAAGAATAGAAAGTCTGGGAATCTTCAATGCCTGAATTCGACAAAACCGAAGGCGAGCGCCTGGCCAAGCGCGTCGCCGCGCTGCGCGGCTGCTCGCGCGCCGAAGCCGAGCGCCTGATCGAGGGCGGCTGGGTCCGCGTCGACGGCGCGGTCGCCGACGATCCGGCCCGCCGCGTGCGCGACGAGCGCATCGAGATCGACCCCGGCAGCCTGGCCGAGCCCGCGCTGCCCGTGACCCTGGTCTGGCACAAGCCGGCCGGCGTCGAGCTGGCCGAGGGCCAGGCGCTGGCCGGGCTGGTCGCGGCTGGCGCGGGACTCAGCCCCTGGCAGCTCAGGCAGCTGCGCTGCGCCAGCCCGATGCCGGCCGCCAGCAGCGGCCTGGCCGTGTTCGCGCAGAGCCCAGGCGTGCAGCGCAAGCTGCGCGAGGACGCCCCGCTGTTGGAGCACGAATGGATGGTGGACCTGGCCGGTGCGGTCGAAGCCGCCAAGCTGGAGACCCTGGCACAGGAGGTGGGCCGGCTGGCGCTGGGCCCGCGCCAGCCCTATCTCAAGCTCAGCGTGAGCAGCCGCAGCGCCGAACGCAGCCGGCTGCGCCTGGCGCTCAAGGCCTACGCGCCCGAGCGGCTGCCGCCCTGGCTGGAACAGGCCGGCCTGCAGCCGGTCGCGCTGCACCGGCTGCGCCTGGGCCGGGTCGCGCTGGGCCAGGTGGAGGCCGGCAGCTGGCGCCTGCTGGGGCCGCACGAGCGCTTCTGATCCCAGCGGCAGCCCCTGCCACTGGGAAATCACCGCAGCCCTTGCTGCCGCCGATTGAATAGCTGTCGTCAGGGGGATGCCGGGCGACGATTTCTGCTTGCAGCATGAGGAGTCCGGCATCCCCCTGACGGCGGCGGCCACGTCAGCCAGGTGGCGGGAACGCCCAATGAAAAAGCCAGGCGCGGTAGCACCGGGCCTGGCTCTGGAAAAAGTTGTGAAGTCTGCCGATACGCCGGATTCTGTGCGCCGCGCCCCCTTGCGGAAGACGCGGCGTGACCGCCATTCCTCTTGGCCATGGGTCACCCACATGGCTCGGTGCCACCTACCCGCCAGCTCTGCGGAACCACATCGACGCTGGCCTACTTGGTGTTGCTGCGCGTAGAGATTGCCCGTTTCACCCGAACTGAATCGGCTCGTCTCTGTTGCTCTGATCCTCACCTCGCGGTGGAGAGCCGTTAGCTCCTACGCTGTCCTGTGCAGTCCGGACGTTCCTCCAGCGCGCCCTTTCGGGACATGCGCCAGCGGCGGCCTGGCAGGCTTCACCCCGCCATTATCGTGTTTTCCGCATGAGTTCATGCGGGCGGCGCGCATGGGCATGGTCCAAAATGGGGTTTTGCGCGTTTTTTCACCCGGAAAACAAGGAGCATCCCCCGATGAAAGCCGACAACGTCCTGGCCACCATAGGCAACACCCCGCACATCCGCATCAATCGCCTGTTCGCCGCTTTCCCGCAGGCCCAGGTCTGGGTCAAGTCCGAGCGCGCCAACCCGGGCGGATCGGTCAAGGACCGCATCGCGCTGGCCATGGTCGAGGACGCCGAGAAGAGCGGTGCGCTGAAGCCCGGCGGCACCATCGTCGAGCCGACCTCGGGCAACACCGGCGTCGGCCTGGCCATGGTCGCGGCGGTCAAGGGCTACCAGCTCGTGCTCGTGATGCCCGACAGCATGTCGATCGAGCGCCGCCGCCTGATGCTGGCCTACGGCGCGAGCTTCGACCTGACCCCGCGCGAGAAGGGCATGAAGGGCGCGATCGCGCGCGCCGAGGAACTGGTCGCGCAGACACCCGGGGCCTGGATGCCGCAGCAGTTCGAGAACCCGGCCAACGTCGAGGTCCACGCGCGCACCACCGCGCAGGAGATCCTGGCCGACTTCCCCGAGGGACTGGACGCCGTCATCACCGGCGTGGGCACCGGCGGCCACCTGAGCGGCGTCGCGCGCGTGCTCAAGGCCCGGTGGCCGAACCTCAAGGTGTTCGCGGTCGAGCCGGCGGCGTCGCCCGTGATCTCGGGCGGCTCGCCGGCGCCGCACCCGATCCAGGGCATAGGCGCGGGCTTCATCCCGAAGAACCTCGACACCGCCCTGCTCGACGGCGTGATCCAGGTCGACGCCGAGGCCGCGCGCGAGTATGGCCGCCGCAGCGCGCGCGAGGAAGGCCTGCTGGTCGGGATTTCCTCCGGCGCCACCCTGGCCGCGATCGCCCAGAAGCTGCCCGAGCTGCCCGCGGGCAGCCGCGTGCTGGGCTTCAACTACGACACCGGCGAGCGCTATCTCTCGGTCGAAGGCTTCCTGCCGGCCTGACGCGGGTGCCAGCGATGAGCGGGCCAGAGAGCTGGCAACTCCGCGATGCCGATGCCGCCGACGCCGCCGGCATCGCGGCGATCTACAACCACGCCGTGCTGCACACCACGGCGATCTGGAACGAGGCCACGGTCGACGCGGCCAACCGCGCAGCCTGGATCGCCGAGCGCCGGCGCCAAGGCTACCCGGTGCTGGTCGCCGTCGATTCTGAACGGCAGGTGCTGGGCTACGCCAGCTTCGGCGACTGGCGCGCCTTCGACGGCTACCGCCACACGGTCGAGCATTCGGTCTACGTCCACCCGGAGGCGCAGGGCCGTGGCATCGGCCTGGCGCTGCTGGGCGAGCTGATCGCGCGCGCCCGCGCCCTCGGCAAGCATGCGATGGTCGCCGCGATCGAGGCCGGCAACGAAGGCTCGCTGCGGCTGCACCGGCGCCTCGGCTTCGAGCCGGCCGGGCTGCTGCGCGAGGTCGGCACCAAGTTCGGGCGCTGGCTGGACCTGGCGTTCTGGCTGCTGATACTGGAGCCGCAATCCGCTTGACGGGCGTGCTGGAACGGGCGCCTGACCGTCCCACCCGGCACGGGGCGCGGGCGGCTGGCGTCTGCCGGCCAGTCGCTACTTGCCCGCAGCAGCCGGCTTGCCGGCCTCGGCGGCGGCGATCCGGTTGGCCTGCCATTTGCGCTGGAAATCGCCGCTGGTGGACAGGGTGACCAGCAAGGCGGCGGCGACCGACAGCAGCGCGGCGCAGTCCTTCTTGAGCGCCTCGTTCCCGAGCAGGGTCTCGAGCTTGAGCACGACCGCCGCCAGGGCGCTGCAGACGGCCGCCGCGAAGGTGAAGCCCAGTACACCCCGCTCCAGCTGGCGGCGTTCGCGCGCGTCTCGAGGTAGTTGTCCCAGATCGCCCGCGCGACCAGCGCGCGCTCGGCATTCTCGCCCTCGATGAAGGGGCGCAGCGCGACGCCGAGCGCCTCGCCACGTGATCAGCTGCCGCGATCGCCGAGCAGGCACCAGGCGCCCGCCAGCAGCGCGCCGAGCAGGGCCGTCCAGGCGAGCGCCCGCAGCATTTTTGTTCCGCTCATCATGGCCTCCGTGACACGCCGCAGAAAAATCCTAGCGGCCGACGCTGGAATCGGCAAGGGTCCCGGTTGCCGGCCTGCCTGCGACAGACCTGCCCTGCAGCCCGCCCGCCACCCACGTATCATCGGCACCTTCCTGCTTGATCACCACGAGCCGCAATGATCCGAATCTCAGAACTCAAACTCCCCCTGGCCGCGCTGCCGGTCGAAACCCGCCGCGCCGCCGACGCCCCGACCGAGACCGAAGAGGACCGCCTGCCGCCGCCGCATCCGGTCGCCGAACTGCGCCGCCTGGCCGCGCAGGCGCTCGGCATCGCCGACAGCGACATCGCCGAGCTGCAGGTGTTCAAGCGCAGCTTCGACGCGCGCAAGGCCGAGCTGCTGGCCGTCTTCATCGTCGACCTCGCGCTGGCCGACCCGGACCGGGAAGCCGCGCTGCTGGCGCAGTTCGACAAGAACCCGCACATCACCCCCACGCCCGACATGGGCTGGCATGCGCCGGCCCACGCCCCGGCCGGCTGGCCCGCCGCCGAGTCCGAGCGCCCGGTCGTGGTGGGCTTCGGCCCCTGCGGCATCTTCGCGGCGCTGACGCTGGCGCAGATGGGGCTCAAGCCCGTCGTGCTCGAGCGCGGCCGCCCGGTGCGCCAGCGCACCAAGGACACCTGGGGCCTGTGGCGCAAGAAGGTGCTGACGCCCGAATCGAACGTGCAGTACGGCGAGGGCGGCGCCGGCCTGTTCTCCGACGGCAAGCTCTACAGCCAGATCAAGGATCCGCGCTTCCTCGGCCGCAAGGTGATGCAGGAGTTCGTCGATGCCGGCGCGCCGCCCGAGATCCTCTACATGGCGCACCCGCACATCGGCACCTTCAAGCTGGTCAAGGTGGTCGAGGCGATGCGCGAGCAGATCATCGCGCTCGGCGGCGAGATCCGCTTCGAGCAGCGCGTCGCCGAGGTGCTGCTCGAGCCCGCCGGTGCCGGCCGCCAGCAGGTGCGCGGGCTCAAGGTGCAGGACCTGGCCACGGGAGAGTTCCACGAGCTGCCCGCGCGCCGCGTCGTGCTCGCGCTCGGCCACAGCTCGCGCGACACCTTCGCGATGCTGCACGACGCCGGCGTCTTCCTGGAACCCAAACCGTTCTCGATCGGCGTGCGCATCGAGCACCCGCAGAGCGTGATCGACCAGTCGCTCTGGGGCCGGCACGCCGGCCACCCGCTGCTGGGCGCGGCGGCCTACAAGCTGGTGCACCACGCCGACAACGGGCGCGCGGTCTACAGCTTCTGCATGTGCCCGGGCGGCACCGTGGTCGCCGCGACCAGCGAGCCCGAGCGCGTCGTCACCAACGGCATGAGCCAGTACTCGCGCGCCGAGCGCAATGCCAATGCCGGCATGGTGGTCGGCATAGCCCCGGCCGACTATCCCCTGGACCCGGCGGCCTGGATCGCCGCCTTCGGCGAGGCCGACGGCGCGCGCTACGCCGCGCAAGCGCAGGCCATGCACGCGAGCGGCCAGACCCATCCGCTCGCCGGCGTGGTGTTCCAGCGCCAGCTCGAGAGCCGCGCCTTCGAGGCCGGCGGGCGCGACTACCAGGCGCCGGGCCAGCTGGTCGGCGACTTCCTGGCCGGCCAGCCTTCTTCCGAATTCGGCACCGTCCAGCCTTCCTACAAGCCCGGGGTCAAGCTTGGCGACCTGGGCCAGGTACTGCCCGAGTTCGCGGTCGAGGCGATGCGCCAGGCGCTGCCGGCCTTCGGCCGCAAGATCCGCGGCTATGACATGGCCGACGCGGTCATGACCGGAGTCGAGACCCGCACCTCCTCGCCGCTGCGCATCACGCGCGGCGAGGACTTCCAGAGCCTCAACACGCGGGGCCTGTACCCGGCCGGCGAAGGCGCGGGCTATGCCGGCGGCATCCTGTCGGCCGGCGTCGACGGCATCAAGGTCGCCGAAGCCGTGGCCTTGACAACACTGGGCGGCTGAGGATCACGGCCCACCCGCCCCGCGTGCCTCAGCGCAGCAAGTCGGCCAGCGTACGCGCCACCACCTTGGTGGCGCGGCGCAGGTCCTCCAGCACGACATGCTCGTCGGCGCGCTTGGCGTTGCTCTCGAACACGGTGCGCGGACCGGCGCCGTAGATCGCAGCCGGCACGCCAGCGGCGCCGAACAGGCGCACGTCGGTGTAGAGCGGCGTGCCCGAGGTCGGGATGGGCTCGCCGAACACCGTCTCGCCGTGGCGCTGCAGGGCTTGCACCAGCGGGGCGTTGTCGGCGTTGGGCTTCCACGAATCGGCCAGCAGCAGGCGCTTGATCTCCACCGTGATGCCGGCAAAGCCGGCGGCCGCCTCGGCGATCACGCGCCGGATCTCGGCCTCGACTTCGGCGGGATTCTCCTCGGGAATCATGCGGCGGTCCAGCTTGAGCATGACCTTGCCCGGCACCACGTTGGTGTTGGTGCCGCCCTCGATTCGCCCGACATTGAGGTAAGGGTGGTTGATGCCCGGCACAGCCGAGCGGATGCCCTTGTAGACTTCGTTGCGCGCATAGAGCGCGTTGAGGATGCACACCGCGCCCTGGAGCGCGTCGACGCCGGTGTCGGGCACGGCCGCGTGGGCCATCTTGCCGTGCACCGTCACCTCCATCTGCAGGCAGCCGTTGTGCGCGGTCACGACCTGGTAGCTGAAGCCGGCAGCGAGCAGGAAGTCGGGCTGGGTCAGGCCCTGGCGCAGCAGCCAGCCGGGGCCGAGCTCACCGCCGAATTCCTCGTCGTAGGTGAACAGCAGCTCGACGCCTCCCTGCAGCGCGAGGCCTTGCGCCTGAGCGACGGCCTCCAGCGCGCGCAGCGCGAAGGTGTAGGTCGCGAAGTCGCTCTTGCTGACCGCGGCAGCATGGCCGTAGAGCTTGCCGTCCACCACCTCGCCGCCGTAGGGGTCGCGCGTCCAGCCCTCGCCGGGCGGCACCACGTCACCGTGCGCGTTGAGCGCGACGGTGCGGCCCGCGCCATAGCGGCGGCGCACGATCAGGTTGGTGAGGCTCTCCAGCCCGTAGTCGTGCACCTGCTGTGTCGGCACCGGGTGCTTCTCGGCCTCCAGGCCGAAGCCGGCCAGCAGCTCGGCGGTGCGCTCGGCGTGCGGCGCGTTGTTGCCAGGCGGGGTGTCGGTCGGCACCCGAACCAGCGCTTGCAGGAACTGGACCTGCTCGTCGAAATGGGCGTCGATCCAGGCATCGAGCGCGGCGTAAGGGGTGGGTGCGGTCATTTTGTCTCCGTGCAAAGTTGGTTCAACAGGTTCTGGAAGGCGCTCACGCACAGTTCGGCGTCGTCGTTGGTGATCGACTCGAGCGGGTTGTGGCTGATGCCGGCGTTCAGGCCGCGCACGAACAGCATGGCCTGCGGCAGGACTTCATGCAGCTTCATCGCGTCGTGGCCAGCGCCGCTGGGCATGCGGTACAGCGGCAGGCCCAGGTCTTGTACGGCGCGCTCCCAACGCGCCTGCCACTCGGGCGCCGAGGGAGCAGCGGCGGCGCGCATGGTCTCCTCGATCTGGTGGTGCAGACCGCGGCGCTCGCAGATGCGCGCCAGCTCGGCCAGCGTATCGGCCGCGCAGGCGTCGCGCACCGCGTTGCTGGTGGCGCGAATGTCGAGGCTGAAGCGGCAGCGCCCCGGTACCACGTTGATCGAACCGTTGGGCACCTCCAGCATGCCGATGGTGCCGACCAGCTGCGGCACCTCGGCCGCGCGCCGCTCCAGGTAGAGCAGCAGTTCGGCCACGGCGGCGGCGGCATCGCGGCGCAAGCCCATGGGCGTGGTGCCGGCATGGCTGGCCATGCCGATGACCTCGCCGACGTAGCGCACGCTGCCGTTGATCGAGGTCACAATGCCCAGCGGCAGGTCCAGCGCGTTGAGCACCGGACCCTGCTCGATGTGCACCTCGACGAAGCCCAGATACTTGGCCGGGTCGCGCCGCAGCTTCGGGATATCGGCGATGCACAGGCCGGCGTGGACCATGGCCTCGCGCATCGAGACACCCTGCGCGTCCACCTGGTCGAGCCAGGCCGGATCGAAATGGCCGGTCAGCGCGCCGGAGCCGAGGAAGGTCGCCTTGTAGCGCTGCCCCTCCTCCTCCGCGAAGCCGACCACCTCAAGGTCGAACGGCAGGCGCCGCCCCTGCGCAGAGAGTGCCCGCACGCAGGCCATGGGCACGAGGATGCCCAGGCGTCCGTCGTACTTGCCGCCGTTGCGCACGGTGTCGTAATGGCTGCCCGTGAGCAGGCGCGGGGCGCTGCGGTCCTTGCCGTGGTAGACGCCGACCACGTTGCCCACCGCGTCGATCTCGACCTCGTCGAAGCCACAGTCGGCCTTCATCCAATGCGCCAGGCGCTGGGCGCTGGCGCGGTGGGCGTCGGACAGGTAGGTCACGGTCAGCGCGTCCTCCTGCTCGCTGTGCTGCGCCAGCCGCTCGGCCCAGTCCCAGACCAGGTTGCCCTGCTCGGGATCGAAGCCGAACTTGTCGTTCAGGCGAATCTCGGCGATGCGGTGGATGTTGCGCAGGCACTCGGCGCATTCGAAGTCGGGGTGGTTCTGCAGCCGGCGCTCGAAGGTGGCGATGATCTCGGCCTTGCTCAGCCCGGCGCCGCGCGGGCCACGCACCGCGAGGATGAAGGGGAAGCCGAACTTGGCGTTGTAGTCCGCGTTCAGGCGCTGGATGTGGGCAAACTCCTCGGGCGTGCAATCGGTCAGGCCGGCCTTGCCCTGCTCGTTCGTCGACTCCGCGGTCAGCGTCTTGGTCACCATGGCCTTGCCGGCCAGCTCCGGGTGGGCACGGATCAGGCCGAGCTGGGGCTCCAGGCCTGCCTCGCGCACCACCTCCACCAGCGCGTGCTTGAGCTCCGCGAGGCTGGCAAACGGGCGAAGCGCCGCGGCGCGCTCGGCGATCCATGGGGAATGCTCGTAGGTGCCGTCCAGCAGCTGGGTGAATTCAGCGGAGCTGGCGGCGTTCAGTTGGTCCAGGGTCAGGTGCATGTCGTCTTACTCCCACACGAAGGCGTTGGCGGGGTCGAAGGGGTGGGTGGATTTCCAGTGGCGCGCGATGTCGAGGCGGCGCGTCACCCAGACGCGGTCGTGGCTTTCGATGTGGTCGAGGAAGCGCTGCAGCGCGCGCATCCGCCCGGGGCGGCCGAGCAGGCGGCAGTGGATGCCGATGCTCATCATTGCCGGACGCTCGTCGCCCTCGGCGTAGTGGACGTCGAAGGCGTCCTTGAGGTACTGGAAGAACTCGTCGCCGTGGCTGTAGCCCTGCGGCAGCGCGAAGCGCATGTCGTTGCAGTCCAGCGTGTAGGGCACGACCAGATGCGGCGCCAGCGCGCCGTCGCTCTTGCGGACCTGCAGCCAGAACGGCAGGTCGTCGCCGTAGTAGTCGCTGTCATACTCGAAGCCGCCGTGGTCCACCACGAGGCGGCGTGTGTTGGGGCTGTCGCGCCCGGTGTACCAGCCGGCGCCGTGTACCGTGCCGGGCTCGCCCAGGCGCTGGCCGGTCAGCGCCTCGATGGCCTGCAGGCCCAGGCGCAGGTGCTCACGCTCTGTCGCCTCGTCCACGTTCTGGTAGTGAATCCAGCGCCAGCCGTGGCAGGCGATCTCGTGGCCGAGCTCGACGAAGGCCGCCGTCACCTCGGGGCAGCGCTGCAACGCCATGCCGACACCGAAAACCGTGAGCGGCAGGCCGCGCCGCTCGAACTCGCGCAGAATGCGCCAGACGCCCACGCGCGAGCCGTATTCGTAAATGCCCTCCATGCTCAGGTGGCGCGCCGGATAGGACGCCGGGTTGAACATCTCGGACAGGAACTGCTCGCTGCCTGCGTCGCCGTGCAGCACCGAGTTCTCGCCGCCCTCCTCGTAGTTGAGGACAAACTGGACGGCGACGCGGGCGCGCCCCGGCCACTGGGCCTGCGGCGGGTTGCGGCCGTAGCCCGCGAGGTCGCGCGGATAGCGGGACGCGGTGGAGTGGTAGTCTGGCATGGTCGGTTCCTGTGAAAGCCGCCGATTGCGGCGGAGTTAAGCCGAGGGCCGCAGCACGGCGGCCAGATCGGGATCCTTGGGGTCAAGGCGCAGGTTGCGCTCGACGCTGGTGATGTGCTGCTCCATCAGGCGCACCGCAGCGCGCGCATCGCGCTGCTCCAGCGCATCCACGATGCGCACGTGCTCATCCTGCGAGTGCTGGGCCGAGTGCGAGGACTGGTACATCAGCGAGATCAGCGAACTGCGGCTGACCAGGTCGTTGAGCAGATGGGCCAGCACCTCGTTGCCGAGCATGCTCGCCAGCAGCACATGAAAGTTCGCGAGCAGCCGCGTGCGACCCGGCACGTCGGTGCGGGCCACCGCCTCGCGCTCGTGGCGCAGGTGCTCGCGCAACGCGGTGATCTGCGCGTCGGTGATCTGGATGCAGAGCTGGCGCACCATGGCCGACTCGATCATCGCGCGGACCTCGAACACCTGGCGCGCCTCCTCCACGCTGGGCATGGCGACGAAGGCGCCGCGCGCCGGCTCCAGCGTCACAAGATGGTCGCGCGAGAGCTGATTGAGTGCCTGCCGCACAATCGTGCGCGAAACCTGGAAGATGTCGGCGATCTTCTGCTCGACCAGCTTGGTGCCCGGCTGCAGGCGGCGCTCGACGATCGCGTCGGTGATGGAGGCGACTATGCGCTGGGTGGCCCCCCTCTCGGATGCCCCCCCCGCCGACCTGCGCGCTGCAGCGCGGCGCTTGGTGGCCAAGACTTCTTGCTCGATGGCGGGGACGGCGGCGGGCTGCTCTCGGGACATGAAAACTATTCCGTGTATCCAATTGACGTGCTAAAGTGTATACAAGTTAATCGAGTAATGCAACCTCTCGACTAGCGTTCCCGCCGCGCCGCGCCGCGGCCCCCATCTTCCAACCCGAAGGAGTATTTGCATGGGACACCTCAGCACCCACGTGCTGGACACGATGAACGGCTGTCCGGCCGCCGGCATGAAGGTGACGCTGCAGCGCCTGGACGGCGCGCAGGCCACCACAATCAAGACCTTGACCCTCAACCACGACGGCCGCAACGACGGCGGGCCGCTGCTCGATGCCTCGACCATGGCGACGGGACGCTATCGCCTGCTGTTCGAGGTGGGACCGTATTTCCGCGCGCGCGGTGTGGCACTGCCCGAGCCGGCCTTCGTCGAGACGGTGCCGATCGACTTCGGCATCGCCGACGCGGCGGGCCACTACCACGTGCCGCTGCTGGTCAGCCCCTGGGCGTATTCGACCTACCGTGGTTCCTGAGCGCGTACGGCCGACCTAGGGTAATTACCGATAGTCGATCGTACACCTAACTGTATACAATTTTTCCCATGTCGCCGCGGAGCACGCGCCCCCTGTCCCCAACAAGACAGCGGCCACGGTTGCGACACCTCCTCCTCACAGAGCCCGCCGTGGTGAGGTGACTGCGGCGCCGCATGGCGCCGCACTCCCTTCAATGAGGATGCCATGGACGCATACCTGCTCGACTGGGCCAACCTGCTGCTACGCTGGGTCCACGTCATCACGGCGATCGCTTGGATCGGCGCATCGTTCTACTTCGTCATGCTGGACAACAGCCTCTCGCCGCCCGGGCACGCCGACCTCAAGGCCAAGGGCGTGGACGGCGAGATGTGGGCGGTGCACGGCGGCGGTTTCTACCACTCCAACAAGTACATGGTGGCGCCGAAGTGGCTGCCGCTGCCCGAGAACCTGCACTGGTCCTACTGGGAGAGCTATTCCACCTGGCTCACCGGGTTTGGCCTCTTCACCTTCCTGTACCTGTTCAACGCCGGCAGCTTCCTGATCGACAAGAGCGTGTTCGACTGGTCAGCGAGCACCGCCATCGCTGCCGCGCTGGGCTTCCTGGTCGCGTTCTGGCTGATCTACGATGCGATCTGTCGCACGCTGGGCCAGCGCCGCAACGGCGACCTGATCGTCGGCGCCAGCGTCTTCACGTTCGTGGTGTTCGCCTCCTGGCTCGCCTGTCAACTGTTCGCCGGCCGCGCCGCCTTCCTGCTGGTGGGCGCCATGCTGGCCACCTCGATGAGCGCCAACGTCTTCTTCTGGATCATCCCGGGCCAGCGCAAGGTGGTGGCCCAGCTGCGCGCCGGCGAGCCGGTGGACCCGATCCACGGCAAGCGCGGCAAGCAGCGCAGCGTGCACAACACCTACTTCACGCTGCCGGTGCTGATCGCGATGCTGTCCAACCACTATGGCTGGCTTTACCAGGCCAAGAACAATTGGCTGGTGCTGGTGCTGCTGATGCTGGCCGGCGCGCTGATCCGCCACAGCTTCGTGGCGCGCCACCAGGCCCATGTGCGCGGCAAGCGCACTCCCTGGGAACACGCCGTAGGCGGCGTTGCCCTGATCCTGGGCCTGGCCTTCTGGCTGGCGCCGGCGCCGCAGAGCAGCGCCGCCAAGGAGGCCGCTGCCAAGCCGGTGACTTTCCAGGAGGTCGAGGCCGTTGTCCAGCAGCGCTGCACCCTGTGCCACAACGCGCAGGTGCAGAGCAAGGGCATCGCCCTGCACACGCCCGAGCTGATCTCCCAGAACGCCCAGGCAATCTTCCAGCAGGCCGCCGTGCTCAAGCTGATGCCGATGAACAACGCCACCCAGATCACCGAGGACGAGCGCTCCCTGATCAAGCGCTGGTTCGAGGCCGGCGCAACCGCCCACTGACCCCCCTATCCGCCGCGCCACCACGCGGCGGTTTCATCATAGACGCCCTTCAGGGCGCATTCCGTCGAATTCCTTACTGCCAAGCGGTTAACAGGAGACAAAATTATGAGTGAATCCATGGTTCATCCAGTAGACGAAAAGCTACCCACCGGCAAGCTTGCTGCACTTGGGCTGCAGCATGTGATGGTCATGTACGCCGGCGCCGTCGCCGTGCCGTTGATCATTGGCCGCGCGCTCAAGCTCACGCCAGAGCAGGTCACCATGCTGATCTCGGCCGACCTGTTCTGCTGCGGCCTGGTCACGCTGATCCAGTCGCTGGGCCTGGGCAAGCACCTCGGCATCCGCCTGCCGGTGATGATGGGCGTGACCTTCGCGGCCGTCGGCCCGATGGTGGCGATCGCCAACGGCGTACCTGGAGTGGAAGGCGCGCGGGCCATCTTCGGTGCGGGCATCGGCTCCGGCCTGCTGTCCATCCTCATCGCGCCGCTGATGAGCCGGCTGCTGCGCTTTTTCCCGCCCGTGGTCACCGGCGCCATCATCGCCATCATCGGCATCAGCCTGATGCGCGTGGGCGTGGGCTGGGCGCTGGGTGGACCCGCCACGATGGCGCAGAGCGTCGACGTGCCCAAGCTGGCGCAGATGGTGGATACCGCGCGCGACCAAGCGGCGGCGGCCTCGGTCGCGCTGACCAAGCTGCCCGGCCCGATCCCGATGGTGGACAACCCCAACTACGGCTCGCTCGAAAACCTGGCGATCGCCGCCTTCGTCATGACCGTGGTGCTGCTGCTGGTCAAGTTCACCCGCGGCTTCCTGTCCAACATCTCGGTGCTTCTGGGCATGGCCGCTGGCTGCGTGGCGGCGATCGTCACTGGCAAGATGAACTTCACCGGCGTCGGCAAGGCGCAATGGTTCGATGTCGTCACGCCCTTCGCCTTCGGCATGCCAACCTTCGACATCGTGCAGGTGCTCACCTTCACCGTGGTCATGATCGTGGTGATGATCGAGTCCGTCGGCATGTTCCTGGCGCTGTCTGACATCACCGCCAAGAAGATCGGCAGGGCGGAACTCGCCGCCGGCCTGCGTGTCGACGGCCTCGGCACCATGCTCGGCGGCATCTTCAACACCTTCCCGCACACCAGCTTCTCGCAGAACGTGGGCCTGGTCGCCGTCACCGGCGTCAAGAGCCGCTGGGTCTGCGTGGCGGCAGGCATCGTGATGATGGTGCTGGGCACGCTGCCCAAGATGGCTGCCTTCGTCGAGGCGATTCCGCAGTTCGTGCTCGGCGGCGCAGGCCTGGTGATGTTCGGCATGGTGGCCGCCACCGGCATCCGCATCCTGTCCACGGTGGACTACAAGAACAACCGCTACAACCTGTACATCGTGGCGCTGTCGATCGGCTTCGGCCTGATCCCGCTGGTGGCCCCGCGCTGGACGCAGCAGATGCCGCACAGCCTGCACCCGCTGCTGGAAAGCGGCATCCTGCTGACCGCCATCAGCGCGGTGGTGCTCAACCTGTTCTTCAACGGCGGCAAGGCCGAGGAAGTGGCGCACGCGCACTGAGCCAGCCCATGACGAGCCGCCCGCACCGCACCGAGCACGAGGTACGCGTGGACCTCGCCGCCGCCTACCGCCTCGCCGCGCTGGCTGGCTGGGACGACACGGTCTACACCCACCTCTCGGCGGCGGTGCCGGGCGAGCCCGGCGCCTACCTGATCAACGAGTTCGGCCTCGGCTTCGACGAGGTCACCGCCTCCAACCTGGTCAAGGTCAACCTGCAGGGCGAAGTGATCGACGGCTCCGGCCGTCCGGTGAACCCGACCGGGTTCACCATCCATGGCGCCGTGCACGCAGCGCGCCCCGAAGTGGAATGCGTCATCCACCTGCATGCGCCCTGGGGCGTTGCCCTTTCCATGCGCCCCGAAGGCCTGCTTCCCACCTCGCAGTGGGCGATGCGGCTGCACGGGCGGCTGGGCCGCCACCCCTACGAGGGACTGGCGCTTGGCGGCGAGGAGCAGCGCCGCCTGGTCGCCAACCTCGACGCGAACGACGGCCTGATCCTGGACAACCACGGCACGCTGACCGTGGGCCGCAGCGTGGCCGAGGCGTTCATGCTGATGCACATCCTGGAACGCGCCGCCGAGGCCCAGTTGCGCGCGGCGGCCGCTGGCGGCGGCTGGCTGCAGGCGGTCAGGCCCGAGCTGGCCGAACGCACGCTTCGCCAGTGGCTTGGCGACGGCAGCGAGCGCGACGGCGACGTCGAGTGGCCCGCCCTGCTGCGCCGCGCCGACCGGCGCTCGCCCGGCTTCCGCGAATAGCCCTCCCCGCCACGCGGTGCCCTGCCGCGTGGCCTCATCTCACGAAAGACCTCCCTCATGCCTACCCTGCGCGTAGAACTCTTCGAAGGCCGCACCCCGCAGCAAAAGGCCGCCCTGGCCAAGGAACTCACCGACGCCTGCGTGCGCGTGCTCGGCGGCAGCCCCGACGCCGTGGACATCCTGTTCTTCGACATCGCGCGCCACGACTGGTCCACTGGCGGCCAGCTCTGGAGCGACAAGCGCCCGGCACCGGCCGCCGGCAGTTGAACGCGCCGCCCCTCCCGTATCAGCTACAGACGAAAGGACCGCTCCCTTGCACACCGGTCTCGTGCTGTTCTACGTGGGCGCCGTGCTCATCCTCAACGGCTTGTGGATGCTGGAGCGCATCGGTGACCGCGAAATCTTCGTCATCAACGCGCTGGTCGGCCTGCTGAGCCTGCGCGTGGCCCACGAGCAGGCCTTCGGACAAGACGCCACCCTGGCCACGGTCCGCGAGGCCACTCTCTCGCTGCTGTTCGCCTTCACCTACCTCTGGGTCGCCTGCAACCGCCTCATGAGGCTGGATGGACGCGGCCTGGGCTGGTTCAGCCTGTTCATCGCGGTGAGCGCGGCCGTGGTCGCCGGCCAGACCCTGGCCGCCGCACACAGCCCCTGGGCGCTGTGGAGCGGCCTGTCCTGGGCCGCCTGGGCGCTGCTGTGGGGGCTGTTCTTCATGCAGCTCGTGCGCGGCAAGCCCTGGAGCCGGCCAATCGGTTGGCTGGCCATCGCGCAAGGCATCGCCACCGGCTGGCTGCCAGGGTTCTGGCTGCTGAACGCCTGAATCTGTTCTGCCCCGGGGCCGGTGCGACGCGCAAGCGCCGCCCAGCCCCGTTTCTTTTCTCTCCAAGGAGCCATTCCCATGAACCCGACCGACCTGACCCCGCCCGCCTGGAACCCCGCCAACGCCAGCGCCGAAGAGATGGCTGTGTGCACAGCCATCGAGCAGTACTTCCTCGGCCACGCGCGCGATGACGCGGCCCCCATGCGCCGCGCCTTCCTGCCAACGGCCCACATCGAGTCGATGCGCGACGGCGTATTCACCTCCTGGACGCTCGACGTCTACTGCGAGCGCTTCAAGGGCCAGCCCGCCGTCGACGAAGACACGCGCCGCCGTCGCATCGACTGGCTGCAGGTGGCTGGCAACGCCGCCTGCGCCCGCATCACCCTGGTGCACGGCACCACCACCTTCACCGACTTCTTCGTGCTGCTCAAGACCGCCGAAGGCTGGAGGATCGCCAACAAGGCCTTTGACGGCCGGCCAAGCTGACCCTCGAAAACAAGGTTCATCGCGCCTTTCCGGGGAAGGCGGCCGTGATTTCCAGGAAGAGGTACGCTGAGTCCCAGAATCCGTGGGCCATGCGCTTGATGACCTTGATGCGCTGGTTGACGCCTTCGAGGATGCTGGTATTCATGCGGTAGATGAGCGAGGCCAAAATGCCGCGCAGCTACCTGCGCAGCTGCCTTGCAAAAGCGATGCGCGGTGCAATGCCGCTGTGCATGGCCAGCCGATACCAGTCTTGCCATCGGCACGCGCCCTCCCGAACGGTGGGGGCGAACCAGATTTCCTCGAGGGCGGTCTTGCGCAGGTAAACGATGGCCGGTTGCGCAGCAGCGGCCAGCGCGCGCTTGATGACTTGTCACCGCGCGGGCTCACTGCGCAAGGCATTGGCCTGGTCCAGCCGGAACACGGTGTCGATCACGTCTTGGCCGAAACGGGCGATGACGTGAAACCGGTCGTAGGCGACCTCGGCGTTGGGGCAGAGCACCCGCACCGCCCCAGATCGAAGGCGGTGTTCATGTCCATGGCCACCGCATCGATGTGCTCGCAGCCCACTGGCCCGAGTTCGGCTGGTTTGGCGACCTCTTGCCCGTCAACCCCCTGCTTCCCCCCGGAATCTGCGAAGAACCAAAAAAAACGCCACCTTGCGGTGGCGGTAAGTCCTAGAGGACGTCTTTGGGAATCCGATGATGTGGCCGGCGCTTGCAGCCTGTTGTTGCGCCCTACCCTCCGGCTACTCGTGGAGCCAGGCCGGTGCGAACGCGTCGCGGCCGAGGTAGGTGGCCTGGCCACCCAGTTCGTCTTCGATGGCGAGCAGGCGGTTGTATTTGGCCAGGCGGTCCGAACGGCTGAGCGAACCGGTCTTGATCTGCGTGGCCGTGGTGCCTACCGCCAGATCCGCGATGGTGCAGTCCTCGGTCTCGCCCGAGCGGTGCGAGACCACGGAGCGGTAGCCGCTGCGCGTGGCCAGCTCAATTGCCGCCAGCGTCTCGCTGAGCGTGCCGATCTGGTTGGGCTTGATCAGGATGGCATTGGCCACGCCCTGCGCGATGCCTTCGGCCAGGATGGACGTATTCGTGACGAACAGGTCGTCGCCCACGAGCTGCACGCGCTGGCCCAGCGCATCGGTCAGCAGCCGCCAGCCAGCCCAGTCATCCTCGGCCATGCCGTCCTCGATCGAGACGATCGGGTACTGCCGCACCAGGCCAACCATCCAGTCGACGAAGCCGGGGGCGTCGAAGTCCCTGCCCTCGGAGGAGAGGCGGTAGCGCCCGTCCTTGTAGAACTCGGAGCTCGCCACGTCCAGCCCGAGCCAGATGTCGCGTCCGGGCTGGAAGCCTGCCGTATGCACCGCTTGCAGAATCGCTTCGAGTGCCGCGACATTGGAAGGCAGGTCGGGCGCAAAGCCGCCCTCGTCGCCCACCGAGGTGGCCAGGCCGCGCGCCTTGAGTTGTGACTTGAGCGCATGGAACACCTCGGCGCCCCAGCGCAGCGCCTCGGCGAAGCTGGGCGCAGCCACCGGCAGAATCATGAACTCCTGCAGGTCCACGCTGTTGTCTGCATGGGCTCCGCCGTTGACGATGTTCATCATCGGCACCGGCAGCCGCGGTGCGGCGCCAAAGCGCCGGTACAGCGGCTGGCCCAGCGCCGCAGCGGCCGCGTGCGCGCTGGCCAGCGACACCGCCAGCAGCGCGTTGGCGCCCAGGCGCTGCTTGTTGGCCGTGCCGTCGATGCCACACAGGCGGGCGTCGATGGCGGCCTGTTCGGCCGCATCGAGGCCGCGCAGCGCCGCCGCGATCTCGCCGCGCACATGGGCGACGGCACGCCGCACGCCCTTGCCGCCGTAGCGCGTGGGATCGCCGTCGCGCAGTTCGATCGCCTCGCGCGAACCGGTTGACGCGCCCGAGGGCGCAGCGGCCTGGCCTTGCGCGCCACAGGCGAGCGTAACGCGCGCGGCCACCGTGGGGTTGCCGCGCGAGTCGAGGATCTCGATCGCGTGGATGTCCTGGATTGTGGTGTTGACCATGTCGTCTCCTGTTTTTGCACGCACCGCTCAGGCGGTGGTGATGCGCAGCAGGTTGGTGGTGCCGCTCTCGCCGAAGGGCACGCCGGAAATCGTCACGATGGTGTCGCCTGGCTTGGCGAAGCCATCACGGCACGCCACCTGGGCCGCCACCACCGTGATCTCGTTGACATCGGACACGTCCTCGCCGCGGACCGAGTGCACGCCCCAGACCAGGGCAAGGCGGCGTGCCACCGCCAGGCTGGGCGTGAGGCTGAGCACTGGCGCCTCAGGGCGCTCGCGCGCGGCGCGCAGGCTGGTGTAGCCGGAACTGGTGTAGCAGACGATAGCGGCTGCCTTGAGCAGGGCCGCGGCGCGGCGCATCGCGCAGCAAATCGCCTCGGCCACGTCGGCATGGCCTGCCTCGGCCGGCACGTGCGAGACCTCGATCAGCTGGCGATACAGCGGATCGGCCTCAGTGCCCTCGATGATGCGGTTCATCATCTTCACCGCCGTCACCGGGTGCTTGCCCGCTGCTGATTCGGCCGAGAGCATCACCGCGTCGGCGCCGTCGTAGATCGCGGTGGCCACGTCGGAGGCCTCGGCGCGCGTGGGCACCGGGCTTTCGATCATCGATTCGAGCATCTGCGTGGCCACGATCACCGGCTTGCCCTGGCGGCGGCAGCTGCGCACGATGCGTTTCTGGATCGCTGGCACGTGCTCGGCGGGCAACTCCACGCCCAGGTCACCGCGCGCCACCATCACCGCGTCCGACGCGGCGATCACCTCGTCCACGCGGTCGATCGCGGAGGGCTTCTCCAGCTTGGCGACAATGCCGGCGCGGCCGTTGATCAGCGCACGCGCCTCGGCCACGTCCTCGGGCCGCTGCACAAAGGACAGCGCGATCCAGTCGGCGCCCAGTTCCAGCGCGGTGTCCAGGTCACGCCGGTCCTTGGCCGTGAGCGCGGAGATCGGCAGCAGCACGCCAGGCACGTTCACGCCCTTGCGCTCGGACAGGCGACCGCCCACCACCACCGTGGTGTCGGCGCTCTCGGCGTCGCAGCGCTCCACCACCAGGCGCAGCTTGCCGTCGTCCAGCAGCAACTCGGCACCCGGCTTGAGCGCGGCGAAGATTTCCGGGTGCGGCAGGCTCACGCGCTGCGCGTCGCCCGGCGTGGCGTTCAGGTCGAGCCGGAAAGGCTGGCCGGCCTGCAGTTGGACCGGTCCCTCGGCAAAGGTGCCGATGCGCAGCTTCGGGCCTTGCAGGTCCGCCAGGATGCCGATCGGGCGACCGGTTTCGGCCTCCAGCTCGCGCAGGATGGCAAAGCGCGCCGCATGGTCGGCGCTGCTGCCGTGGCTGAAATTGAGACGGAACACGTCAGCCCCGGCCAGGAAGAGTGCGCGAATCGTCTCGCGGTCGGCACTGGCCGGGCCGAGCGTGGCCACGATCTTGGCGCGGCGGATGCGATGAAGGCTCATGATGCTCCTTGCTCCGCAGCTTCGATCAGGAAGGTGCGGAAATCATTGACGTTGGTAAGGGTCGGCCCGGTGACGACCGAGGCGCCGACCGCCTCGAAAAAGCCGTGACCGTCGTTGTTGGCAAGGCTCTCCAGTGGGCGCAGCCCCAGCGCCCAGGCGCGCGCCAGCGTGTCGGGACCGACGCAGGCGCCGGCGATCTCCTCCTGGCCGTCCACGCCATCGGTGTCGCCCATCAGGGCATGGATGCGCGGATGGCCGCCGAGCGTGATCGCGGCCGACAGCAGGCATTCCACGTTGCGCCCGCCCCGGCCCTGGCCGCGCACGGTGACCGTGGTCTCCCCGCCCGACAGCAGCACGCAGGGCGCGGCGAAGGGCTGTGCGCGTCCGGCCACCTGCAATGCGATGCCGGCCAGCACCTTGCCCACGTCGCTCGCCTCGCCCTCGAGCGCGTCGCCCAGGATATGGGCGGCGTAGCCCGCTTCGCGCGCCACGGCTGCGGCGGCCTCCAGGGCCATCTGGGGCGTGGCGATCATGCGCGTTTCGGCGCGCGCCAGCCGCGCGTCGCCCGGCTTGACCGATTCGCCGCGCCCGCTCTCCAGCACCTCGCGCACTGGCGCCGGCAACTCGATGCCGTAGCGGCGCACGATGGCCAGCGCATCAGCGCAGGTCGTCGGATCGGCCACCGTGGGGCCGGAGGCAATATCGATCGGGTTGTCGCCGGGCACGTCGGACAGCAGCAGCGTGATGACGCGCGCCGGGTGGCAGGCCGTCGCCAGCCGCCCGCCCTTGATCGCCGAGAGGTGGCGGCGCACGCAGTTCATCTCGCTGATGGTGGCGCCGCTGGCGAGCAGGGCGCGGTTCAGCGCCTGCTTGTGCTCCAGGGTCAGTCCATCGATCGGCAAGGGCAGCAGCGCCGAGCCGCCGCCAGAGATCAGGCACAACACGATGTCCTCGGGGCCCAGGCCCTGCACCGTCTGCAGCAGGCGCTGCGCGGCACGCTGTCCTGCCGCGTCGGGCACGGGGTGGGCGGCCTCGACGATCTCGATGCGCTCGCAGGGCACGGCGTAACCGTAGCGCGTGACCACCAGGCCCGAGAGCGGACCATCCCAGTGCTGCTCCACCGCGCGCGCCATCGCGGCCGAAGCCTTGCCGGCGCCAATCACCACCAGCCGCCCAGCGCCGAGCTCGGCGCGCGTGGGCAGGTGCGGCGGCACGCAAAGCGCGGGCTGCGCCGACGCGATCGCGGCGTCGAACATGCGCCGCAGCAGCAGCTGTGGCAAGGGGGGAGTGGAACGATCGGTCATCGTGGATCTCGCGAACGGTGGAACAAGCGGACGGGGTTGGAGTGCGTCAGCCAGCCTGCTGGCCGATCTCGAAGTTGGACAGCTTCTCCAGCGCGCGCACCAGACCCGAATGATCCCAGGCCGCGCCGCCGTTGGCCACGCAGGCGCTGAACAGCTGCTGCGCGGTGCTGGTGGCCGGCAGGGCCAGGCCGAGCTGGCGCGCCGCGCCCAGCGCCAGGTTCAGGTCCTTCTGGTGCAGAGCGATGCGGAAGCCCGGGTCGAAGGTGCGCTTGATCATGCGCTCGCCCAGCACCTCGAGGATGCGCGAGCTGGCCAGCCCGCCCATCAGGGCCTGGCGCACCTTGCCCGCGTCCGCACCGGCGCGCGCGGCGAACAGCAGGCCTTCAGCCACCGCATTAATGGTCAGCGCGACCACGATCTGGTTGGCGACCTTGCAGGTCTGGCCATCGCCGTTGCCACCGACCAAGGTGATGTTCTTGCCCATGCACTCGAACACCGGCTTGACGCGCTCGAACACCTCGGGCTTGCCGCCGACCATGATGGACAGGGTGGCATTGCGCGCACCCACGTCGCCGCCGGAGACCGGCGCGTCCAGGTAGTCGCAGCCCAGCGCCTCGATCTTCTGCGCGAAGACCTTGGTCTCGACCGGCGAGATGGAGGACATGTCGACCACCACCTTGCCCGGGGTCAGCCCCTTGGCCACGCCAGTCTCGCCGAACAGGGCCTCGGCCACGTCCGGCGTATCGGGCACCATGGTGATGATGATGTCGGCGCGCTCGGCCACGCCGCGCGCGTTCACGCAATGCGTGGCGCGGCTGTCGGCGATCTCCTGGGGGATCTTGCCCAGCGTGTAGACAAACAGCTGGTGGCCGGCCTTGAGCAGGTGGCCTGCCATGGGCGTGCCCATGATGCCCAGGCCGATGAAACCGATTTTGAGGGAGTTCGTGCTCATGATGGATGCTCCGAAAAGGGATGGAAGTCTTGTCTCGATGCGGTGCTGGCTCAGACGGCCAGGCGCTGGCGCCAGCCCAGGCCGGCCTCGGTGCTGCTGGCCGGCTTGTACTCGCAGCCGACCCAACCGCCGTAGCCGATGCGGTCCAGGTGGGCGAACAGGAAGGCGTAGTTGATCTCGCCCGTGCCCGGCTCATTGCGGCCCGGGTTGTCGGCCAGCTGGATGTGGCCGATGCGTGCCAGGTGCTTCTGCATCGTCGCGGCCAGCTCGCCCTCCATGCGCTGGGCGTGGTAGATGTCGTACTGCACAAAGGCGTTGTCCGAACCCACCTCGTCCAGGATCTCCAGCGCCTGGGCCGTGCGGTTGACGTAGAAGCCGGGGATGTCGAAGGTGTTGATCGGCTCCACCAGCAGGCGCAGGCCGGCCTGCTGCAGCGCCGCGGCGGCGTAGCGCAGGTTCTCCACCAGGGTCTGGCGCAGCAGCGCGTCGGGCACGCCGGCCGGCGCCTTGCCGGCCAGGCAGTTGAGTTGCGGCACGCCCAGCGCCTGGGCGTACTCGATGGCACGGCTCACGCCGGCGCGGAACTCCTCGACCCGGTCCGGATGGCATGCGATGCCACGCTCGCCCGCGTCCCAGTCGCCCGCCGGCAGATTGTGCAGCACCAGCTGCAGGCCGTTGGCGTCCAGGCGCTGGCGGATCTCCTGCGCGCTGAAGGCGTAGGGAAAGAGGAATTCCACCGCCTTGAAGCCTGCCTTGGCGGCGGCCTCGAAACGGTCGAGGAAGGGCTGCTCGGTGAACAGCATGGTGAGGTTGGCGGCGAACTTTGGCATGTCGTCCCTCCTGATCTGATCCATCAATCCAGCAGCGCGACGGCGGTGGGCACGTCGGCGCGGCTGGAGGCCAATTCTTCGAATTCGGTCACATTGTCGATCTCGGTGCCCATGGAGATGTTCGTCACCCGCTCCAGGATCACCTCGATCACCACCGGCACGCTGTACTCGGCCATCCAGGCCTCGGCCTGCTGGATGGCGGGCGCGATCTCCTCCTGCCGGTGCACGCGGATCGCCTTGCAACCCAGGCCCTCGACCACCTTGACATGGTCCACGCCATAACCCTGTGCCGCCACCTGGTCGGCCGGGCTGTTGATGTTGTCGAAGCCGAGCTGCACGCAGTAGTCCATGCTGAAGCCGCGCTGGGACTGACGGATCAGGCCGAGGTAGCTGTTGTTCACCACCACATGGATGTAGGGCAGCTTGAACTGCGCGCCCACTGCCAGTTCCTCGATCATGAACTGGAAGTCGTAGTCGCCGGACAGCGCCACCAGCTTGCGCTTGGGGTCGGCTGCGCGCACGCCCAGCGCGGCCGGCACGGTCCAGCCCAGCGGGCCGGCCTGGCCGCAGTTGATCCAGCGGCGCGGGCCATAGACATGCAGGAACTGCGCGCCGGCGATCTGGCTCAAGCCGATGGTGGAGACGTAGGTCACATCCTTGCCGAACGCGTTGTTCATGCACTGGTAGACCCGCTGCGGCTTCATCGGCACGGTGTCGAAGTTGGTCTTGCGCAGGTACTCGATGGACGACTTGCGGCCCAGGCACTCGGCGGCCCAGGCCGAACGGTCGCGCAGACGGCCGGCAGCCTTGCGCTCGCGCGCCACCTCGACGAACAGTTCCAGCGCAGCCTTGGCGTCAGAGACGATGCCGTAGTCGGGGGCGAACACGCGGCCGATCTGCGTGGGCTCGATGTCCACGTGGATGAACTTGCGGCCCTTGCAGTAGACCTCGGGCGAGCCGGTGTGGCGGTTGGCCCAGCGGTTGCCGATGCCCAGCACGAAGTCGCTGGCCAGCATGTTGGCGTTGCCGTAGCGGTGGCTGGTCTGCAGGCCGCACATGCCGGCCATCAGCGGATGGTCGTCGGGAATCGTGCCCCAGCCCATCAGCGTGGGGATGACCGGGATGCCGGTCAATTCGGCGAACTGCACCAGCAGCTCGGGGGCATTGGCATTGATGATGCCGCCGCCGGCGACGATCAGCGGCCGGTCGGCGCCTTCCAGCATGTCCAGCGCCTTCTCGATCTGCCGGCGCGTGGCAGCCGGCTTGTAGACCGGCAGCGGCTCGTAGGTGTCGATGTCGAACTCGATCTCGGCCTGCATCACGTCGAAGGGCAGATCGATCAGCACCGGGCCGGGACGGCCAGAGCGCATGAGGTGGAAGGCCTGCTGGAAGACGCGCGGCACCTGGGCCGGCTCCAGCACGGTGGTCGCCCACTTGGTCACCGGCTTGGCGATCGAGGCGATGTCCACCGCCTGGAAGTCCTCCTTGTGCAGGCGCGCCCTGGGCGCCTGGCCGGTGATGCAGAGGATGGGAATGGAGTCTGCCTGGGCGGAATACAGGCCGGTGATCATGTCGGTGCCGGCCGGGCCCGAAGTGCCGATGCACACGCCGATGTTGCCGGCCTGCGCGCGGGTGTAGCCTTCGGCCATGTGCGAGGCGCCCTCGACGTGGCGCGCCAGGATGTGGGCAATCGTGCCGCGCTCACGCAGCTGGGCGTACAAGGGGTTGATGGCCGCGCCAGGCACGCCGAAGGCCTGCGTGATGCCTTCCTTTTCCATTACCAACACCGCCGCCATCGCGGCCTTCATCTTGGGCATGTCGTTCTCCACAAAGGATGGGGTTAATCGAATGGGCTTATGGTCGTCCCGGCCCGGCGTTCAAGGAAGACGTCACTTGCGCATTTAGCTTATTCCATGGTGGAATACACTGTTTTCCCCCACTGTCTCACCCCGCCTCGTCCATGGAGAGCATCCAGGCCATCCGTCTGTTCCTGCGCGTCGTCGATCTCGGCTCCTTCAGCAAGGCGGCCGCCGAATTCGGCATCGGCCAGCCCGCCGCCACCAAGCAGGTGCGGCGCATGGAGGTGCAGCTCGGCGCGCGACTGCTCCACCGTTCCACCCACGGCGTGACGCCGACCGAGATCGGCCTGCTCTACTACGAGAAGTGCAAGCTCATCGCCCACCATGTCGAGGAAGCGGAATCGGTCGCTGCGCTGCTGCAGACCCATGTGCAGGGTGCCCTGCGCATCAGCACCTCGGTCGCTTTCGGGCGGCGAGTGCTCGCGCCGCTCGTGTTGCAGTTCATGCGCACGAACCCCCAGGTGCAGATCGACCTGAGCTGCGAGGACCGCTACGTCAACCTGGTCGAGCAGGGCGTGGATGTGGCGATCCGCATGGGCCGCCTGGCAGACTCCAGCCTGGGCTCGCGCTACCTCGGCCTCAACCCCTGGGTCATGGTCGCCGCGCCTGGCTACCTGCGCGAGCGGGGCGTGCCGCGCACGCCCGAGGCGCTGACGGAGCACGACGCGCTCATCTACAGCACCGTGCAAGGCGACGCGCGCTGGCACTTAACCGGCAGTGACGGCAGTTCGACCTCGGTCGCGTTGCGCGGGCGGCTGCGCTCCAACAGCCTGTCGACGCTGCTCATGGCGGCACGCGAGGGCCTCGGCATCACGGTGCTCCCGCGCTACGTGGCCCAGCAATCGCTGCGCGAGGGCGCCCTGCAGAGCCTGCTGGACAACTGGCAGCTTCCGCAGCAGGAGATTCACGCAGTCTACCCCTCCCCGCGCCTGGTGCCGGCCAAGGTGACTCGCTTCATCGAGTGGCTACAAGGCCAGTTCGGCCCCGACTGGTGGGATCGGCCCAATAATTTCACTGCGTTGTAGACCCCATAGCACGCCACCCACCCGCTGCTGGGCGCGGCGGCCTAGAAGCTGCACCACGCCGACAACGGGAGCGCGGTCTACAGCTTCTGCATGGGCCCGGGCGGCACCGTGGTCGCCGAGGCGGTGGCGCTCGCAGCGGCCGGCGCGCGCTGAAACCCTCTGAGGCCGGCCCGCAAGCCGGCGGCCCTGTCCGCCGGGGCGTCAGAAGCGGTAGCCGAGCCGGATCACGTAGTCGATGGTGTCGAGCTTGGCCCGGCCGGTCGTCGTTCCGCCCGCTCCGGCGAAGGTCGCATCGGTCCGGATCGGCAGGTAGCTGACCGAGCCGTTGAGGCTCCAGCGGTCGTCGATGCGGTAGACCAGGCCGGCGTTGTAGAGCGGCGTGAACGACGAGCTCAGCTTGGCCGAGGTTCCGCTCAGCGTCCTGATCGTCGGGTCGTTCGGGTTCGTCCTGATGTCGTGGAAGGACGCATGGGACACGCCCAGACCCAGGTAGGGCCGCCATGCGTCCTGCGGCGTGCCGAAGAAGTACTTGCCGACCACGGTCGGCGTCCAGACGTCGAACCGGGCGGCGTCCGGATGGTTGGCGCCTGCGGCATTGAGGCCCTGGTTCACCCGTGGCGGCAGGCCTATGGTCGCCTCGACGCCGAGCTGGTCCGTGAACATGTGCAGCCAGCCGAACGAGACCGTGGTCTCGCTGCTGACATGCGCGGTCGCGCCACTGAGCAAGGCAGTCAGCCCGCCGGTGTTGGTCAGCGGCCCCAGATTGGCGTTCGGGTTGATCGAGGCCAGACCGATGCTGAGCACGTTGTCACCGGCCTGCTGCGCGGATGCGGTCGTCGTCGCGAGCAGCGCAGCGACCAGGAAAGGGGATTGCAGAAACTTTCTCATGCTTGCCTCCAGCGCTTGTCCGGAAATGGGGTGCCCATCGAATTTCGCCTGCCCGCGTGCCGATCATATGCCGCCCAGGATGGCTGAGCGCCATGCTTGCCGATAAGCCCAGCGTCAGGCTCGGCGAGCCGGGTCAGGCCCGAGCCTCTCACGCCAGCCCGACGGCATCGGCCACCAGCTTGACGGACACGGCAAACAGGCCGGCGAATACCAGCCGGTAGAACCAGGCGTCCGCGATGCGGCGCGTGAGGAAGGCCCCCAGCACCGTCCCCGCCAGGGCGAAGGGCACCAGCAGCGCCGCCTCGCGCAGCGATTCGAGCGAGTAGGGGCGCAACATCTGGTAGGGCAGGATCTTCGCGGCATTGATCACCGCGAAGACGAGCGTGGAAGTCCCGGCAAAGGTGGCCTTGGGCAGCTTCTGCGGCAGCACGAAGATCTGGAACGCCGGCGCCCCCGCATGGGAGATGAAGCTCGTGAAGCCGGCCACCGTGCCCCAGAACCAGCCCTTGAGCGGCTGCAGCGGCTGGCCGGGTCGGTCACCCGCGCGGCGCAGCCAGACATTCAGGCAGAAGCCCAGGCCCATCAGTCCGATGAACAGGGTGATCATGCGGTCGGACACCATCGACGCGGTCAGCCAGCCGACGGCCACGCCCAGCACCCCGGCCGGGATCAGGATGCGCAGGTTGGCGGCGCTGAAGTCGCGCCGGTAGAGCCACACGCCCACGACATCGGAAATCACGAAGATCGGCAGCAGCAGAACGGCCGCCTGGACCGGCGACATGACCAGCGACAGCACCGGCACCCCCAGCATGCCGATGGCGGGCAAGCCCCCCTTGGACAGGCCCACCAGCAGCGCGGCCATGGCGGCCAGCCCCATCACGGCAATCGACATCTCGATCCTCCTCCTTCATTCAGTATGCACCGGGTCGCATGCGGGTCCATGCGATGGCTGCCGGCCCATGCTGAGCCGCTCATCCAGGGCATGGCCTGCGAACCGACGACAATGTCCTACGCGGACCGATCCGGAAACACCCTTGGGTTCAAGGCGTTTGCCGGCATGGGTCAAATCTTCGCGAAATGATAGAGGCACCCCAAATGGACGACTATGTGATCGAAGTCCCCCCCCAGGCCGCCGTGGCGGTCGTGGATTCCAGCCAGCGCTTTCCCGTACGGCGCGTGTTCTGCGTCGGGCGCAACTACGCCGCCCATGCGCGCGAGATGGGCAACGATCCCGACCGCGAACCGCCGTTCTTCTTCTGCAAGCCGGCCGATGCCGTCGTCCCGGCCGCGGGCACGGTGCCCTATCCCTCGCTGACCTCGAACCTGCACCACGAGATCGAACTGGTCGTGGCCATCGGCGGACACGGCGTCGATGTCTCGCCCGAGGACGCGCTGTCGCTGGTCTGGGGCTATGGCGTGGGCGTCGACCTGACCCGCCGCGACCTGCAGGACGTGGCCAAGCAACTGAGCCGGCCCTGGGACTGGTCCAAGGGCTTCGACGCCTCGGCCCCCTGCAGCCCCTTGAAGCCTGCCAGCGCGACCGGCCATCCGCAGCAAGGCCGCATCTGGCTGGAGGTCAACGGCACGGTGCGCCAGCAGGGCGATCTGAACGAGATGATCTGGCCGGTGGCCGACGTCATCAGCCATGTGTCCAGGGCGGTGGCGCTGCAGCCGGGCGATCTCATCTACTCCGGCACCCCCGCCGGGGTGGGCGCGCTGGAGCCGGGCGACGTGGTGCGCGGCGGAGTCGAGGGCGTCGGCGAATTCACCTTCACCGTTGGCCTGCGCGACCAGTGATCGCTGAGTGATCAGCCCTCGCGTCCGCCGCGCCGGCGTCAGGCCTGCTGCAGGCGCGCGATGCGCTCCTCCAGCGGCGGGTGCGAAGAGAACAGCTTGCCCAGGCCGCCGGTGATGCCGAAGGCGGCCATGTTCTGCGGCAGCTCGCCCGGCTGCAGGCCGCCCAGGCGCGCCAGCGCATTGATCATCGGCTGCTTGCGGCCCATCAGCTGGGCGGCGCCGGCGTCGGCGCGGAACTCGCGCTGGCGGCTGAACCAGGCCACGATGATGGCGGCGACGAAGCCGAGCACGATCTCGAGCACGAAGCTCGTGATCATGTAGCCGACGCCGGGGCCGCTGCTCTCGCGCTCGTTGCCCTTGCGCAGGAAGCTGTCGACCGCGTAGCCGATCACCCGGCTCAGGAACACGACGAAGGTGTTCAGCACACCCTGGATCAGCGTCATCGTCACCATGTCGCCGTTGGCGATGTGCGCGACCTCGTGGCCGATCACGGCTTCGACCTCCTCGTGCGTCATGCCGTGCAGCAGGCCGGTCGAGACCGCCACCAGGGACGAGTTCTTGCTGGCACCGGTGGCGAAGGCGTTGGGCTCGCCCTCGTAGATCGCGACCTCGGGCATCGCGATGCCGGCCTTGTCGGCGAACTTCTGCACCGTCTGCACGATCCAGGCCTCGTCGGCGTTGCGCGGCTGGTTGATCACGACCGCGCCGGTGCTCCACTTGGCCATCTGCTTGCTCATCAGCAGCGAGATGAGCGAGCCGCCAAAGCCCATGATCAGCGAGAAGCCCAGCAGCGCCCCCATGTTGAGGCCGTTGGCGGCGAGGAAGCGGTCCACGCCCAGCAGGCGCGCGGTGATGCTGAGCACCAGCATCACCGCCAGATTGGTCAGGACGAAGAGAGCTATGCGTTTCATGGCGAATTGACTCCGAGGGTTTCAGATGCCCGGCCCGGACGGCCCCCCCCGCTCCGGTGAGCGCCGCAAGCCCGGCATGCGGGGATGATAGTGGGGGCGGCCAGCCGGACTTCAAGCCGAAAACCCCTCGGGCTTCGGGCCTATGTGGCCGGGCGCGGCGGCCGGAACACCGGGGCGTCGTCGTAGAAGGCCGGGGCCTCGTTGGCGCGCCACCAGCCCGGCACGCCCAGCACCGGCAAAGGCGTGAAGGGCTTGGACGCGAGCCAGCCGGCGTCCAGATGCCCGGCGAGCCAGTCGTCCCAGGGGTGGCCCACCGCAGCGGAGGCTGGAACGGCTGTTCCGCTCGGGGCGGCAGCCTGAGCCGGCTGGCCCTGCGCCGGCAGATCGAAAGGCACCGGCAGGCGCAGCACATGCGCGGTGATCGACTTGTAGGGGTCCACCAGCTTCTCGGTCAGGGCGTGGCCGAACAGCAGCAGCGTCGCCTGCGACCACAGCGGGCGCAGTTCGACGAACAGCCGGCGCCAGTCGCGCGCCAGCAGCGCCTGCCAGATCGGATCAGGCGCCTGCAGCAGCGCGGCGTTCTCGTCGAACAACGTCAGCGCGTCACGCAGCGGCCCGCGCCGGCCCTGCACGCCACCGGCGGCCGCGATGGCCGCGGCCTGCAGCCGGTTGAGCGCCAGCTTGGTGGCCGGAAAGCGCATCCAGCACAGCGCGTTGAAGAAGTCGTGCAGGCCCTCGCGCGTCGGTACGCCGCCGCTGGCGTGGATATGGCTCTCGTAGGCCACGCCCTCGGGCAGCTCGGCCTGCGGGATGAAGCGCTTGGGCGCCAGCCGCGCGGCGTTGAGCGCCGCCGGCAGATCGCCGCTGCTGCAGGCGGCGGCCGCGATCGCCTCGCCCGGCACGCGCCAGGGGGCGAGCCAGGGCGCCAACCAGTCTATCGCGGCGGAAAAATGCCGGGCCTCGACCCCGACGTCATTCCCGTCCGCGTCCGGCACCAGTCCGGCTGTCGAGCACATGCCCCGGCGCCGTCGCGAAAGATCAGCCCACCAGCTTCCACGGCAGCGCCTCGCCGGCGCGCAGCGGCTTGAGCTCGGCCTCGCCGAAGGCGAACGATTCGGGCGGGGTCCAGCTTTCCTTGCGCAGCGTGATCGTGCCCTGGTTGCGCGGCAGGCCGTAGAAGTCGGCGCCGAAGAAGCTCGCGAAGGCCTCCAGCTTGTCGAGCGCGCCGGCATTGTCGAAGGCCTCGGCGTACATCTCCATCGCGGCGTGCGCGGTGTAGCAGCCGGCGCAGCCGGTCGCGTGCTCCTTCAGGTGCGCCGGGTGCGGCGCGCTGTCGGTGCCGAGGAAGAACTTGGGGCTGCCGCTGGTCGCCGCCGCCACCAGCGCCTGGCGGTGCGTTTCGCGCTTCAGGACCGGCAGGCAGTAGTAGTGCGGACGGATGCCGCCGGTGAAGATCGCGTTGCGGTTGTAGAGCAGGTGGTGGGCGGTGATGGTCGCGCCCAGGTACTGGTCGGCCTCGGCCACGTAAGCGGCCGCTTCCCGGGTCGTGATGTGCTCCATCACGATCTTGAGCTCGGGAAAATCCTTGCGCAGCGGCGCGAGCTGGGTCTCGATGAACACCGCCTCGCGGTCGAACAGGTCGATGTCCGGGCTGGTCACCTCGCCGTGCACCAGCAGCAGCACGCCGACGCGCTGCATGGCCTCGAGCGTCTTGTAGGTCTTGCGCATGTCGGTCACGCCAGCATCGCTGTTGGTGGTGGCGCCGGCTGGGTAGAGCTTGACCGCGACCACGCCCGCTTCCCTGGCGCGCGCGATCTCCTCGGGCGGCAGCTTGTCGGTCAGGTAGAGCGTCATCAGCGGCTCGAAGCTCATGCCCTGGGGCACGGCGGCCAGGATGCGCTGCTTGTAGGCCAGCGCCTGCTCGGCGGTCGTGACCGGTGGCTTGAGGTTGGGCATGATGATGGCGCGGCCGAACTGCGCGGCCGTGTGCGGCACCACGGTTTTCAGGGCGGCGCCGTCGCGCACATGCAGGTGCCAGTCGTCGGGGCGGGTGATGGTGAGGGTCTGGGCGGTCATGGGGCGATTTTCTCACCAGCCGCGCGGCTGCGGCAGGGGCGCCTGCGCGCTTCAGGATAATGCGCCCATGTCCGAACCCCAATCCCACCCTACTCCCATCGGCTCCCAGGAGTCGAGCCCGACCGCCGGCTTCCACCTGGAAGACTGGCTCACCGTGATCGTGATGGCGGCGCTGGCCTGCATCACCTTCGCCAACGTGATCGTGCGCTACTTCACCGACGTCTCCTTCGCCTGGACCGAGGAGATCTCGGTGTTCCTGATGATCGTGCTCGCGCTGGTCGGCGGCGCCGCGGCCGTGCTGCGCGACAGCCATATCCGGATCGAGTACTTCGCCGATGCCGGCAGCCTGCAGCGCCGCCGCCGGCTGGCCCTGTTCGGCGCGCTGGCCGTGGCCCTGCTGTTCCTGGGCATTGCCGTGCTCAGCCTGCCGGTGGTCTGGGAACAGTACGAATTCGAGGAAACCTCGCCCGGCATCGGCGTGCCGCAGTGGTGGTACTCGGTCTGGCTGCCGGTGCTCAGCAGCCTGATCGCGGCACGCTCGTTCCAGATCTTCGCGCGCCGCCTGCGCCAGGGAGACGAGCAATGATCGCCACCCTGCTGTTTGTCATCTTCATCGGCACCATGCTGCTCGGGGTGCCGATCGGCGCCGCCCTGGGCCTGGCGGGCACCGCCGCGATCGCGCTGGCCAACGCCGCCACCCCGTGGTTCGGCCTGCTGGCCGTGCCGCAGAACTTCTACGCCGGCCTGGGCAAGTACCCGCTGCTGGCGATCCCGATGTTCGTGCTGGTCGGCTCGATCTTCGACCGCTCCGGCGTCGCGCTGCGGCTGGTGAACTTCGCGGTCGCGATCGTGGGCCGCGGCCCCGGCATGCTGCCGCTGGTGGCGATCGCCGTGGCGATGTTCCTCGGCGGCATCTCGGGCTCGGGCCCGGCCAACGCCGCCGCCGTCGGCGGCGTGATGATCGCCGCGATGTCGCGCGCCGGCTATCCGGCCTCGTTCTCGGCCAGCGTGGTGGGGGCGGCCGCGGCCACCGACATCCTGATCCCGCCCTCGGTGGCCTTCATCATCTACTCGGTGCTGGTGCCGGGCGCCTCGGTGCCCGCGCTGTTCGCCGCCGGCATGGTGCCCGGCGTGCTGGCCGGCCTGGCCCTGATCGTTCCCGCCGTCTGGATGGCGCGCAGGCACGGCATGGGCGCGCTCGAAGCGCGCCTGCCGCGCCCGCCGTTCTGGCGCAGCCTGCGCGAAGCGAGCTGGGGCCTGGCCGCGCCGGTGCTGATCCTGGGCGGCATGCGCGCCGGCTGGTTCACCCCCACCGAGGCGGCCGTGGTGGCCGTGTTCTACGGCCTGTTCGTCGGCATGTTCATCCACCGCACCATCAAGCCGCGCGACCTGCTGCCCATCCTGCAGGAGGCGGGCGAGCTGTCGGCCGTGATCCTGCTCGTGGTCTCACTGGCGGGCATCTTCGCGTTCTCGCTGTCCACGCTCGGCGTGATCGACCCGATCGCCGGCGCGATCGTCAATTCCGGCCTGGGCGAGTACGGCGTGATGGCGCTGCTGATCCTGCTGCTGATCACGGTCGGCATGTTCCTCGACGGCATCTCGATCTTCCTGATCTTCGTGCCGCTGCTGCTGCCCATCATGCAGCACTACAACTGGGACCCGGTGTGGTTCGGCGTGATCCTGACGCTCAAGGTCGCGCTCGGCCAGTTCACGCCGCCGCTGGCCGTCAACCTCATGGTATCGTGCCGCATCGCCGGCGTGCGCATGGAGTCCACCGTGCGCTGGGTCGGCCCGATGCTGCTGGCCATGTTCCTCGTGATGGTGGCCGTCATCGCCTGGCCGCAGCTGGCGCTGTGGCTGCCCGCCAAGATGGGTTATTGATCCCTCCAGGAGACTGAAACCGTGAAATTGCGCACCTTCCTTGCCACCTCACTGGCCGCCGCGGCCGCGCTGGCGTTCTCGACGCCGACCCTGGCGCAAAGCTACAAGAACGAGTACCGCCTGTCCGTCGTGCTGGGCACCGCCTTCCCCTGGGGCAAGGGCGCCGAACTCTGGGCCAACAAGGTGCGCGAGCGCACCCAGGGCCGCATCAACATCAAGCTCTACCCGGGCGTGTCGCTGATCCAGGGCGACCAGACGCGCGAGTTCAGCGCGCTGCGCCAGGGCGTGATCGACATGGCGGTCGGCTCGACGATCAACTGGTCGCCGCAGGTCAAGCAGCTCAACCTGTTCTCGCTGCCCTTCCTGATGCCGGACTACGCCGCCGTCGACGCCCTGACCCATGGCGAGGTCGGCCAGCGCCTGTTCCAGACCATGGAGAAGGCCGGCGTGATGCCGCTGGCCTGGGGCGAGAACGGCTACCGCGAGATCTCCAACTCCAAGAAGCCGATCAAGAGCCCGGCCGACCTCAAGGGCATGAAGATCCGCGTCGTCGGCTCGCCGCTGTTCCTCGACACCTTCACCGCGCTGGGCGCGAATCCGACCCAGATGAGCTGGGCCGACGCCCAGCCCGCCATGGCCAGCGGCGCGGTCGACGGCCAGGAAAACCCGCTGTCGGTCTACATGGCCGCCAAGCTGCACAGCGTCGCGCAGAAGCACGTCACGCTCTGGGGCTACATGAACGACCCGCTGATCTTCGTGGTCAACAAGGACGTCTGGGCCAGCTGGACGCCGGCCGACCGCGAGATCGTCAAGCAGGCCGCGATCGAGGCCGGCAAGGAGGAGACCGCGATCGCGCGCAAGGGCGTGGTCGAGCCCGGCAAGCCGCTGCTCAAGGACATCGCCGCCAACGGCGTGACCGTGACCGAGCTCAGCCCGGCCGAGCGCGCCGAGTTCGTCAAGGCCACCCGCCCGGTGGTCGAGAAGTGGAAGGGCCAGATCGGCGCCGACCTGGTGGGCCTGGCCGAGAAGGCGATCGAGGCGCGCAAGAAGTAAGGCGCATGGCGACCCAATCCGGGTCGCCGCCACGGGGCGCCGGCGGCTCCCCCGCACCGGCCGCGCGCCGGCTCAGTGCTGCAGGATCTTGTCGAGGAACTCGCGCGTGCGCGGCTGGCGCGCCTCGGGCCGGCCGAAGAACTCGTCCTTGCTGCAGTCCTCGAGGATCTTGCCGCCGACGTCCATGAAGATGACGCGGTCGCTGACCTTGCGCGCGAAGCCCATCTCGTGCGTCACGCACATCATGGTCATGCCCTCGCCGGCCAGGCCGACCATCACGTCGAGCACCTCGCCCACCATCTCGGGGTCGAGCGCCGAGGTCGGCTCGTCGAACAGCATCACGATCGGGTCCATGCTGAGCGCGCGCGCGATCGCCACGCGCTGCTGCTGGCCGCCCGAGAGCTGGCCCGGAAACTTGTCCTTGTGCGCGAGCAGGCCGACGCGATCCAGCATCTTGAGGCCGCGGGCCTTGGCGTCGGCCGGATTGCGCCTGAGCACCTGGACCTGGGCCAGCGTGAGGTTCTCGGTCACGCTCAGGTGCGGAAAGAGCTCGAAGTGCTGGAACACCATGCCGACGCGGCTGCGCAGCCTGGGCAGGTCGGTCTTCGGGTCGTGCACGGCCTGGCCGTCGACCCAGATCTCGCCCTGCTGGATCGGCTCGAGCGCGTTGATGGTCTTGATCAGCGTGGACTTGCCGGATCCCGACGGGCCGCAGACCACCACCACCTCGCCCTTGGCGATGCGGGTCGAGCAGTCGTTGAGCACCTGGACCTGGCCGTACCACTTGGACACATGTTTGAGTTCGATCATCGCTCTTTCTCCGGGTCCGCGCTCAGCGGATGATGGCTATTCTCTGGTGCAGGCGCTTGACCAGGGCGGACAGCGCGTAGCAGATGACAAAGTACAGCACGGCCGCCATCAGGTAGGCCTCGATCGGGCGGCCGAAGTTCTTGCCGGCGACCTCGAAGCCTTTCAGCATGTCGTAGGCGCCGATCGCGTAGACCAGCGAGGTGTCCTGGAACAGGATGATGGTCTGCGTCAGCAGCACCGGCAGCATGTTGCGGAAGGCCTGCGGCAGCACGACCAACTTCATGTTCTGGCCGTAGCTCATGCCCAGCGCCAGCCCGGCGAACACCTGCCCGCGCGGGATCGACTGGATACCGGCACGCATGATCTCGCTGAAGTAGGCGGCCTCGAAGGCGATGAAGGTGACCATCGCCGAGACCTCGGCGCCGATCGGCCGCCCGATCAGGAAGGGCACCAGCAGGAAGAACCACAGGATCACCATCACCAGCGGGATGCTGCGCATGCCGTTGACGTAGACGGTGGCCGGCACGCCGAGCCAGCGCTTGCCCGACAGGCGCATCAGCGCCAGCAGCGTGCCGAAGCACACGCCGCCGAGCGTGGCGACCACGGTCAGCATCAGGCTGAAGCCCAGCCCCTTGAGCACGAAGTCGTGGATCAGCGCCCAGTTGTAGAACGACCAGTCGAGGTTGATCATGGTCAATGCCCTCCCCCGCCGGCGGCGATCAGGCCCGGCACGCGGCTGCGTTTCTCGATCGAGGCCATCACGCGGTTGATGAAGAAGGCCGAGATGATGTAGAGCGTGGTCACGGCCAGATAGACCTCGACGCCGCGCGCGGTCTCTTCCTGCGCCTGCATCGCGAACATCGTCAGCTCGGCCACCGAGACCGCGAACGCGACCGACGAGTTCTTGAAGATGTTCATGGTCTCGCTGGTCAGCGGCGGGATCACGATGCGCAGCGCCATCGGCAGCAGCACGAAGCGGTAGGCCTGCGCGGTGCTCATGCCCAGCGCCATCGCCGCGTAGCGCTGGCCGCGCGGCAGCGCCTGGATGCCCGACCTGACCTGCTCGGCCACGCGCGCCGAGGTGAACAGGCCCAGCGCCAGCACCACGAGCACAAAGCCCGGCACCGCCTTGAGCGCCGGCAACAGCGCCGGCAGCACGTGGTACCAGAGGAAGATCTGCACCAGCAAGGGGATATTGCGGAACAGCTCGACCCAGGCATTGCCGGCCCGCACCACCAGCGGCCGGTTCGGCAGCGTGCGCAAGGTGCCGACGACGGCGCCCACCAGCAGCGCCAGCAGCAGCGCCAGCAACGATACCGACACCGTCCAGCCCCAGGCGGACAGCAGCCAGTCCAGGTAGGTGATGTCGCCCCCCTGGCCAAAACAGCTTTGCGTGGCTTCACGCGTGATGGTGTCCTCGCAGAACACCTGCCAGTCCCAACTCATGCACCGCTCCTCGTAGGGGTCAAAAAAACACCCCCGCGCCTTCAGGCCGCCGGGGGTGTGGCTACTGTCATGCCGGCTTACTTCCTGGCGTACTCTTCCATCGGCTTGTCGTTCGGATTGGCCCAGGCGGCCTTGGTGTTCTCGGACAAGGGCATCTTCAGGTTCACGTTGGCCGGCGGAATCGGCTGCATGAACCACTTGTCGTACAGCTTGGCGAGCGAGCCGTCCTTGATCTGGCGCTTGATGCTGTCATCGACCGCCTTCTTGAAGGCCGGGTCATCCTTGCGCAGCATGCAGGCGATCGGCTCGACGCTCAGCACCTCGTCGAGGATCTTGAAGTCGGCGGGGTTTTTCGCCTTCGAGATGTTGGCCGCCAGGATGGACTTGTCCATCACGAAGGCCTCGGCGCGGCCCGACTCCAGCATCAGGAAGCTGTCGGCGTGGTCCTTGCCATAGACCTCCTTGAAATCCACGCCGGTGGCGCGCTCGTTCTTGCGCAGGGTCTGCACCGAGGTGGTGCCGGTGGTGGTGACCACCGACTTGCCGTTCAGGTCCTTGATGTGCTGGATGTTCGAATTGGTGCGCACGGCAATGCCGACCTCCTCGACATAGGTGGTGACGGCGAAGGCCACGTCCTTCTGGCGCGCGAGGTTGTTGGTGGTCGAGCCGCACTCGAGGTCCACGGTGCCGTTCTGCAGCAGCGGAATGCGGTTCTGCGAGGTCACCGGCTGGTACTTCAATTCGAGCTTGGCGAGGCCGAGCTGCTTTTGCAGGTCGCCGATGATGCGCTCGCCCATCTCGGTATGGAAACCGACGTACTTGCCATTGCCCAGCGTGTAGCCCAGCCCCGAGGACTCACGCACGCCCAGCGTCACGCTGCCGCTGGACTTGATCTTGGCCAGGGTGTCGCCGGCCTGGGCCCAGGCGCCGGTGGCCGACGCGAGCGCCAGCAGCACGGCCAGGGCATTCTTCTTCACGGTCATCGCGGAATCCTTTCTGTCATGGGTGAGAAACGAGACCATTCTATAGACCGGCAACGGCGCGCGAGACAGGGAAAGTCCGGTACGGCTCAGGACTCGAAGCGTATGCCCTGCGCCAGCGGCAGATCCCGCCCCCAGTTGACGGTGCTGGTCACGCGCCGCATATAGGACTTCCAGGCGTCCGAGCCCGATTCGCGTCCGCCGCCGCTGTCCTTCTCGCCGCCAAAGGCGCCGCCGATCTCGGCGCCGCTGGTGCCGAGGTTGACGTTGACGATGCCGCAGTCGCTGCCGAGCTCGGAGGTGAAGCGCTCGGCCTCGCGCAGCGAATCGGTGAAGATGCACGATGACAGGCCGTGGCTGGCGGCGTTGTTGAGCGCGATCGCCTCGTCCAGTTCGGTGAACGGACAGAGGTAGAGGATGGGCGCGAAGGTCTCGCGCAGCATGAGGGCGTGCTGGACCTCGGTCTCGACCAGCGCGGGCCGCACGTAGTGTGCCCCGGGAAAGCGCTGCTGCAGCAGGCGCTCGCCGCCCGTCACACGGTTGCCGAGCGCGCGGCATTCGGCCAGCGCGCGCTGCATGGCGTCGAACGCCGCGCCGTCGATCAGCGGCCCGACCAGGGTGGCGGGCTCGCGCGGATCGCCCACCGCCACGCCCGCCCAGGCCTGCCTGAGCCGCGCCACGAAGGGCCCATAGACCGATTCGTGCACGAAGGCGCGCCGCAGCGTGGTGCAACGCTGGCCGGCGGTGCCGACCGCGGCGAACAGCACGGCGCGCAGCGCGAGGTTCAGGTCGGCGCTGGCGCAGACCAGCGCCGCGTTGTTGCCGCCCAGCTCGAGGATGGTGCGCTTGAAACCGGCAGCGCAGGCCAGCGCGACCTCGCGCCCCATCGCTGTCGAGCCGGTCGCGCTGACCAGCCGGATGCCCGGGTGAGCGGCCAGCAGGCGGCCGGCCTCGGAGCGGCCCAGCCAGAGCGCGCTGACGTCCGACCAGTCGGGGTCGGAGCCGGCCAGCACGCGGCGCAGCAGGCCGTGCACCGCAAGCGCGCACAGCGGCGTGCGGTGCGAGGGTTTCCAGACCAGCGCATTGCCGCAGGCCAGCGCGATCGCCGCGTTCCAGGCCCAGACCGCGACGGGGAAGTTGAAGGCCGAGATCACGCCGCAGACGCCATAGGGCTGCCAGCTCTCGCGCATCTTGTGCTCGGGCCGCTCGGACGCGATCACCCGGCCGAAGAGCTGGCGCGACAGGCCCGTGGCGTAGTCGCAGATGTCTATCATCTCCTGCACCTCGCCCAGGCCCTCCTGCAGGATCTTGCCGGTCTCCAGCGTCACGAGCAAGCCCAGGTCCGGCTTGTGCTCGCGCAGCAGCAGGCCCCAGCGGCGCAGCAGCTCGCCGCGCCGGGGCGCGGGCCAGGCCGCCCAGTCGCGCTGCCGCGCCTGCAGCCGCCGCACCGACGCCTCCATTTCAGCGGGCGGCGTCTGCGCCACGTGCGCCAGCAGCGAGCCGTCTAGGGGCGTGCGGCTGTGCAGCAGCGCCGCGTCCTCAGCCGGCGAGAGCCCGACGTCCAGGCGCGCGAAGATCGCGGCGACTTGAGCCTGCAAGTCCGTGTTCATGCCTGCACCCGCTCGAGCGAGCCCGCCTCGAAGGCGCGGCCGAAACGGTTGGCCAGGAAATCCTGCAGCGCCATCTGTTCCTGCGCGACGAAACCCTCCTGCGGCAGCAGGCCCGCGCTGACCAGGTCGAGCGCGGTGCAGATGGCCGAGGCGGTGGTGAACTGGATCGCGCTGAAGTGGTGGCCGCCGACCTCGGCGCCGAGGATGCGCGCCGAATACGACTGCTGCAGCAGCCGGCCGCCGCGCCGTCCGTGGGCGCTGGCGCAGATCACGACCACGTCCTGCTCGGTGACGGGGATGGCGGTCTCCAGGATGTCCTTCAGCAGCGCGGGCCGCTCGCGCAGGCGCAACTCGTCGATCAGCAGCCGCATGACCGCGCAGTGGCCGGGATAGCGCACCGCCTTGTAGTCCACGTTGCGTGCGCGCCCGGCGAGCGTGCGCGTCAGCGTCCCGAGTCCGCCCGAGGTGTTGAAGGCCTCGTAGGTCACGCCGTCGAGCGCAAAGGTCTCCAGCCCTTCGAGCGCCGGAACCTCGACCAGCCGGCCCTCGACCAGCGCCTCGCAGGGCTGGCAGCACTGGTTGATCAGTCCCTCGGTGCTCCAGGTCAGGTTGTAGCGCAGCGCGCCGGTGGGAAAGCGCGGCAGCGCGCCGACACGCAGGTGCAGGTCGAGCAGCTCATCGAAGCGCTGCGCGAGGTCGTTGCCGACCACGCCGATGAAGCCCGGCGCCAGGCCGCACTGCGGCATCAGCACGCTGCGCGCGCCCTGCGCCAGTTCGCGGATCGCCTGCGTGCTGCGGACATCTTCGGTCAGGTCGAAATAGTGCACGCCCAGCCGCGCGGCCAGCCGCGCGACCCGCACCGCCTGGTGGAAGGGCAGCGCGTTGAGCACCACCCAGCGACCCTGCAGCGCCGCGGCCAGGCTGGACTCGTCGGCCACGTCGACCAGCGCCGTCTCGCAGCCCAGGCCGGCCAGGGCCTCGAGGCGGGCCGGATCCTGGTCGGCCACGCGCACCGCGTAGCCGGCGCCGCGCTGCTGCAGCAGCAGGGCCATGGCCCAGCCGATCTTGCCGGCACCCAGTATGGTCACCCCGCGGGGTATGGCATCCATCGCGTCCCCCTTGCTCCGGCTCGCCGCCGACCGGTCTCACGGCACCGGTCCCGGCAACGGCTGCCGGTTACGGCCATTCTAGGCCGCTGCCCGGCGCTGCGACAGGGGGTGTGTCTCGGTTCAGCTGCCGCCCGCCAGCGCCGCGGCCACGTCGTCCCAGAACTTCTGTGCCGCGCGCTTGGTCCGGCCGGCGCCGGGACGTTCGCGGTAAAGGCGGATGTCCAGCCGCGCCTGCAGCGACTCGCCCGGCGCCGCGGCGCTGACGAGCTGGCCGTCGCGCAAGGCCTGCTGCACCGAGCTCTCGGGCAGGAAGGCGATGCCGTGTCCCGCGATCGCCATTGCCTTGAGGCTCTCGGACATGTCGGTCTCGTAGACGCGATCGGGGAGCAGTTCGGTGCCGCTTTGCTGCAGCACCCAGTCAACCACCCGCCCCAGGT
>JBEEPT010000189.1:0-3007 GCA_041190985.1 Pseudomonadota bacterium
GCCGCGCCCAGTACAACGACAGCGCCGAGGGCCAGGCCGCGGCGCGCGACATCGACCGCGAGATCGCCGCCCGCGAGCGGCTGCTCGGCACGCTGGCCGCCAAGGCAGCGCGCGAGGGCGCCGAGAAGAGCGCGAAGGAACTCGAGGACGCCTACCTCAAGAGCTATGACACCCTCAGCCAGGGCCTGGTCGATGCGCTGATCCAGGGCGGCAAGAGCGCGGCGGACTACATCAAGGGCCTGTTCCGCACGCTGGTGCTGCGCCCGCTGCTGGAACCGTTCGTGCGGCCGATCGCCGGCGTGCTCGCCGGCGCTACCGGCTCGGCCAGCGCGTTCGCCGGAACCGGCGCGGGCGGCACCTCGGCGCTGGACCTCTTCAGCGCCGGCAAGACGCTGTACGAGGGCTTTTCCAGCGGCTTCACCAGCGCCGGCAGCAGCGCCGCGAGCCTGTACGCACGGGTTGCCGAGTCGCAGCTGGGCTCTCGCTTCGGCCTGTCCACGCTGGCCGAGGACCAGGCCGGGAACATCTTCCTGCAGCAGTCGGCCGGCAGCCAGGCGGCCGGGTCGGCCTTCAGCACCGCCGCCAGCACGGCAGCCGGTGCCGCGGTTGGCGTCTACGGCGGCCGAGCCATCAGCGGCGGGTACTCAGCGATCGGCAGCAGCGGCAACACCGCCGTCAATGTCGGCACGGCCATCGGTGCAATCTACGGGCCGATCGGCGCCGCGATCGGTGGAGTCATCGGCGGCATCGTCAACCGGGCTTTCGGCCGCAAGGCGCCAGAGGTCGAGTCGCGCGCCCTCGAAGGCACGATCAGCGGCAGCAACTTCACCGGCAGCACCGTCCAGAACATCGTGGAACGCGGCGGCCTGTTCCGCAGCGACCGCCGCAGCCAGATCAGCGAGGCCATCACCGGCGACCTCGACAAGGCGCTCGACGAGGGCGCGAAGTCGCTGTCCGACCTGGCCGGCAAGTACGGCGCCGCGCTGGGCCTGCCGGCCGAACAGCTCGCCGGCGTCACCGCGCAGATCAAGGTCCAGATCACCGACGACGCGGCCGAGAACAGCAAGGCGATCGCCGACGCGCTGCAGCAGTACGCCGACGCGCTGCTCGGCACCTTCGCAGACGACGTCGAGCCATTCCGTCGCAGCGGCGAGACCGTCGCGCAGACCATCGAGCGGGTGGGCGGCGCGCTGCTCACCGTCAACGACTCGCTCGAGCTGCTCGGCGTGCAGGCGCTGGCCACCAGCCTTGACGGCGGCCAGGCCGCGATCGCGCTGGCCGACCTCTTCGGTGACGCCGGCGCCTTCGCGCAGGCGGCCGGCAGCTACTACGCAAAGTTCTACTCGGAGGCCGAGCGCGCCGATCGGGCCACGCAGCAGATCACCGAGACGCTGGCGCAGTTCGGCCTGCAGGCGCCCGCCACGCGCGACGACTTCCGCGCGCTGGTGGAGGCGCAGGACCTCACCACGCAGAGCGGGCGCGAGGCCTTCGCCGCGCTGCTGGGCGTGAGCGACGCCTTCGACGCGCTGCAGACCGCCGCCGGCGACACCGCGCAGGCCCTGGCCGAGGTGGTGCAGCAGCGCCAGCAGCTCGAGGGCCAGCTGCTCCAGCTCCAGGGCAACACCGCCGAACTACGCGCCCGCGAGCGTGACGCGCTCGACCAGAGCAACCGCGCCCTGTACGACCAGATCAAGGCGCTGGAGGACCAGGCCGAGGCGTCCAGGCTGGCCGCCGATGCGGCCGAGGAAGCCGCCAAGGCCGCCGAGCAACTCGCCGCCCGGCAGCGCTCGATCGCCGGCGGCGTCGACAGTGTCATCGGCGACTTCCTGTCGGGCGGGGCGCTGGCGAACTACCGGGCGACGCGCGTGCAGGAGATCCTGGCCGAAGGTGGCATCGAGTCCACCGTGCCGGGCATCCTCGGGTCCACGCGCGAGGACATCCTTCGCCTCTGGGAGGCCGTCGGCGTCGACGGCCGCGAGGCCATCCTCAGCGCCTACGGTGCATGGAAGGACTTGCAGGACATCCTCTACGGCACGCAGCGCGCCGTCGCGGCCTACCGTAGCGGGTCGCTGGCAGACCAGATCGAGCAGGCCCGGCTCGGCGCGCTGTCGCCTGCCGACCGCGTGGCCCGCCTGCGCTCCACTGAGTCCAGGCTCTTAGGCGAGATCGCCACGGCTGACGACCCGGTGGCGGTGGCCGAGCAACTCGCCGGCGTGGTCTCGGCGCGCATCGCCGAGCAGGCCAAGCTCGAGCAGGATCTCGGCGACACCACGCTCGACAGCCTGCGCAAGCAGCTCGACGCCGCGAAGAGCCTGCGCGACGTGGCGGCCGGCATCCCGCAGTTCACGTCGGAGCTACGCATCGGCGGCAGTTCGCCGCTGAGCGCACGGCAGCAGCTCGACGAAGCGCAGCGCCTCTTCGACAGCACCGTCGTCCGCGCCCGCGGCGGCGATCAGGTCGCCATCGGCAACTTGCAGCGCAATGCGCAGCTGCTGATCGACGAGGCGACGAGCGCCTTCGGCGGTACCGTCCGCGCCGCGGCGATCTTCGGCAACGTCACCGCCACGCTCGACGAGTTCGCCGCGCAGATCGGCCAGACCGTCGACCCGCAGATCGCGGCGCTGGAAGCCCAGGTCACCGCGGCCGAGACCACGGCAGAGAACAGCACGGCCATGCTGGAGGCGCTGCTTTCGATCGACGCCGCGCTGGGCGGTCGCGTCGGCGCTGGGGGCGGCTCCGTGGCGCCGCTGATCAACACGCCGCTGCCGTCGATTCCCGTCAGCACCACCGTCGTCGATGCGATCGCCACGTCGGCCACCGCGCCATCCGCGGCGGCAGAAGTCAGCAGCATGCTGGCCGAGTTGCGGGCCATCGTGCGCAACACCGCCGTGCTGGAAAGCCTCGCCGGCATCGACCAGGCCGGGTTCAACGCCTTGCGCGAGCGGCTGCTCGCCACCGAGGCCATCCAGTCGCACCTCCTGGAGGCCGTGCGGCCTTCGCTCGTCAC
>JBEEPT010000190.1:0-7088 GCA_041190985.1 Pseudomonadota bacterium
ACAAGGCGCACCAGCTCTACCTGCAGCACGGCCTGGGTGCGCGCGACGACGCCGTCGCCATGCAGTTCCTGATCCCGGGCTGGAAGTTCAACAACAAGATGCCGGCGCTGGTGCGCTGAGCCGGGCCGCGGCACAACAGGCCATCCCGCTGCGCCGCGGCCTTCCAGCAGGCTGCCTCCGGGTACCCGGAGGCGGCCAAAAGAAATTCGGCCCGGATTTCGGACCAACACCTCATCCCGACGCCCGGGACTCCCGCTCCATCGGCCATGGCACCCTGGAGCGGATAGGGGCATGAGCTTCGAATTGCCCTTTAACGGCCGCGGACGCAAGCGGCTGCATTCCGGAAACCGGCTGCCGACGAGCAGCTTGTCCACCAGGCCTTCCCATCCAGCCGGGCAGTGCAACCCGGCCCAGCCGCCCAGGGCCCGCCGTACACGGGATAATCGGGACCATGGAAGGCCACTTATCCGGGAGGCCTGGTTTCGCAAGCCGGCACCTGGGCCCTGAACATCCTGAAGGCAGTGTGCTGGCTCGGTTCAGGCCTCATCGGACGATGCCTTCCATGCGCAAGCACTCACCCGGACAACGGGTGCCGAGCCGAGCACCGCACCACGCCCCGAAATCTTCCGGCTGGTGTGGCGATGGCTATCTTATTGGGTTGGTAAGCGGCGGAATTCACGCCGGTCCGCCAGAGGGCGGTAGAGTTCGTTGGGCCTTATGGATTTCTCCTCTGACAAGCATATGAAGCCAGCAACCCCGGAGGGGACAGCGCAGGATTTTTCAGCTCACACCCCCATGATGCAGCAGTACCTGCGGCTGAAGGCGGGTCACCCCGGCACCCTGCTGTTCTACCGCATGGGCGACTTCTACGAGCTGTTCTGGGACGACGCCGAGAAGGCCGCGCGCCTGCTCGACATCACGATCACCCGGCGCGGCCAGTCGGCCGGCGAGCCGGTCGTGATGGCAGGCGTGCCCTTCCACTCGGTCGAGACCTATCTGGCGCGCCTGCTCAAGCTCGGCGAGTCGGTCGCGATCTGCGAACAGGTCGGCGACCCGGCCACGTCCAAGGGTCCGGTCGAGCGCAAGGTGGTGCGCGTGGTCACCCCCGGCACGCTGACTGACGCCGAACTGCTCGGCGACAAGAGCGAGTCCATCCTGCTGGCGGTCCATGCCGGAGCGCGCGCGACCTGCGGCCTGGCCTGGCTCAGCGTGACCCAGGGCGTGCTGCACCTGGCGCAGTGCCCGGCCGACGAGTTGCGCGCCTGGATCGTGCGCATCGGCCCGAGCGAGCTGCTGCACAGCGCCGACGCGACGCCCGCCTTCGAGCAGGCCTTGCAGGAACTGCAACGCCAGTGGCCGGCGCTGGCGCAGGGCGGCGCGGGTGCACGGCTGAGCCTGGCCTTGCGTCCGGCCTGGGCCTTCGACGGCGCCCTGGGCGAGCGCAAGCTGCGCGAGCAGCTGCAGGCCGCGAGCCTGGCCGCGTGGAACGCCCAGGACCTGCCGCAGGCGCACGCCGCGGCCTCGGCCCTGCTCGACTATGCCGAGCACACCCAGGGCCAGGCGCTGGCCCATGTGCGCCAGCTCGAAGTCGCGCGGCCGCAGGAGCTGATCGACCTGCCCGCGACGACGCGGCGCAACCTCGAACTCACGCAGACGCTGCGCGGCGAGTCCTCGCCCACGCTGTTTTCGCTGCTCGACAGCTGCCAGACCGGCATGGGCAGCCGATCACTCAAGCGCTGGCTGCTCGAGCCGCCGCGCGACCGCGCGCCGGCACGGCGCCGGCTGGAAGCGATCGGCACGCTGCGCGCCGGCGTGCACGAGCCGCTGCGCCTGGCGCTGCGGGGCGCGGCGGATGTGGAGCGCATCACCGCCCGGATCGCGCTGCGCCAGGTGCGTCCGCGCGAACTCGTCGGCCTGCTGAACACGCTGGAGAAGGCGGCGGGCGTGGCCCAGGGCCTGTGGCAGGTGCTGCAGGACCAGGCACTGCACCAGGGCGGCACAACAGACGCAGCAGCATGCATGCCGCTGCTGGCAGAGCTCGCGCGCGAGCTCGAGCCGCCCGAGGGCTGCGCCGCGCTGCTGCAGCGCGCGCTGCTGCCCGAGCCCGCCGCGCTGGTGCGAGACGGCGGCGTGATCAACCACGGCTATGACCCCGATCTCGATGAGCTGCGCGCGATCCAGAACAACTGCGACGGCTTCCTGCTCGAGCTCGAGGCGCGCGAGCGCACGCGCACCGGCATCCCGAACCTGCGCGTGCAGTTCAACAAGGTGCACGGCTTCTACATCGAGGTCACGACCAGCGGCCTCGACCGCGTGCCGGAGGACTACCGCCGGCGCCAGACGCTCAAGAATGCCGAGCGCTTCATCACGCCCGAGCTCAAGGCGTTCGAGGACAAGGCGCTGAGTGCGCAGGAGCGCTCGCTGGCCCGCGAGAAGTGGCTCTACGAGGGCCTGCTCGACCAGCTGCAGCAGCATGTGCCGGCGCTTGGGCTTCTCGCGCGCGCGCTCGCCAGCCTGGACGCGCTGTGCGCGCTGGCCGAGCGCTCGCTCACGCTCGGCTGGTGCGAACCCGAGTTCGCGATCGAACCCTGCATCGAGATCCGCGCCGGCCGCCACCCGGTGGTCGAGGCGCGCCTGGCCGAGACCGGCTCGGGCAGCTTCATCCCCAACGACACGGTGCTGGGACCGAAGGCGCGCATGCAGGTCATCACCGGCCCCAACATGGGCGGCAAATCGACCTACATGCGCCAGGTCGCCGTGATCGCGCTGCTCGCCAGCATGGGCAGCTATGTTCCTGCCCAGAGCTGCCGGCTCGGCCCGCTCGACGCCATCCACACCCGCATCGGCGCGGCCGACGACCTGGCCAACGCCCAGTCGACCTTCATGCTCGAGATGACAGAGGCGGCACAGATCCTGCATGGCGCTTCGCCGCACAGCCTGGTGCTGATGGACGAGATCGGGCGCGGCACCTCGACCTTCGACGGGCTCGCGCTCGCTGGCGCCATCGCGACCCATCTGCACGACAAAGTCAAGGCCTTCACCTTGTTCGCCACCCACTATTTCGAACTGACCGAATTCCCGGCCCGGCATCGCGCCGCGCTCAACGTCCACGTGAGCGCGGTCGAGAGCCAGGGGCGCGACATCGTCTTCCTGCACCAGATCGAGCCGGGACCGGCCAGCCGCAGCTACGGCGTGCAGGTCGCGCGCCTGGCCGGCGTGCCGACGCCGGTCGTGCAGCACGCGCGCCATGCGCTCGAGGCGCTCGAGGCCCACAGCGCCAGCGCCACCGCCCAGGTCGACCTGTTCGCGCCGCCGCCCGCGGCTGCCGCGCCCGAGCCCAGCCGGGCCGAGCTCGCGCTGGCGGCGCTCGACCCCGACGCCATGAGCCCGCGCGAGGCGCTGGAACAGCTCTACCTGCTCAAGAAACTCCTGCCACAACCATGACCTACTGCGTCGCCATCAAGCTCAAGGCCGGACTGGTCTTCCTGTCCGACTCCCGCACCAACGCCGGCCTCGACCAGATCAGCACCTTCCGCAAGATGATCGTCTACGAGAAGCCGGGCGACCGCTTCATGTGCCTGCTGTCGGCCGGCAACCTGAGCATCTCGCAGTCGGTGCGCGAGATCCTGCAGACCGAGCACCTCAAGGATGCCGGCAGCGACGAGCCGCTGACGATCTGGAACGCGCGCAGCATGTTCGACGCCGCGCGCGTGCTCGGCTCGGCGGTGCGTCATGTGCACCAGCGCGACGGCGAGTCGCTGCGCCGCGCCGGCGTGGACTTCAACGTCAGCATGATCTTCGGCGGCCAGATCGCCGGCGAGGGCATGCGCCTGTTCCAGGTCTATTCGGCCGGCAACTTCATCGAGGCCACGCCCGAGACACCTTTCTTCCAGATCGGCGAGTCCAAGTACGGCAAGCCCGTGCTCGACCGCGTGCTCATGCCCGACACCCCGCTGAACGAGGCGGCCAAATGCGCGCTGGTCTCGATGGACTCGACGCTCAAGTCCAACCTCTCGGTCGGCCTGCCGCTGGACCTCGCCGTCTACGAGGCCGACAGCCTGCAGAGCGAGCGCATCGTCTGCATCGACGAGAACAACCCCTATTTCCGCATGCTGCGCACCAGCTGGGGCCAGAAGCTGCGCGAGGTCTTCGACGACATCGAGGATCCGCGCTGGGACGGCAGCACGACCGAGGTGCCGCTGCTGGGCACCAGCAGCCGCAGCAAGCCGCTCAGGAAGATCAGCAATCCGCGCGAGAAGCTGATCTGAGGCCCATGTCCACCCCGCCGCGCCCGCTCGTCGTCTTCTCGCACGGCAACAGCTTCCCCGCCGGCACCTACGCGGTGCTGCTGCGCCAGCTGCGCGAACGCGGCCTGCGCGTCGAGGCACTCGACCGCTTCGGCCACGACCCGCGCCACCCGGTGACCACCAACTGGCCGCATCTGGTGCAGCAGCTGTTCGAGTTCGCTGCCAGCCAGGCCCGAGGCCACGCGGGCCCGCTCTACCTGGTCGGCCATTCGATGGGCGGCTTCCTGAGCCTGATGTGCGCGGCGCGCCACCCGCAGATCGCGGGCCGCGCGGTCGACGGCGTGGTCCTGCTCGATTCGCCGCTGCTCGGCGGCTGGCGCGCCAGGCTGCTGGAGGCGATGCAGCGCACCCGCCTGATCGGTCGTCTGTCGCCCGGCAAGATCAGCCGGAAGCGGCGCCATCACTGGCCCGACGCGCAGTCCGCGCTCGAGCATTTCCACCGCAAGCGCCGCTTCGCCGCATGGGATCCCGAGGTGCTGCGCGACTACATCGCCCACGGCACCCAGGACGAGCTCAGCGAGCAGGGGCAACGGCGGGTGCTGCGCTTCGAGCGCGAGGTCGAGACGCGGATCTACAACACCCTGCCGCACAACCTCGAGCAACTGCTGCGTCGCCATCCACTGCGCTGTCCGCTGGCCTTCATCGGCGGCACCGATTCCGAGGAGATGCGCCAGGCCGGCCTGGCCATGACGCGCCGTCTGGTGGACAGCGCCCAGGCGCACCGGCTGCAGATGCTGGCGGGCAGCCATCTCTTCCCGATGGAGCGCCCGCGCGAGACCGCCGACGCGATAGCGCGCGCGCTGCGCAGCTTCCTGCCGCCCGAGGCCTGAAGCGCCGGCGGCTTGGCGCAGTGCGGCGCGCTCAGGCCGACCAGCTGACCCAGCCCATCCGGGCCGTGAGCAGGATCAGCAGGCCGAACGCGATGCGATACCAGGCAAAGCCGGCGAAGCTGTGCGTGGCGACGAAGCGCAGCAGCCAGCGGATGCAGAGCCAGGCGCTGGCGAAGGCGAAAACCAGGCCGACCGCGAACATCGGCAGGTCGGCCAGGCTCAGCAGCGCGCGCTCCTTGTACAGGCTGTAGGCACCGGCCCCGATCAGCGTCGGGATCGCGAGGTAGAAGGAAAACTCGGTCGCAACCTGGCGCGACAGGCCCAGGAACATCCCGCCTATGATCGTCGCGCCGCTGCGGCTGGTGCCGGGCACGAGCGCGAAGCACTGCACCAGGCCGACCTTGAGCGCGTCGAGCCCGCTGAGCTGGTCGACCGAGAGGATGCGCGGCGCGGTCTCGGCGCGCGCCTGGCGCCGCTCGGCCCACAGGATCACGAATCCGCCCAGGATGAAGGTGCTCGCGACCACTTCAGGCGTGAACAGGTGCGCCTTGATCGCCTTGCCCAGCAGCAGGCCGAGCACCACGGCCGGCACGAAGGCGGTCAGCACGTTGGCCGCGAAGCGCTGCGCGCGCGGCTGGCTCGGCAGCTGCGCCACGGTGTCGCGCAGGCGCTGCCAGTAGACCAGGATCACCGCCAGGATGGCACCGGTCTGGATCGCGATCTCGAACACTTTGCCCTTGTCGTCGTGCAGGTCGAGCAGCGAACCGGCCAGGATCAGGTGGCCGGTGGAGGAAATGGGCAGGAACTCGGTCAGTCCCTCGACGATGCCCATGAGGGCGGATTTCAGCAGCAGCAAGGTGTCCATCAGGAGGGTCAGAAGGTCGTGGTGTTAAACCCATCAGTTTAAAGCGCCACGACGACGCTGCCCGCCCGATCAGCGCCAGCCGTGGCCCCGGCCCTCATCGCGCCAGCCACCCCGGGACTCGAAGCCCGGGCCACCGCGCCAGTCGTCGTCGTCCCGCCAATGGTGGTGATGGTGGCGATGCCCAGGCGGCACCCAGCCCAGCTGGTAGACGGGCGGGGGCGGCGGCAACATGCGCGGCTGCGGGTAGACCACGACGGGGGCCGGGATCGCATAGACCGGCGGCGCCCAGTTGCCGGCGCCAAGCACCACGCCGGGCGACTGCACCCCCAGGTTCCAGTACACCTCGCCCGCCTGCGCTGCCCCGCAAGCCAGGGTCAGGCCGGCTGCCAGGGCCGCCGTTGCCAGCCCCGCACGCCAGGCCCTGCGCCCAGCCGAACTCTTGAAACCCAGCTTGCTCATGATCCACTCCTTGCGCGCCACTCGCGCGACATGAGTGGATTACAGTCCAAAAAACCGCTCAGGCACGGCTGCCAACTGTGACAGCTGTATCGACCTGTAAGCGTCCGCTGCCCAGGCGACCGAGCGGCTGCTCGACATAGCGGAAGAAGACGGCGCCGGCCAGGTTGCAGGCCATCCATGCCAGCAGCACGCCGGCGCTCTGGAGCCAGGGGTCGGCCGGCACAAAGCGCGTGAACAGCGCGGTGACAAGCAGCGAGACCGGGAAGTTCAGCAGGAACACCGAGTAGGAGATCTGGCCGAAATAAGCCCAGACCCGCCCGCGCGGCCAGCGGTTCAGCCATTGCCCGCTGTGCGCCACCCCAAGCAGCAGCGCGGTCATCAGCGCGAGCGCGATCCGGGCGCGGAACTCAAGCGCCAGCGCCCCCGTCACCAGCAGCGCGAACAGCAGCAGCCAGGCCAGGCCCTTGAGCCCGCGCCGCGGCTGCGAGGCCCAGTAGCTCAGCGCGCCCAGGCCGTAGGCGCCGAGGAAATAGACGGCCCAGGAGTCCCATTCGGCGTCGAGATTGAAGTGGTAGAGCGACAGCGCCACGCCCGCCAGCAGCAGCGTGACGCTCAGGCCCACGCGGC
>JBEEPT010000191.1:0-4277 GCA_041190985.1 Pseudomonadota bacterium
GCGGGGTCTCGGGCATCACGATCGTGCGGCCCTCGTCGCGCAGCTCCTGCAGGGTCGCCTCGCGGCAGCCGGGCAGGTGCACCACCAGGCCGCGCTCCTTGTCGTGCGAGTACACGAGGCGGAAGCCGTCGACCTGCAGCAGTTCCGCGCGCGACCAGGGGATGGTGTGGGAGTAGCGGTAGTTGCTGGTGGGCTCGGTCATCGCGGCAGCGCCTCCTTGCACAGAAGTCCGTTGGCCAGCCGGCCGTTGATCACCTGCCCGCCGCGGCAGTGGCCCTCGAAGCAGGCGCACGCGTTGGGCGGCGGCAGCGGGTAGGCGCCCGGCAGGGCGTCGATGACGCGCTGCTGCTCGGCCAGCAGCTCGGCCTGGGCCGCCTGGGCGTCGCGGAGCATGGTCCAGAGGTCGGTCACGCCGCGATCTCCAGTTGTCGCACGTCGGCGTCGACCTCTTCGACCGTCACGCACACACCCGGCGTCGAGCCGTAGCGCTTGCGCATGGCGACCACCACGGCCTGCGTGTCGTCCACCCACACCACGCCATTGATGCCGTCGCAGATGGCCTTCAGCACGTTGTCCGCATCGGGCTTCTTCGTCGGGTGGATGGCGCCACTGATGGCCTCGCGCTGCTTCTTCCCAGACCAGCTTGCCGGCACGGTGCAGACGACGTCGAGCTCGATGCGGCAGGCGCCCTTCAGCAGTTGGCGCCCGGCCATCGCGGACTGCGCGGCGTGAGCGACGAGGCCCTCATACGCCGCCGTCTTCGCCGGGGTGAACATGCGGACATGCGGCCCGACGCGGCCGACGCGCGGGCGGCCCTTGCCCTGGGGCTCGCCGGGGATGGTGAAGCGGATCACGCTGCCCTCCTCTCGCTCGCAACCATGGCCGCAACCATGGTTCCGCAACCATCGTTGACCGCCACCAGCTTCGCCCGGCCGGCGATGACTTGCGACAGCAGCTGCGCCTCGCGCGCCTGGACCGCTTCCTCGGCCAGATGCTGCTTGCGCTTCGCCCAGGCCTTCCGATTCGTGACGCGGCGGCTCTGCGCGGGGCCGCGGCTGGCGTGTCGGCCGGGTCCCCACTTCCAGGCCGGGCAGCGCTTCCCGTCATCGGAATCGCGCGGCCACTTGGCGATGCGGGCCAGATCGTGGTCGTGGAGGAAGTTCAGCACGCGGTGCGTCACCCGACGGTCGATGCCGACCTCCACGATCAGGTCGGAAACCGTTCGCGGCTCCTCGAGCATGAACTCGCGCAGCGCGGCGATCGTGAGGATGTGCGAGAGCGTCTTCCCGCCGTCGCGCACCCTGTGCGGCCAGTGCGCCGAAGACCCCGGGCCGGCCGAGTAGTACCGGACGAACAGCCGCGGGCCGACGCGCACCACGTGCTCGATGTGGGCCAGCCCGGTGCGCTCGAAGTCGCGCAGCCAATCCGTGACCGTCGTCAGGGCGACGTCAGGCATCAGCGCGTGCAGTTGCTCGGCGGACAGGATCGGGTGCTTGCCCAGCGTGGCCAGCGCTCGGATGATGGGCTCGTAGCCGGCGTTCTTCACCGCAGTTCCTCCCCCAGGATGCCCCGCACGGCCAGCATCTCGGCGCGCATCGCCTCGATCGTCCGATCGCGCTGGAGCAGCAGCGCGAACAGAGTCCGGTTGTGCTCGGTCTGAAGGTCGATCTCGGCCTGCGCGGTGCGCAGCTTCAGCAGCGCGGCGTCCAGGTGGTTCTGCTGGGCCACCAGCGCCGCGCGCTGGAACTCGACGATGCGGTCGTTCGTCATGCCGCGGCTCCCTGCATCGCCGGCCGCGGCAGCAAGGGCTGCGGCTTCGTGGCGCGCGCGCCGACGCGGTGCTCGAAGTCCTGCAGCAGCCGGGCGACATACAGCGCCTGCGTCTCCTGCTCGTGCGGCGCCATCTCCGGCTCCACGGCCCACGCCAGCATCGCCGCCTTGCGCCACTGCAGGTCGCGGCTGCCGGCGGCCTTCACGTCGCGGATGATCGCCAGCATCCAGGCGTAGTCCCGGATGCCCTGCGTCACCGTCGGCCAGCGATCGGACGGCACCATCGCGTGGCACGCGCAGAGGAACCGGCCGGACCCGCCCAGGTCGATCGAACCCAACTGCGGGCAGCCGTTGGCGGCGCAGGCGCGGGGATCGACGGCGGTGCCGCTGCTGCCGAACCCGGCTGCCTCCTCGGCGATCTTGCGGGCGCTGCGGGGCTTCGTGGCCGCGTTCATGCCGCGTCCCCGGCGGCGGTGTACGCGTCGACCTGCTGCTGCACCTGCGCCTTGCGCTCGGCCAGCGCGTCGCGCTCCGACGTGTCGATCGTCAGCGTCGCGGCGCGGGCGGCGATCGTGTCGCGCAGCTCGAGCAGCTTCGCGCGCACCTCCGGCGGCGGCGCCAGCGTCACCTTCGGCGCCGGCAGCGCCAGCAGCTCCTCGCGCGGCAGGTAGCCGAGCTGCACCGCCTGCCCGATCGCCTGCGCCCGCTGCTGCTCGTCCCAGCCCAGCGAAGCCGACCAGCGCGGCGGCGTGCCGGCGTCGCGCGCCTCGGCGACCAAGCGCTGGTAGGCCTCGCGGAACGCCATGCGTGCGCCGACGTCGTCGCGTGCGCCGAGCAGCGGGATCGCCACCGCCCAAGCCTGCGACATCTCCGCGGTCCAGACCACCGTGGCGGCCTCGTCGGTCGCGCGGCGGGCGATGGCCCAGGCCTCTTCGGGCCCGGGGCGGCCGTCGTCCTCGGCGGCGGCCTGCAACTGCGCGATCACGTCGGCCGGCACCGGCGGGAAGCGGCCGCGCTGCGGGTCTCGGACATGGGCGTCCAGGGCGGCGCGCACGTCGGCGATGTCGTAGTCCGCCAGCGCCCGGAAGAACATCGCCTTGGCCGAGGCACTGAGTGGGGTGGCCGCGCTGCTGCGCATGAGCGCGTTCACGTCGTCGAGCAGCGCGCAGAAGTCGTCGAAGTCGCGTTCACGCATCGATGGTCTCCGGGGGGTTCGGGTTGGAGCCGAAGCCGAGCAGCCGCTTGGCCTCGGCGTTGACGGCTGCGTTGCGGGCGGCGCGCTCGGCGTCGCTCAGGGGTTGGTGGCGTGCGGCACCGCTCGCCGGCGGCGGCGCATCGCGGTTGGCCAGCCACGTCGCGCGGAACCCGGCCCAGCCGTTGGCGGCGGACAGGCGCACCGCCTCGGCTGGCGTCACGCCGGCCTTGGCCGCCTCGGCGACGGTCTGGTCCCACGCCGTGCGGGTCAGCGGCAGGTCCTTGGCCTTGCGGACGGCGAGCCAGTCGGCTGCATGCTGGCGCTCCACCCCGAGGGTCTGCAACGCGTCGGCGTCGAGCAGGGCGGGCTTGGCGGATGGGCTTGCGCGCTTGCGCGCGGCCTTCTCCGCAGGAGAAGCTTTCGGTGAATCAGGATTCAGTGAATCAGGATTCAGTGAATCAGGGGGTAGTGACCCCCCCTTCATGTTCGGCTTTGGCCCGATTTTTCTTGGAGTGGCGCCGCCTTCATCGTCGCGGTGATCTGGGAATCCTCTTCCACCATCGCCGCCAGATTCCTGGAGTCTCTGCGGCTTGATGCCGCCAGATTCCTGGAGTGGCGCCGGGATCGTGCTCGCCTTTTCCGTGTAGTGCGGGGTCTGGTGCTCGGCGAACTTCGTGACCTGGATGTAGCGGCTGCCGTTGATGGCGTACCGCTGGATGAACCCGAACTGCTCCAGCTCGATCAGCAGCGGCTCGACTTCGAAGGTGTCGAAGGCGAACAGCTCGGCCTTGATGCGCTTGGGGCGATCCTCGAGCCGGCCTTCGCGGTCAGCCAGCATCCACAGGCCGACGAACAGCAGCCTCGCGGTGATCGTGCACTCGGCCAGGTCCTCGTTCTTCCAGAACCCGGGCTTGATGTTGCGTGCGCGTGCCATCTCAGTCCTCGCCTCCCACTTCCCCGGCCTCGCGCCGGCGCCGCTTGAAGTTCTGGGTGCTGTGCACGACGTAGGCCGGGCGGCTGCCGCCGATGTGCCACTTCCCGCAGTGGTGGCAGCGGTAGGTCTGCGCGGCCTGGTGCTGGCTCTTGCGCTTGCGCATGCGGACTGCCGACGCCTCGGCCAGCTCGAGGCTCGGGAACGGGAACTTCCCGGTGCAGGATGGGCGGACGGGTGTCGTTGTCACGAACCCACCCCGCCGGTGGGGCCCGCGTCGGCGGGTTGCCCTGCGCCCATGGGGCCGACGCCCGGGCTCGCGTATTGGGGGAGCGTGGCGAGAGCAGGAGCACCAGTTGTGCCTCGGCCGTCGGCGCTCTC
>JBEEPT010000192.1:0-39455 GCA_041190985.1 Pseudomonadota bacterium
TGTCTTCAGTTCGTTCTCTGCCGCATAGGCAGCTCAGAAATCACCTCGCTGAACCCCAAGAGCGAGTGAATGGTTCTCTGCCGCATAGGCAGCTCAGAAATAATGTCGGGCTTTGTGTGACAGTCTCCCCGTGTTCTCTGCCGCATAGGCAGCTCAGAAATCGTTGCCCAGTATGTCAAAGCTGGTCCAGACGTTCTCTGCCGCATAGGCAGCTCAGAAAACTAGCCGCACTGTGCAAGCCCCGTCCCTTATGTTCTCTGCCGCATAGGCAGCTCAGAAATGTCAAGACTGTGACAGATGTGTCTTATCTGAGTTCTCTGCCGCATAGGCAGCTCAGAAATTGATCTGGTCGCCGGCGGGGAAAGTGCGGCTGTTCTCTGCCGCATAGGCAGCTCAGAAAGCGTCACAGTGTTGACCGGTTCCGGCGCGTTAGTTCTCTGCCGCATAGGCAGCTCAGAAATCTCCGATGTTGTCCAGGCCGTCCGCCGCGCCGTTCTCTGCCGCATAGGCAGCTCAGAAATCCCTGATGAGGCACCTATCCGAGAACCTTCAGTTCTCTGCCGCATAGGCAGCTCAGAAAGTGATGGTCTGCCCGCCTTCAGATGCCCGGCCGTTCTCTGCCGCATAGGCAGCTCAGAAAAACCTCCATGCTCTGGATACATCACGCGCCCAGTTCTCTGCCGCATAGGCAGCTCAGAAATGTCGCAGTTGTCAAGGGCTGATCATCATGTTGTTCTCTGCCGCATAGGCAGCTCAGAAATCGCCCGCGCGGAGGACAGATTGTCACATCGTGTTCTCTGCCGCATAGGCAGCTCAGAAAGCTGGGGTGTATGCCCCGGCAGTGTCCGCGAAGTTCTCTGCCGCATAGGCAGCTCAGAAAGTTATGAGATGGAGCGCGTGGGTGCTGGCTCGGTTCTCTGCCGCATAGGCAGCTCAGAAATCCAACAGCTCAGCGCAGAACTGGTAAGCCCCGTTCTCTGCCGCATAGGCAGCTCAGAAAATCTGACCCGACTGACTACCAGCCCAGTGCAAGTTCTCTGCCGCATAGGCAGCTCAGAAAAGCAGATCGCTGGGCACCATCTTGGGTGCCTCGTTCTCTGCCGCATAGGCAGCTCAGAAATAGATGGTTGATGGCTTACACAGCTTACAGCCGTTCTCTGCCGCATAGGCAGCTCAGAAATTACCGCGTGGGATAAGTGCAAATTCAAGCAAGTTCTCTGCCGCATAGGCAGCTCAGAAATCCTTGGAGCCCGCAGAGAAGTTCTCGGTAAGGTTCTCTGCCGCATAGGCAGCTCAGAAATTTTCAAGCAGCGAGACGAACAAAGGATAGATGTTCTCTGCCGCATAGGCAGCTCAGAAAAAACGGGCCATGCGGGCGTGCAGGTCGTGCGAGTTCTCTGCCGCATAGGCAGCTCAGAAAGAACCAGATACGCAAGTCATTCACCGTGACTTGTTCTCTGCCGCATAGGCAGCTCAGAAAAGAAGCCTTACAGGGCCAGGATTCGCGCCGATGTTCTCTGCCGCATAGGCAGCTCAGAAAAAAGTGTCGATCAGTTCTTCATCCGTCATGTCGTTCTCTGCCGCATAGGCAGCTCAGAAAGCCTGTCGGCACCGATGTCCGAATTCGGATATGTTCTCTGCCGCATAGGCAGCTCAGAAACTGGGCATTGCGCTGATAGCGAGGTGCATTGAGTTCTCTGCCGCATAGGCAGCTCAGAAATTGCGCGCCGTGAGCACCAGTCGGTGGTCCGAGTTCTCTGCCGCATAGGCAGCTCAGAAATGGATCTTCTACTGCTCGCAGGGAGGCACCACGTTCTCTGCCGCATAGGCAGCTCAGAAATTAGCGTACACGGACGTAGTGAACCCACCTGCGTTCTCTGCCGCATAGGCAGCTCAGAAATGAACGCGGGTCAGCTCATCAACGCCGGCAACGTTCTCTGCCGCATAGGCAGCTCAGAAAAATCCCCCGCCAGCTCGCAGCTGGGGCGACGGGTTCTCTGCCGCATAGGCAGCTCAGAAATGGACGATTCCAAGGGCAACGGCGCAGGGGCCGTTCTCTGCCGCATAGGCAGCTCAGAAAGAACGTGCCGCTAGGGCAGATGCTGGTGTGGTGTTCTCTGCCGCATAGGCAGCTCAGAAATAGACACCCTTAAACCCCGAAGCCCGCCCAGTGTTCTCTGCCGCATAGGCAGCTCAGAAAGCGTCGCGCTCTTCGACTGTGGCGAAGTAGCCGTTCTCTGCCGCATAGGCAGCTCAGAAATTGATCATTGCATACTCGCGAGTCGGTAGCCAGTTCTCTGCCGCATAGGCAGCTCAGAAAAGAATCTGACCATAGCCAAAAATCCGATTCATGTTCTCTGCCGCATAGGCAGCTCAGAAAGGGCGCTGGGGCCTCGACGGCCCCGGCCATCCGTTCTCTGCCGCATAGGCAGCTCAGAAATCACCTCGGCCATGATGCGGTCGGCGTCGGGCGTTCTCTGCCGCATAGGCAGCTCAGAAAACCTCGAAGGACAGTCCCGAGCGCGGGTCGGTGTTCTCTGCCGCATAGGCAGCTCAGAAATTGACGCAGGCCAGCGACTATTTCGGGGAAGGGTTCTCTGCCGCATAGGCAGCTCAGAAATCACAAGCCTGTGCGACTTCGTATCCGGTCCAGTTCTCTGCCGCATAGGCAGCTCAGAAAGCTCAAGCCGCGCACGACGCGCGTGCCCATGCGTTCTCTGCCGCATAGGCAGCTCAGAAATGATGAGTCGAGGAAACACGAGCGTAACCAATGTTCTCTGCCGCATAGGCAGCTCAGAAAGCCTTCGAGCAGCTGCGCGCCTTTTTCTATGTGTTCTCTGCCGCATAGGCAGCTCAGAAATGACGGGGCAACAACTGAAACCGACCCGTCCTGTTCTCTGCCGCATAGGCAGCTCAGAAATTGCAAGCCTGATAGAGGCAGCCGCCGCAAGGGTTCTCTGCCGCATAGGCAGCTCAGAAAAGTCGGTCAGCATCTGGCTGCCGCCGATGAACGTTCTCTGCCGCATAGGCAGCTCAGAAATACCTGTGCAGCAGCGGTTTGCACTGGAACAAGTTCTCTGCCGCATAGGCAGCTCAGAAATGTAAGAGTTCCGCCAAATATCGCATCACCAGGTTCTCTGCCGCATAGGCAGCTCAGAAATATACCACCGGATCCATAGGCAGTCGAACCACGTTCTCTGCCGCATAGGCAGCTCAGAAAATGTCGCGCGCGCGCAGGTCGGAGTTCAGCCTGTTCTCTGCCGCATAGGCAGCTCAGAAATCAAGCAGCAAACCCATGCTCCCTCCCGTGACGTTCTCTGCCGCATAGGCAGCTCAGAAAAATCATAATGAACCCCTATTTCAGACAGGCATGTTCTCTGCCGCATAGGCAGCTCAGAAATATTTGGAAATGCCGGTGCGTGTTCCCATTCCGTTCTCTGCCGCATAGGCAGCTCAGAAAGAAGCCAAAGTGCCCGAGCGATGGCTTCTTATGTTCTCTGCCGCATAGGCAGCTCAGAAAAGGTGCCCAGCTCCGACGCAGGCGGCCTGTAGGTTCTCTGCCGCATAGGCAGCTCAGAAATTGGTGGTAAAGGCCGAACTGGAAGTAGCAACGTTCTCTGCCGCATAGGCAGCTCAGAAAACTGAAAGGACTCACTATGTGGCAAGTCACCCGTTCTCTGCCGCATAGGCAGCTCAGAAATGTGTGCAGCGTCAACCCTTGAGGTGTTCACCGTTCTCTGCCGCATAGGCAGCTCAGAAAACGTACAGCAGGCTGAACGCCACGCCGGAATTGTTCTCTGCCGCATAGGCAGCTCAGAAATGCTGGTCCGAGACCGTCGTTTCCTACGCTATGTTCTCTGCCGCATAGGCAGCTCAGAAATTATGGACATTGGACGCGGCGATATTCGCCACGTTCTCTGCCGCATAGGCAGCTCAGAAAAGAACCCTGCCGTTCTTGGCTACACGTACCACGTTCTCTGCCGCATAGGCAGCTCAGAAAGCATGGCAGATCAGCGTATGTGCCGCAGCCATGTTCTCTGCCGCATAGGCAGCTCAGAAATAGACCCAAAAATCGGTTCACCAGCTCGCGCTGTTCTCTGCCGCATAGGCAGCTCAGAAAAGCAAGCGGCGCAGGCGGCGGCGGGTGCTGCTGTTCTCTGCCGCATAGGCAGCTCAGAAAATGGCCACGGTGATGAGGACGGGCAGGCCGGCGTTCTCTGCCGCATAGGCAGCTCAGAAAACCGAGAATTGGCGGCGGTACGGATTCGGGGTGTTCTCTGCCGCATAGGCAGCTCAGAAAGTCAGCGGCTGGCGAGTCGGCTGCGGATATTGGTTCTCTGCCGCATAGGCAGCTCAGAAAGCGAAGGTCGAGGCGGCCAAGAGCGGCGTGCAGTTCTCTGCCGCATAGGCAGCTCAGAAACAGTGCTTCGAGCGTATCTCTGACTATGGCCCGTTCTCTGCCGCATAGGCAGCTCAGAAATATCATGCTCATCGGTTACGCGCGCGTCTCTTGTTCTCTGCCGCATAGGCAGCTCAGAAATCCGGCTCGTCACCCGTAAATGGGGCTGCAGCTCAGAAATGGGTGACCTTGCACGCCGTGTTCGTGTCAAATTTTCGACATCTGCCATCTACGGCCAGAAGACTCGCGTTCGCGGCGTCCGTCCCGTGCAAAGCCCGCATGACATGGGACAATCCTTCCCCATGAACCCCCTGCTCTCCCGCCTGCAACCCTACCCCTTCGAGCGCCTGCGCCAGCTGTTTGCCGGCGTGACGCCCAACCCGGACTTCCGCGCCATCAGCCTCGGCATCGGCGAGCCGCGCCACCCCGCGCCGGAATTCCTGAAGAAGAAGCTGTGCGAGGCGGTCGAGTCGCCCGACGGCGGCCTGTCCGTCTACCCCGCGACCGCCGGCACGCCCGAGCTGAAGAAGGCCTGCGCGACCTGGATGCAGCGCCGCTACGGCCTGCAGCTCGACCCGGCGACGCAGGTCCTGCCGGTGCTGGGCTCGCGCGAGGCGCTGTTCTCGCTCGCCCAGGTGGTGGTGAACCCGCGTGCCTTCGCGGATGGCACCGAGCCGGTGGTCGTCTGCCCGAACCCCTTCTACCAGATCTACGAGGGCGCAGCCTACCTGGCCGGTGCCCAGCCCTGGTTCGCGCCCAGCGACCCCAAGCGCAACTTCGCGGTCAAGTGGGCGAGCGTGCCGGAGGAAGTCTGGCAGCGCACCCAGCTGCTCTACACCTGCTCGCCCGGCAACCCGACCGGCGCGGTGATGCCGCTGGACGAGTGGAAGATGCTGTTCGAGCTCAGCGACAAGTACGGCTTCGTGATCGCGTCCGACGAGTGCTACAGCGAGATCTACTTCCGCGCCGAGGCGCCGCTCGGCGGCCTGGAAGCCGCCGCCCAGCTGGGCCGGAGCGACTTCAGGAACCTGATCGCGCTGACCAGCCTGTCCAAGCGCAGCAACGTGCCGGGCCTGCGCAGCGGCTTCGTCGCCGGCGACGCGGCGCTGATCAAGGCCTTCACGCTCTACCGCGCCTACCACGGCAGCGCGATGAGCGCCGTGGTGCAGAGCGCCAGCGCCGCCGCCTGGCTCGACGAGCAGCACGTGGTCGACAACCGCGAGCAGTACCGCGCCAAGTTCGCCGCCGTCACGCCCATCCTGGCCGAGGTCATGAACGTCGCGCTGCCCGACGCCGGCTTCTACCTCTGGGCCGAGGTGCCCGCGCAGTTCGGTGGCCTCAAAGGGGGATCGGACACCGACTTCGCCAAGGCGCTGCTGGCTCAATACAATGTCACGGTTTTGCCCGGCAGCTACCTGGCGCGCGAGGCGCAAGGCTTCAACCCCGGGGCGCAGCGCGTTCGCATGGCGCTCGTGGCCGAGACCGCGGAGTGTGTCGAGGCCGCGCGACGCATTGTCGAATTCATCAAGTCCTCCAACTAAAAAGAGCATCATGACCCAACAACTGCAACAGATCATCGAAAACGCCTGGGAAAACCGCGCCCAGCTCTCGCCCGCCGCCGCCCCGGCCGAAATCCAGGACGCGGTCGCGCAGGTGATCGACCAGCTCGACAGCGGCAAGCTGCGCGTCGCCACCCGCGAGGGCGTGGGCCAGTGGACCGTGCACCAGTGGATCAAGAAGGCGGTGCTGCTGTCGTTCCGCCTCAAGGACAACGAGATCATCTCCGCCGGCGACCTGGGCTTCTACGACAAGGTGCAGACCAAGTTCTCCCACCTGTCGCCGCAGGAGCTGGCCGCCGCCGGCGTGCGCGTGGTGCCGCCGGCCGTCGCACGCCGCGGCAGCTTCATCGCCAAGGGCGCGATCCTGATGCCGTCCTACGTCAACATCGGCGCCTACGTCGACGAGGGCACCATGGTCGACACCTGGGCCACCGTCGGCTCCTGCGCCCAGATCGGCAAGAACGTGCACCTGTCGGGCGGCGTCGGCATCGGCGGCGTGCTCGAGCCGCTGCAGGCCAACCCGACCGTGATCGAGGACAACTGCTTCATCGGCGCGCGCTCCGAGGTGGTCGAGGGCGTGATCGTCGAGGAGAACTCGGTGCTGGGCATGGGCGTCTACATCGGCCAGAGCACCCCGATCTTCGACCGCGCCACCGGCGAGATCAGCTACGGCCGCGTGCCCTCGGGTTCGGTCGTGGTCAGCGGCAACCTGCCCAAGACCGCCGCCAACGGCGCGCCCTACAGCATGTACGCCGCCATCATCGTCAAGCGCGTCGACGCCCAGACCCGCTCCAAGACCAGCATCAACGACCTGCTGCGCGACTGAAGCCCCGCCTTGGGCCTGGGAGGCTGACATGGGCATGATGGAGAAGCTGTTGCATCTGATGGCCGAACGCAAGGCCTCGGACCTGTACATCTCGGCCAACGCGCCGGTGCTGATCAAGATCAACGGCGCCTGCCTGCCCGTCAACTCCCAGCTGCTGTCCAACGAGGCGCCGCAGCTGCTGCTGGCCGAGCTGGTCTCGGCCGAGCAGCTGCGCGAATTCGAGCGCAACGGCGAGCTCAACATCGCCGTGCCGCTGACCGGCGTGGGGCGCTTTCGCATCAGCGCGATGCGCCAGCGCAGCAGCTGCGCGCTGGTGGTGCGCTTCATCGCCGTCGACATCCCGCCGCTCGACTCGCTCGGCATCCCGCCGGTGCTGACCGACATGATCATGGCCAGGCGCGGCCTGATGCTGGTCGTCGGCGCCACCGGCTCGGGCAAGAGCACCACCATGGCCGCTCTGCTCGACCACCGCAACGAGCGCGAGGCCGGCCACATCCTCACGATCGAGGACCCGATCGAGTTCCTGTTCCGCAACAAGAAGTCCATCGTCAACCAGCGCGAGGTCGGCAGCGACACCGCGACGCTGCATACCGCGCTGCGCAACGCGCTGCGCCAGGCGCCGGACGTGATCCTGATCGGCGAGATCCGCGACCGCGAGACCATGTCGGCGGCGATGGCCTACTCCCAGTCCGGCCATCTGGTGCTGGCGACCATGCACGCCAACAACAGCTACCAGGCGCTCAACCGCATCGTCAACTTCTATCCGGTCGAGGTCAGGCCCTCCATGCTCAACGACCTGGCCACGGCGCTCAAGGCGATCGTGTCGCAGCGGCTGCTGCGCGCGATCGACGGCGGCCGCGTGCCGGCCGTGGAGGTGATGATCAACACCCGGCTGATCAGCGAGCTGATCGAGAAGGGCGACTTCTTCAGCGTGCGCGAGGCGCTCGAGAAGTCCATGGCCGAGGAGTCCCAGACCTTCGAGGAAGACCTGGCACGCCTGGTCCTGTCCGGCCGCGTCGAGCGCAAGGAAGCCCTGATCCACGCCGACTCGCCCACCAACCTGATGTGGCGGCTCGACAACATGGCCGCGCCCGCCGGCAAGGGCGCAGCCGCCCCGCAGACCGAGGTCGAACCCAGCGGCCCTTCGTTCACCGATTTCACCCTGGACGTCAAGCACTGACGCCCACCCCTTAGGGATTTGCCCATGAGCGATACCTTGCGCCTGACCGAGGCGCTGATTGCATTGTCCTCCGTCACCCCGCTCGACGCCGACTGCCAGAAGATCATCGCGGAGCGCCTGCTGCCGCTGGGCTTCGAGTGCGAGTCCATCGTCAGCGGCCCGGACGACTTCCGCGTCACCAACCTGTGGGCGCGCCGCCCGGGCGCGCGCCCGGATGCGCCGACGCTGGTGTTCGCCGGTCACACCGACGTGGTGCCCACCGGACCGCGCGAGCAGTGGGACACCGACCCCTTCGTGCCCACCATCCGCGACGGCATGCTCTACGGCCGCGGCGCGGCCGACATGAAGACCTCGCTGGCGGCGATGGTCGTGGCCTGCGAGGAGTTCCTCGAGCAGCACGCCAACCCCGACCTGGCGATCGCCTTCTTGCTGACCAGCGACGAGGAAGGCCCGGCGCACGACGGCACCGTGGTGGTGTGCCGCGCGCTCGAGGCGCGCGGCGAGAAGCTCGACTACTGCATCGTCGGCGAGCCAACCTCGGTCAGGCAGACCGGCGACATGATCAAGAACGGCCGCCGCGGCACCATGAGCGGCAAGCTGACCGTCAAGGGCATCCAGGGCCACATCGCCTACCCCCACCTGGCGCGCAACCCGATCCACCTGCTGGCGCCCGCTTTGACCGAGCTGGTGGCCACGCGCTGGGACGAGGGCAACGACCATTTCCCGCCCACCACCTGGCAGGTCAGCAACATCCACGGCGGCACCGGCGCGAGCAACATCATCCCCGGCGCCGTGGTGGTGGACTTCAACTTCCGCTTCAGCACCGAGAGCACGGCCGAGGGCCTGCAGCAGCGCGTGGCCGATATCCTGGCGCGCAACGGCCTGCAGGCCGGCGCTGACTACAAACTGGCCTGGACCGTCGGCGGCCATCCCTTCCTGACCCGCCCCGGCACCCTGGTCGACGCGGTGCGCGACGCCATCCGCGAGGAAACCGGCCTGGACACCGAGCTGTCCACCACCGGCGGCACCAGCGACGGCCGCTTCATCGCCAAGATCTGCCCGCAGGTGATCGAGCTCGGCCCGCCCAACGCGACCATCCACAAGGTCAACGAGTGCGTGGCCGTCGCCGACATCGAGCCGCTCAAGAACATCTACCGACGCACGCTCGAGAAGCTCGCGCGCGTGCCGGCCCAGGACGAGATCACCCCGTGACACTGGACCAACTGTTGCAGGCCGCCACCGCGCGCCTGGAAGCCGCCGACCTGGCCTACGGCCACGGCACCACCAACGCGCGCGACGAGGCGGTCTGGCTGACGTTCTGGAAGCTGGGCCTGCCGCTGGACTCTGACCTGGACGAGCTGGCTGCGCGCGAGTGCAGCGCAGCCGAACAGGCTGAGGTGCTGGGCCTGGTAGACGAGCGCATCGCTACACGCAAGCCCGCCGCCTACCTCACGCACGAGGCCTGGCTGCAGGGCGTGCCCTTCTACGTCGACGAGCGCGTGATCGTGCCGCGCAGCTTCCTGGCCGAGTTCATCGCGGCGGCCGAGAGCGCCGAGAACATCGACGGCTGGCTGGGCGAGCATACGGCCAGGGTGCTGGACCTGTGCACCGGCAACGGCAGCCTGGCGGTGCTGGCCGCGCTGGCCTGGCCCGAGGTCACGGTGGACGCCGCCGACATCTCGCCCGAGGCGCTGGCGGTCGCGCGCATCAACGTGGAGAAGCACGGCCTGCAGGAGCGCATCCGCCTGGTCGAGTCCGACGGCTGGCAGAACCTGCCCGACAGATACGACCTGATCCTGTGCAACCCGCCCTATGTCTGCCGCAAGGGCATGGACGAGCTGCCGGCCGAGTACCGCGCCGAGCCGCTGATCTCGCTCGACGGCGGGCTGCAGGGCAGCGACGACGGCATGGACTTCGTGCGCCACCTGCTGGACCACGCGCTGGAACACATGAACGAGCATGCGGTGCTGCTGCTCGAGATCGGCAACGAGCGCGAGCATTTCGAGCGCGCCTTCCCGACGCTGCTGGGCTACTGGCCCGAGACCACCTCGGGCGAAGGCCCGGTCGTGCTGCTGACGCACGAAGCACTGTCCGGCTGGCAGGCGACGAAAGGCATGAGCGCATGATCACGCTTCGCAACGTGACGCTGCGGCGCGGCGCCAAGGTCGTGCTCGACCAGGCCAGCGCCACCATCAACCCGGGCGAGAAGGTCGGCCTGGTCGGGCGCAACGGCGCCGGCAAGTCCAGCCTGTTCGCGCTGCTGCAGGGAAATCTGCACGAGGACGGCGGCGAGTTCAACTGGCCGCGCCAGTGGCAGCTCGCGCAGGTCGCGCAGGACATGCCCGAGACCGACCAGCCCTGCACCGCCTTCGTGATCGACGGCGACAACCGGCTCGCGGCGGCGCAGGCCGCGGTCACGCAGGCCGAGGCCAGCGGCGACGGCGAAGCGATGGCGCATGCCTACACCGCGCTGCAGGACGCCGGCGCGCACGACGCGCCGGCGCGCGCCCAGGCGCTGCTGCTGGGCCTGGGCTTCCAGGTCAACGAGCTGGACCGTCCGGTCAACAGCTTCTCGGGCGGCTGGCGCATGCGGCTGCAGCTGGCGCGCGCGCTGATGTGCCCGAGCGACCTGCTGATGCTCGACGAGCCGACCAACCACCTCGACCTCGACGCGCTGGTCTGGCTGGAAAGCTGGCTCAAGCGCTATGCCGGCACGCTGCTGGTGATCAGCCACGACCGCGAGTTCCTCGACGCCGTCACCCAGGTGACGCTGCACATCGAGAACGCCAAGCTCAACCGCTATGGCGGCAGCTACAGCCGCTTCGAGGACATGCGCGCCGAGCAGATGAGCCAGCAGGCCGCGGCCTTCGCGCGCCAGCAGGACAAAATAGCCCACCTGCAGAAGTTCATCGACCGCTTCAAGGCCAAGGCGACCAAGGCCAAGCAGGCGCAGAGCCGGGTCAAGGCGCTCGAGCGCATGGAGAGGATCGCGCCGGTGCTGGCCGATGCCGAGTTCAGCTTCGAGTTCCAGGAGCCCGCGCAGCTGCCCAACCCGATGCTGAGCCTGCGCGACGCGAGCTTCGGCTACCGCGCCGCCGACGGCAGCGAGACCACCATCGTCAGGAACGTCACGCGCTCGGTGCTGGCGGGACAGCGCCTGGGCATCCTGGGCGCCAACGGCCAGGGCAAGTCGACCTTCGTCAAGACCGTCGCGCGCGCGCTGCCGCTGCTGGCCGGCACGGTGACCGAGGGCAAGGGCCTGAGCATCGGCTACTTCGCGCAGCAGGAGCTCGACGTGCTGCGCCCCGACGAGGCGCCGCTGGCGCACATGATCCGGCTCGCGCGCGAGACCGAGGCCGCCGGCGCCCTGACCGGCCAGTCCACGCGTGAGCAGGACCTGCGCAACTTCCTGGGCACCTTCCAGTTCACCGGCGACATGGTGATGCAGGCGGTGGGCAGCATGAGCGGCGGCGAAAAGGCGCGCCTGGTGCTGTGCATGATCGTCTGGCAGCGCCCCAACCTGCTGCTGCTCGACGAGCCGACCAACCACCTCGACCTGGCGACGCGCGAGGCGCTGGCGATGGCGCTCAACGAGTTCGAGGGCACGGTGATGCTGGTCAGCCACGACCGCGCGCTGCTGCGCTCGGTCTGCGACGAGTTCTGGCTGGTGTCGCACGGCGGCATCGCGCCCTTCGACGGCGACCTCGACGACTACCAGCGCTACCTGCTCGACGTCGCGAAGGAAAAGCGCGAGGCGGTGCAGGCTGCGGTGTCAGCCGGCAAGCCCGGCGCGTCGGGCGATGCGGCAGCGGGCAAGTCCCAGCCGGCGGCGCCCGCGCTCAACCCGGCCGAGCAGCGCCGGCTCGAGGCGCAGCGGCGCCAGCAGCTGGCCACCAGGCTCAAGCCCTACAAGAAGGAGCTGGCCGAACTCGACCAGAAGATGGCCTCGCTGCAGGCCGAGGGTACGGCGCTGGAACAGAAGCTGATGAACGCGCTGCCGCCGGCCGAACTGGCCGAGGCGGGCCGGCGCCTGAAGGCGATCGGCGAGGAAACTTCCGCGGCCGAGGAGCGCTGGCTTGAGCTGTCCGAGCTGATCGAGGGCATGGAGCAGGAAAGCCTGGCCTGACCGACACACCGGCGTGACAGCGCCCTGCCCCGCCGCTATATTGCAAGGCTGAAGCCCGGGGCGGCGGCGGCGCAGACAGGCGCCGCCGCGGGAGCACACATGAAAACCATCGGCGAGATCGCCGCGCTGGCTGTCCAACGGCTGAACCTGCGGCTCATGGCACACCGCTGCCTGCTGGCAGCCGGCACCCTGCTGCTGCTCTGGCTGCTGGCCTGGGCGGCGCTGCCGCCCTTGCTCAAATGGCAGATCGAGCAGCAGGCGTCCGCGGCGCTGGGCCGTACCGTGCAGCTGGGCCGCGTCGACCTGCGCCCCTGGTCGCTGGAGCTCACGCTGGAGAACCTGAGCGTCGCCGACGCCTCGGGCACGGGCGAGCAGTTCGCGCTCGATCGGATCTACCTCGACGCCGAAATCGTATCGCTGCTGCGCTGGGCCCCGGTGCTCGACGCCCTCAGGATCGAGCGGCCACGCCTGCGTCTGCGTCACCTGGGCGACGGTCGGCTGGACATCGACGACGTGCTCGCGCGCCTGCGCAGCCCTGAGCAGCCGTCGGGCCCACTGCCGCGCTTCAAGCTCGCCAACGTGGAGATCCAGCGCGGCGAGCTCGACCTCGCGGACGACAGCGTGAACCGGACCCATGAGCTGCGGGATCTCAGCCTGTCGCTGCCGCTGCTGAGCAGCCTCGACTCGCAGCGTGAGGTGCGCACCGAGCCGCGCCTGGCATTCAGCCTCAACGGCACGCCCTTCGAGGCGCGCGCCAGCGGCACGCCGTTCGCGCCCGGCCACCATGCTGAAGTCAGCATCAAGGCCCAGCGCATCGACATCGGTCCCTACCTGTCCTACTGGCCTTCAGGCTGGCCGTTTCACCCCAGGCAGGGCGAACTGGAACTCGAGCTCACCGCCGCGTTCGAACAGACCGAGTCGCCCGTGCTCAAGCTCGGCGGCCGCCTGGCGGCACGCGACTTCCAGCTCGACGAAGTGCTGCCGGACGGCAAGACGCTGCCGCTGGCCGCCTGGCAGGACTTGAGCGTGGAGCTCAAGAACAGCCAGCCCCTGGCCCGGCAGCTGCACCTGGAGGCGGTGCGCTGGGCTGGGCCGCGCCTGCAGCTCAGGCGCGATGCCCAGGGCCGGCTCAATCTGCAGCGCATCCTCGCCGCCTGGCGTCCCGCCAGTTTGGCAGCCCCCGCAGCGGCGAGTGCCGACACCGGCTGGAAGCTGGCGCTGGACCAGTTCGAGCTGGCTGCGGGCGGCCTGCGCTGGCAGGATGCTGCGGCCAGCCCGGCCGCGGACCTGGCCGCCGAGCAGATCAGCCTGCAGGCCAGGAACATCGCCTGGCCGGGCGAGCAGCCGGCCAGCCTCGAAGGCTCCGCCCGGCTGGCCGGTGGCATGCTGAGCTGGAGCGGCCAGGCCAGCGAGCGCATGGCCCGGATCGGGCTGTCGGCGCGTGAACTGTCGCTGGCCGCCGCCCGGCCCTACCTGCCCGCCACTTTGCCACCCGGGCTCACCGGCAGGGTGTTCGCCGATGCCACCCTCGACTGGCATGCCGCCAGCGCCGGGGCCGCGCAGCGCCTGGAGCTGCAGGCTCGGAAGCTGGAGCTGCGCTCGCTCGCACTCGGCCCTGCGGCGCAGCCGCTGGCGGCCTGGTCGCGGCTGGCGCTCGAGCAGACCGAGCTCGACCTGACGCGGAACTCGCTGTCCGTGGGCAAGCTGCTGCTGGAACAGCCACGCCTGCAACTGAGCCGCGATGGCCGGGGCCGCTGGATGTTCGAGGACTGGCTGCCGCCAGCCGGGCCGCCGGGTGCCGCCACCAGCACCACCGCCAAAGCGGCTGCAAGCCGGCCCTGGCAGGTGGCGCTTGCGGACGTCCAGCTGCGCCAGGGCGAAGTGGACTGGGCGGACGCGACGACGGCGCGCCCGGTGCGCCTGTTCGTCCGTGAGCTGGAACTGCAGGCGCGCGACCTCAGGCCCCTGGCCGAGCAGCCGGCGCAGCTGCCCATCAGCCTGAGCATGCGCCTGTCCAGAAGGGCGGGCCAGGACGGCGGCCGACTGGCCTACCGAGGCAGCCTGCGCCTGCCGGCTGCCGCCCCTGTGCCGGCCACGGCCAGCAATTCGCTCGCCGCGCAGGGCGCGCTCGAGCTCGACCGCCTGCCGCTGGGCGCGCTCGAACCCTATTTCGGCCAGGCCCTGAACCTGCGCCTGCTGCATGCGGACGCCAGCCTGCGCGGCACGGTGGCAGCCGCCCTGCCCCCCGAAGGCGCGGCCCTGAAGCTCAAGGGCGACCTGAGCATCGACGACCTGCGCGCCGACACCCTGGATCCGGCCGAGCGCCTGCTGGACTGGAAAAACCTGGGCCTGCGCGGGCTGCAGCTGGAACTTTCCCGCGGCAGGCTAGAGAGCCTGGAAGTCGGCGAAACGGTGCTGAACGACTATTTCGCCCGCATCATCATCGATCCAAGCGGCAGCATCAACCTGCAGAAGCTGCTGCGCGAATCCGCTGCCAGTCCGGATTCGGCTGCGACACCGCCGGGTGCCGGGGCAACTGCCCAGGCCCCCGCGATTTCGACCGCCGCTGCCGGCAGCCCGCTGATACGCATCGGCCCCAGCGCCTTCGTCAAGGGACGCGTGCATTTCTCCGACCGCTTCATCAAGCCCAACTATTCGGCCGAGCTGAGCGAGCTGACCGGTCGCCTGGGCGCGTTCGACAACCGGGTGCCCGCCGGCGGGGAAGCCGCGCCCATGGCCGAGCTCAGCCTGAGCGGGCGCGCGGAAGGCACGGCGACGCTCGAGGTCAGCGGCCGGCTCAACCCGCTGGCACAGCCGCTGATGCTGGACATCCAGGGCGCGGTGCGCGCGCTCGACCTGCCACCGCTGTCGCCCTACACCGCCAAGTACGCCGGCTACGGCATCGAGCGCGGCAAGCTCAGCATGGACGTGCGCTACCGGATCGATCCCGGCGGCCAGCTCGAGGCCAGCAACCAGCTCGTGCTCAACCAGCTGGTGTTCGGCGACCGGATCGCCGGCAGCGAGGCGCCCGACCTGCCGCTCAAGCTCGCGGTGGCGCTGCTCGCCGATCGCAACGGTGTCATCAACGTCAACCTGCCGATCAGCGGCTCGATCAACGATCCGCAGTTCCGCATTGGCGCCATCGTGGTGCGCCTGATCTTCAGCCTGGTGGCCAAGGCGGTCACGGCGCCGTTCGCGCTGCTCACGCATGCGCTGGGCGGAGCAGCGGAGGAGTTTCACCAGATCGAGTTCGCGCCGGGCAGCGCGACGCTCGATGCCGCCGCGCTCAAGCGGCTCGAACAGGTCGCCACGGTGATGACGAGCCGCACCGGCCTGCTGCTGACCATCGCGGGCGAGAGCGACCTGGAGCGCGAACGCAGCGCCTACCAGCGCGAGCGCGTCCGCGCCATGGTCCAGGAGGACAAGCGGCGCGCGCTGGAACGCCAGGGCTCGGCGACCGCAGCCGAAGCCCCGATCGAGGTGCAGGAGAACGAATATCCCGCGCTGCTTGCCCGCGCCTATCGCCGCGCCGACATCCCCAAGCCGCGCAACCTGATCGGCCTGCCCCGTGACCTGCCCGTGCCGGAAATGGAAGCCCTGCTGCAGGCCTCGGTGCCAGTCGACGAGGAGGCGCTGCGCGAACTGGCCCGCAACCGTTCGGTCGCGGTGCGCGACCAACTGCTGACGCTGAAGGTGCCGCCCGAGCGGCTGTTCCTGGGCACGCCGCAGGCCAGGGCGGCGCGGGAACAGGCCTGGCGGCCCCAGGCGGATCTCAGGCTGTCGACCCCGTGAGCCCCGGCCGTCCAGGCTGCCTCAGCGCTTGAGCCCCTGCAGCTTGGCGAAGGCCGAGGCCATCGCGCCGGCCTGAGCGGGCTCGCTGCGACCACCGCGCTGGGCCTGGCCGCGTCCGGCCGGCTGGAAGCGGTTGCCACCCTCGCGCCGTTCGCTGCGCCCCGCGCCGCCGCCCGAGCCGTCCAGGCGCATGGTCAGGCCGATGCGCTTGCGCGCCACGTCGACCTCGACCACCTTGACCTTGACGATGTCGCCGGTCTTGACCACCTCGCGCGCGTCGCTGACGAACTTGTTCGAGAGCTGGCTCACATGCACCAGGCCGTCCTGGTGCACGCCCAGATCGACGAAGGCGCCGAACTGGGCCACGTTGCTGACCGTGCCCTCGAGCACCATGCCTTCCTTGAGGTCGCTGATGTCCTCGACGCCCTCGTTGAAGCGCGCGACCTGGAACTCGGGGCGCGGGTCGCGCCCGGGCTTCTCGAGCTCGGACAGGATGTCCTTGACCGTGATGAGGCCGAAAGTCTCGTTGACCAGCAGCTCTGGCTTGACGCTCTTGAGCAGCTCGGAGCGGCCCATCAGGTCCGCCACCGGCTTGCCGGTCTTCTCGATGATGCGCTGCACCACCGGGTAGGTCTCGGGGTGGACGCCGGTCATGTCGAGCGGGTTGTCGCCGCCGCGGATGCGCAGGAAGCCCGCGCTCTGCTCGAAGGTCTTGGCGCCCAGGCCGGTGACCTTGAGCAGGTCCTGGCGGCTGCGGAAGGCGCCGTGAGCGTCGCGCCAGCGCACCACCGCCTTGGCCACGCTGCCCGACAGACCCGAGACCCGCGCCAGCAGCGGGGCGCTCGCGGTGTTGAGGTCGACGCCGACCGCATTGACGCAGTCCTCGACCACCGCGTCGAGCGTGCGCGCGAGCTCGCCCTGGTTGACGTCGTGCTGGTACTGGCCGACGCCGATCGACTTCGGCTCGATCTTGACCAGCTCGGCCAGCGGGTCCTGCAGGCGGCGCGCGATGCTGGCGGCACCGCGCAGGCTGACGTCGACGTCGGGCATCTCCTGGGAAGCGTATTCGCTCGCGCTGTAGACCGAGGCGCCGGCCTCGCTCACCACCACCTTCTGCGGCAAGGCATCGGCGGTCTGGCCGCGGTCGGCCAGGCGCTTGAGCAGGTCGGCGGCGAGCTTGTCGGTCTCGCGGCTGGCGGTGCCGTTGCCGATCGCGACCAGCTGCACGCCGTGCTTGAGGCAGAGCGCGCCCAGGGTCGCGATCGAGCCCTCCCAGTCGCGGCGGGGTTCGTGCGGATAGACGGTGGCGGTGTCGAGCAGCTTGCCGGTGCTGTCGACCACCGCGACCTTGACGCCGGTGCGGATGCCGGGGTCCAGGCCCATGACCGCCTTGGGGCCGGCGGGCGCGGCCAGCAGCAGGTCGCGCAGGTTGTCGGCGAAGACCTTGATCGCGACCTTCTCGGCCTCGTCGCGCAGGCGGGTGAACAGGTCGCGCTCGGTGGAGAGGCTGAGCTTGACGCGCCAGGTCCAGCCCACGCACTTGCGCAGCAGATCGTCGGCCGGACGGCCCTGGTGGCTCCAGCCCAGGTGGCGCGCGATGCGCCCCTCGGCCAGCGAGGGCGCGCTGCCGGGCCGGGTACCGGCCGGGACCTCGGCCTCGGGCAGCACCAGGCGCGCGTCCAGGATCTCGAGCGCGCGGCCGCGGAACACCGCCAGCGCGCGGTGCGAGGGCACGCGGCAGATCGGCTCCTCGTAGTCGAAATAGTCGCGGAACTTGGCGTTGTCGGGGTGGTTCTCGTCCTTGCCCTCGACCTTCTTGCTCTGCAGCTGGCCTTCCTGCCACAGCCATTCGCGCAGCCCCTGCACCAGCGCGGCATCCTCGGCCCAGCGCTCGGACAGGATGTCGCGCACGCCGTCGAGCACCGCCGCGACGCTGGTGAAGTCGCTGCCGTCCTCGCCCTTTTCCGGCTTGACATAGGCCTGCGCCTCGTCGGCGGGCATCCGGGTCGGGTCGGCGAACAGCAGGTCGGCCAGCGGGGCTATGCCGTTCTCGCGCGCGATCATGCCCTTGGTGCGGCGCTTGGGCTTGTAGGGCAGATACAGGTCTTCGAGTTCCTGCTTGGTCGGCGCGGCCAGGATGGCGGCCTGCAGCTCGGGCGTGAGCTTGCCCTGCTCGGCGATGCTTTTCAGCACGGCCTCGCGCCGGTCTTCCAGCTCGCGCAGATAGCCCAGGCGCTGCTCGAGCTCGCGCAGCTGCGCGTCGTCGAGGCCGTCGGTGGCCTCCTTGCGGTAGCGGGCGATGAAGGGCACGGTGGCGCCGCCGTCGAGCAGATCGACGGCCGCCTTGACCTGAGCGGGTTTGACCGAGAGTTCCTGCGCGATCTGCGCGATGATTTTTTGCATGCTGGCAGACTGGCCCCTAGCGGCCGGCGTGCGGCCAGACCTGGGGCGGTGGTGACGAAAACGGCCGAGTTTGCCAGAAACAGGGCCGCGTTTTTACCCATGGCCGGCAGAGCTCCGGCATCCGCCGCTGCAGAGGGGGCCGTCAGCGTTTCTCGATCACGCCGCAGGCGACGCGCCGGCCCGAATTGCCGGCCGGCTGCGAGTGGTAGTCGTCCGCGGCGGCGTGCACGACCACGCTGCGTCCCAGTATGCCGTTCGGGCCGGCGTCGAGCTGCAGGCCCTTGACCTCCTGGCGGTATACGGCCACCCCGTTGCTGTCCGCGACCAGGTTGGGCAGGTCGCCGACATGGCGCTCCTGGGACGCCTGCCTGGGGTGGCCGTGCATCATGCCGCCCGGGTTGAAGTGGCCCTTGGCGCTGCTGGCATCCTCCGCGCTGCAGTCGCCGCCTTCGTGGATATGGAAGCCGTGCTCGCCGGGCGTCAGGTCGGTGACATGCGCGACCACCAGCACGGCATCGCCGCGCGGCGCGAAGCTCACGCTGCCGCTGACCCGGCTGTACGAGCGCGGCTGCAGCTGGGCCTGGGCCAGCGGCGGCGCGTCGGTGAAGGTCGAGCATCCGGCGACAAGGCTGGAGCAGGCGACGAGGAAAAGCAGGCGTGGCGCGGACATCGACATGGAAGCCTCCTTGGGCTGGCCGGGACTGGAAGAACACAACAGCCCTGGCCGGCAGCATTTCTACCACCTCCTGCCTCACGAAGCAACGCCCGGACCGCCACTGCTCCGGCCGCGTTCAGTCGCTCGGGATGCCGGCCGCCGCGTTGAGCTCCTGCGTCGCCCTCGGACCTACCGGCAGGCGCTTGACGAACTTGAAGGTGCCGCTGGCCTGGGCGCAGAGCCGGCCCTCGGCGTCGCGAACCTCGGCTTCGGTGAAGGCCATGGTCGCGGTGCGGTGCAGCAGCCGCGCCTTGCACAGCAGCGGGCCGCGCGCAGCCTGCATGAAGCTGGTCTTCATCTCGATGGTGACGGCGCCCATCTCGGGCTGGACGCTGCGCGCGGCATGCGCCATCGCGACGTCGATCAGCGTCATGCTGGCGCCGCCATGCACGACGCTGAAGGAGTTCAGGTGCTCGGGGCTCGGCTCGTAGGCGATTTCAGCCTCGCCGCCCTCGAAACGTTGCAGGCGAAAGCCCATGTGCTCGACAAAGGGAATGGGAACGGGAAAGTTCATCCCGCCGATGTTAGTGCCTGCACGGCGCGCCTGACGCGGCTCAAACCTCCAGCCACTCGCGACGCACTTCGGGACTCTGCAGCAGTGCCGCCGGCGTGCCGTCGAAGACGATGCGCCCATGCCCCATCACCAGCGCGCGCTGCGAGATCTCCAGCGCGATCGCGAGCTTCTGCTCGATCAGCAGCACCGACAGGCCCTCGGCGCGCAGCTGCTGCAGGAAGTCGCCGAGCTGGCGCACCAGCTGCGGCGCCAGGCCCTCGGTCGGCTCGTCGACCACGATCAGCTGCGGCTCGCCCATCAGCGTGCGGCACAGCGCGAGCATCTGCTGCTCGCCGCCCGACAGCACGCCGGCCTCGGTGTCGCGCCGCCGCGCCAGCGCCGGGAACAGCTCGTACATGTCCTCGCAGCGCCAGCGCCCCGGTCGCCGGCCCTTGAGCCCCAGCAGCAGGTTCTGCTGCACGCTCAGGCGCGGGAAGATGGCGCGGTCCTCGGGCACGTAGCCCAGCCCCAGGCGCGCGACCTCGCAGGGCCTGAGCCCGCCGATGTCGCGCCCGCGCCAGCGCAGCTGGCCGCGGCTCTCGACCAGGCCGAACACCGCCTTGGCCGTGGTCGAACGGCCGGAGCCGTTGCGCCCGAGCAGCGCGACGATCTCGCCCGGCCCGACTTGCAGGTCGACGCCGTGCAGCACCTGGCTCCTGCCGTACCAGGCCTGCAGGCCCCTGAGCTCCAGCAGCGCCTCAGCCATGGATGGCCCCTGCGGGCGGCAGCGCGCCCAGGTAGGCCTGCTGCACGCGCGCATCGGCGCGCACGGCCGCGGGCGTGTCGAAGGCGATCAGCTCGCCCTGCGCCAGCACCGCAATCCGGTCGGCCAGCCCGAACACCACCCCCATGTCGTGCTCCACCATCAGCAAGGTCTTGCCGGAGGTGAGCATGCGGATCAGCTCGACGAAATGCGCGGTCTCGCTGCGGCTCATGCCGGCGGTCGGCTCGTCGAGCAGGACGACGTCCGCCCCGCCCGCGACCGTGATGCCGATCTCGAGCGCGCGCTGCTCGGCGTAGCTCAGCTGGCCAGCCTGCACATCGCGTTGCTGCTGCAGGCGCAGCCGCTCGAGCAGTTCCTCGGCGCGCTCGTTGGCGTCGCGCAGGCGCGACAGGCGCCGCCACAGGCTGTAGCGGTAGCCCAGGCTCCAGAGCAAGGCGCAGCGCAGGTTGTCAAAGGTGCTCAGGCGCGGGAACAGGTTGCTGATCTGGAAGCTGCGCGCCAGGCCGAGCCGGCTGATCTCCCAGGGCCGCAAGCCGTCGATGCGCCGCCCCTTGAGCCGGACGGTGCCGGCGCTGGGCCGGTCGCGGCCACTGATCAGGTTGAACAGCGTGGACTTGCCCGCGCCGTTGGGACCGATCACGGCGACGCGCTCGCCCGGCCGCACCGCCAGGCTGAGGTCGCGCAGCACCTCGGTGCGGCCGAAGCGCTTGCCCAGGCCCTGGATCTCGAGCGCCGGCACGGTTCCGCTCATTCAGCCGCTCCTTGCCGCCCCTGCTGCTGCCCAACGTCCCCGCCCGGTCTGTCCGACCTTGCGTCGAGCAGCCGCAGCAGCCTGCGGCGGGTCAGCCGGCTCAGGGCGGCTCCAGCCACGGCTGCGCCGGCCGCCCCCAGCCAGCTGGCCGGCTGGCCGGTGCCCAGGCTCAAGCCCAGGAAGGCCAGCTGGTCCCCGGGCGCGGCGTCCAGCCGCAGCCGGTAGGTCAGCTCGATCAGCAGCGCCACGCCCCCCAGCGCCAGCGCCGCCGCGCCCAGGAAGCGCAGGTAGGCGGGCAGCAGCGCGCGGCCCGAACGCAGCAGCCGCCACTCGCCGGCCAGCAGGCCGGCCATGCCGCCCGGCGCGTACATCACCGTCAGCAGGAAGAACAGGCCGAGGTAGAGCAGCCAGGCCCCGGTCCAGGCCGACAGCACCACGGTCGACAGCACCATCAGCACCGCGCCCAGCACCGGCCCCAGGAAATGGCCGGCGCCGCCCAGGAAGGTGAACAGCAGATACGAGGCCGAGCGCGCCGCGCCGACCACCTCGGCCGTCACGATCTCGAGGTGCAGCGCCGCCAGCCCGCCGGCCACGCCGGCGAAGAAGCCGGACACCAGCGTGGCCAGGTGGCGCACCCGGTGCGGGTCGTAGCCGATGAAGCCGGCGCGCTCGGGGTTGTCGCGCACGGCGTTGAGCAGGCGCCCCAGCGGCGTCTGGGCGAAGCCGTAGAGCAGCGCCGCGCTGGCCAGCGCATAGGCCGCGCAGAGGTAGTAGACCTCTACCTGGGGCCCGAAGCTGACGCCCAGCACGGGACGGCCAAGCACCCGGTTGGCGGACAGGCCGGCTTCGCCGCCGAACAGCGGCGGAAACATCAGCGCCGCCGCGGCGACCAGTTCGCCCACTCCGAGCGTGATCATCGCGAACGGCGTGCCGGCTCGGCGCGTGCTCAGGTAGCCCAGCGGCAGCGCGAGCAGCAGCCCGCCCAGGCCGCCGACCAGCGGCAGCAGGCTGACCGGCAGGCCCAGGCTGCCGGCGGCCATCGCGCGCAGGGCGTGGATCGCGACGCAGGAGCCCAGTCCGGTGTAGACCGCATGCCCGAAGCTCAGCATGCCGCCCTGGCCGAGCAGGACGTTGTACGACAGGCAGGCAATGGCCGCGATCGCCATCTGGGTCAGCAAGGTCTGCGCCAGGCTGCCGGACCAGAGCAGCGGCGCCAGCAGCAGCACGAGTGCCGTGAGCGGCCAGGCCAGCCAGGCTGGCGCGCGCCGGGAAAACTGGATGCGAAGCCAGTCCATCGGCTCAGGCCTCCCGGGTCCCGAACAGGCCGCGGGGCCGCAACACCAGCACCAGCACCAGCACCAGATAGGGCAGCATGGGCGCGACCTGGGCCAGGCTCAGTCCGAGCAGGATGGTGGCAGGCGGCTCTGCCAGCGGCAGGCCCAGGCGCTGGAGCAGCAGAGACAGCGGGGCGTCGAAGGCGACCGCGAAGGTCTGCAGCAGCGCGATCCCAAGCGAGGCGAGGAAGGCCCCGAGCAGCGAACCCAGGCCACCGACCACGATGACGACGAAGATCAGCGGCCCGACCGCGGCGGCCATCGAGGGCTCGGTCACGAAGGTGCTGCCGCCCATCACGCCGGCCAGCGCCGCCAGCGCGGCGCCGACGCCGAACACCAGCATGAAGACGCGCGCCACGTCGTGCCCCAGCGCCTCCACCATCTCGGGGTGGGTCAGGGCCGCCTGCACCACCAGGCCGAGCCGGGTGCGGTGCAGCAGCAGCCACAGGCCGATCAAGGTCAGCAGCGCGACCGCCATCATGAAGGCGCGCGTGGCCGGAAAGGGATGGCACAGCAGGCCTGGCTGTCGGCACAGTTCCTGGGCCTCGCCCCAGGCCAGGCCCAGGCCCGCGCCGGCCTGGCGCAGCAGCGTGAAGGCCGGCCCCTGCAGCCATTCGGGTGGGCGGAAATCCAGCGGCGCACGGCCCCAGAACAGCTGCGTGAGCTCCAGCACCACATAGGACAGGCCGAAGGTCAGCAACAACTCGGCCACATGGCCGTGCCGATGCACCCGGCGCAAGCAGGCGAACTCGAACAGCGCGCCGAGCAGCCCGACGAGCGCAGGCGCGAGCAGCAGCGCCGGCCAGAAGCCCCAGCGCGTGGCCAGCGCGCAGCCGACATATGCCCCCAGCATGTAGAAGCTGGCATGGGCGAAGTTGAGCACCCCCATCATGCTGAAGATGAGGGTGAGGCCCGAGCTCAGCATGAACAGCAGCAGGCCGTAGCTGGTGCCGTTGAGCAGGGAGATGAGGAAAAGCTCCATGTCGTCGCGCGTCAATCCTGGCCGCGCCGGCGCGGCCTCGCCGGATTTTCACCCGTGGCGGCGACCGCGCGCGGCGCTGGCGCGCAAAAATATCGGCGGCGGCGCGACCGCAAGACCCCCACCGCCGCATGGCCTCGTACCTGCGCCGACAATCCGGGCCATGCAACTACGAGCGAGCCGATTCGAACAGCTGGGCGATGCCTTCTACACTCGCCTGCCGCCCACCCCCCTGCCGGCACCCTACTGGGTCGGCTGGAGCCGCAGCGCCGCCCGGCTGCTGGGCCTGCCCGAGGACCTGCCCACGGACGACGGGCTGCTCGAGGCGCTTAGCGGCAATGCGCTGCTCGAGGGCATGTCGCCGCTGGCCTCGGTCTACAGCGGGCACCAGTTCGGTGTCTGGGCCGGCCAGCTCGGCGACGGGCGCGCGCTGCTGCTGGGCGAGCATGAGAGCGCATGCCTGGAAATACAGCTCAAGGGCGCGGGCCGCACGCCCTACTCGCGCATGGGCGACGGCCGCGCGGTGCTGCGCAGCTCGATCCGCGAGTTCCTCTGCAGCGAGGCCATGCACGCGCTCGGCATCCCGAGCACGCGCGCCCTGTGCGTGACGGGCTCTCCCGCACCGGTGCGGCGCGAGGAGATCGAGACCGCTGCGGTGGTCACGCGGCTGGCGCCGAGCTTCATACGATTCGGGCACTTCGAGCATTTCTCGCACAGCGGCCAGCACGAGGCGCTGCGCCGCCTGGCCGATTTCGTGATCGATCACTTCTACCCCGAATGCCGCGCCGTCCAGGGCAACCCCTACGCCGCCCTGCTGGCCGCCGTGACGGCGCGCACCGCCGAGCTGGTCGCGCAGTGGCAGGCGGTCGGCTTCTGCCATGGCGTGCTCAACACCGACAACATGAGCATCCTGGGCCTGACGCTGGACTACGGCCCGTTCCAGTTCCTGGACGGCTTCGACCCGGGCCATGTCTGCAACCACAGCGACAGCGGCGGGCGCTACGCCTACGCGCGCCAGCCCAATGTCGCGTACTGGAACCTGTTCTGCCTGGGCCAGGCCATGCTGCCGCTGCTCGACGACACGCAGCAGGCGCTGGATGCGCTCGAGCCCTTCAAGGCGCTGTTCCCCACCGCGCTGCAGCGGCGCATGAACGCCAAGCTCGGCCTGCTCGAGCTGCGCGAAGGCGACGACGCGCTGAGCGAGGAACTGCTGCAGCTGATGGCGCGCGAGCGCACCGACTACACCATCTTCTGGCGCCGGCTCAGCCACGCCGCCAGCCCGCAGGCCGATGACGCCGCTGGCGGGCAGCGCTGGCAGGCCGTACGTGACCTGTTCCTGGACCGCGAGGGCTTCGACGCCTGGGCCGGGCGCTGGCGCCAGCGCCTCGCGCTCGAGCCCGACGCCGCGCGCGCCGGCGCGCGCATGCTGGGCGTCAATCCCCGCATCGTGCTGCGCAACCACCTGGGCGAGATCGTCATTCGCCACGCCAGGGAGGGCGACTTCGGCCCGTTGTGGCGCCTGCACGACGCGCTCGTCCGCCCCTATGATGAGCTCCCCGGCCACGACGACCTGGCCGATTTCCCGCCCGACTGGGCGGCCCAGATCTCCATCAGCTGCTCCTCCTAAACCCAGAGTCCTGCCATGAGCCATCCCGCAGACAAGACCCCCGACGAATGGCGTGCCCTGCTCGCCGCCAAGAACGCCGAACCGCTGGCCTACGCCGTCACGCGCCAGGCCGCCACCGAGCGCCCCTACACGGGCCGCTACGAGCAGGTCTGGGCCGACGGCAGCTACCACTGCATCTGCTGCGGCCAGCAGCTGTTCGAGTCCGGCACCAAGTTCGACGCTGGCTGCGGCTGGCCCAGCTTCTCCGAGGCGATTGCGGGTGCGATCAGCGAGAAGGTCGACCGCAGCCACGGCATGACGCGCGTCGAGACCGTCTGCAGCCAGTGCGGCGCGCACCTGGGCCATGTCTTCGACGACGGCCCCGCCCCCACGGGCCTGCGCTACTGCATGAACTCGGCGGCACTGGATTTCAAGCCGCGATAATGCCAGCATGCGTTTCCTGATCGACTTCTTTCCCATCGCGCTGTTCTTCGGCGCCTACAAGCTGCACGACATCTACGTCGGCACCGGCGTGCTGATGGCCGCCACCGTGCTGCAATGCGCCATCATCTACGCCATCGACCGGCGGCTGCCGACCATGCAGAAGGCCACCCTGGTGCTGGTGCTGCTGTTCGGCGCGCTCACGCTGGGCCTGCACGACGAGCGCTTCATCAAGTGGAAGCCGACCGTGCTCTACACCGGCATGGCGCTGGGCCTGGCGGCGGCGCTCTGGGGCTGGAAGAAGAACGTGCTGCAGCTGCTGCTGGGCAGCCAGCTCCGGCTGCCGGCGGCGGTCTGGGGCCGGCTCACGGTCGCCTGGATCGTCTACTTCCTGTTCATGGCCGCCAGCAATGCCTACGTCGCCCTCGCCTTCACCACCGAGGCCTGGATGGACTTCAAGCTCTGGGGCTACGCCTTCCCGATCGCCTTCCTGATCGGGCAGGGCATCTACGTCACCCCCTATCTCAAGGACGAGCAGAACCAATGAGCGAGATTCCCACCGCCGCAGCGATCGAGGCCAGGCTGAAGGCCGTGCTGCAGCCCACCGAGCTCGAGGTCGAGGACCAGAGCGCGGCGCACGCGGGCCACTCCGGCGCCAACGGCCTGGGCTACGGCACCCATTTCCGCGTCGCGATCGCCGCCCCGGCTTTCGCCGGCCTGGGCCGCGTGGCGGCGCACAGGCTTGTGTATGATGCACTGTCACCGTTCATCGCGGCCGGCCTGCATGCCGTGGCGATAGAAATACGGCGCTGACCTCACCTTTCACTGTCACTTTTGTTCATGAAAAAAGTTCTGACTGCCGTGGCGCTGGCCACGACCCTGACCGCTCCCGCCTGGGCGCAAAACCTGGCTGTCGTCAACGGCAAGCCTGTCCCGATGTCCCGCCTCGAGGCGCTGACGAGCCAGGTCGAGAAGGGTGGCCGCAAGGTCGACGACGCGACCAAGGCCCAGATCAAGGAAGAGCTGATCGTGCGCGAGATCTTCTCGCAAGCCGCCGAGGCACAGGGCATCAAGGCCAGCAAGGAATACCGCCAGCAGCTCGAGATCGCCGCCCAGACGCTGCTGATCCGCGAGCTGTTCGCCGACTACCAGCGCAAGCACCCGGTCACGGATGCCGAGATCAAGGCCGAGTACGACAAGTTCGCCGCCGCCAACGCCGGCCAGGAATTCCGTGCCCGCCACATCCTGGTCGAGAAGGAAGACGAGGCCAAGGCGCTGATCGAGCAGATCAAGAAGGGCGCCAAGTTCGAGGAACTGGCCAAGAAGGCCTCCAAGGATCCGGGCTCCGGCGCCAACGGCGGCGACCTCGACTGGGCCAATCCCTCCAACTTCGTGCCCGAGTTCGCCGACGCCATGAAGAAGCTGGGCAAGGGCGAGATGACCGACACCCCGGTCAAGACCCAGTTCGGCTGGCACATCATCCGCGTCGACGACCTGCGCCAGGCCCAGCTGCCCCCGCTGGAGCAGCTCAAGCCCCAGATCGCCCAGCAGCTGACCCAGCAGAAGATGGCCAAGTACCAGGAAGAGCTGCGCAGCAAGGCGCGCGTGCAGTAAGCCCCTCCCCACTGCGCTCAGTGGCAACAAGGCCCGCCCGACGGCGGGCCTTGTTGCATTCCGGCCCCGCGCCGTGCCCGGATGATCCGGGTCTTGCCGAACCGGCCCGCGGCACGGGCCTCAGGCGCGATGTGCCGTACGCTGTCCGACCCCGATCGCCACGCCGACGGCCAACAGCAGGACCAGGCCGGCGCCCGCCAGCGTGGCCGAATACCAGGCGCGGTCCATGAAGGCGCCGAACACCACCGGCGCCAGCGCCATGCCCAGGTCCAGGCCCGAATAGACCGTGCCGTAGACCCGCCCGGTGGCCCCGGCGGGTGTCGCGCGCCGGATCATCATGTCCCGGCTGGGACCGCCGACGCCGATCGCGAATCCGGTGACCGCCAGCACCGCCATGGTGCCCGGCCCGCCGAGCCAGCCAGTCGCGCACAGCAGCAGCAAGGCACCGCCGCAGGCCATGCACCAGGCCACGACGCGGTCGCTGCGATGCTGGCGCGCCGCGACGAAGCCGCCCACGAGCATGCCGGCGGCGCCGCACAGCATGTAGGCGGTCAGGGTCAGCGTCGCGGCCTCGAAACTGACGTCATGCAGGGCCGCCAGGATCGAGGGCGAGAAGTTCTGCACCACCGCCATCGTCATGGTGACGAGAAAGAAGAAGGCGAAGCACCACCAGACCACCGGCAGCCGCAGATAGCCCAGGTCGGCTCCGCCAGTGCTGCTGTGCGCGCGCCGGACCACCTCGGTGCGCAGCCGCTTGCGCTGCCACACCAGCACCAGCAGCACGATGGCGTAGAGCACGATCGCGCCGCGATAGGCCTGGCGCCAGTCGGACAGCGCCGTCAGCGTTGCCAGGAACACCGGCGTGAGCGCCCAGCCCAGGTTGCCGGTCAGGCCGTGGACGCTGAAGGCGTGCCCCAGGCGCTGCGCCGAGACGCGCTGGTTCAGGATCGAGAAATCGACCGGATGGAAGGGCGCGTTGCCCAGTCCCGCCAACAGCGCGGACAGCAGCAGCCCGCCATAGCCTCCCGCCACGGAAGCGCTCCAGGCCGAAGCCATGAACAGCAGCAGCGTGGCAAACAGCACCGGCCGCGCCCCCCAGCGATCGACCACGAAGCCCGACATCGCCTGGCCCGTGCCCGAGACCAGGAAGAACATGGACATCAGGCCACCGACCTCCGCGAAGCTCAGCCCGAACTCGCGCATGAAGACCGGAAACAACGGCGGCAGCAGCAGATGGGAAAAATGCGAGATCGCGTGCGCCAGGCCGACCAGGCCCATGACGGCGGCATCCTCGCGCAACGGAACCGCGGGGGGTGTCGCCGCCCCCGCCTCTTGGATAGTGCTCATGCGGCCATGGTAAGCGATCCCGGACCAGGGTCATCCCGAGGGCGATCATCGGCAATTCCGTGACGACCAGCCTCAGACCCGGGCGGCCGTCCACGATAATGTGCTTGCCAGGTTTCAGCGCTTTCGCGGCGCGTGCGTCACGCCTCCATGCTGCACACCTGCAGCGATCTGGCGCAAGAAAAAACCTGCGCCGAAATGACCGAAAAATCAAAATCATAGACTTAGAGAGACATAACCTGAACCAAAATTCAGGGTTGCCAAACATGAACATCGTGATCTTGGACGACTATCAGGATGCCGTCCGCAAGCTCCAGTGCGCCAGCAAGCTCGAGGCCTTCCCCGCCAAAGTCTTTACCAACACGGTCAAGGGCGTGGGCCAGCTGGCCATACGGCTGCGCGATGCCGACATCCTGGTCCTGATCCGGGATCGCACCACGATCAGCCGCCAGCTCGTCGAGAAGCTGCCGCGCCTGAAGCTGATCGTCCAGACCGGCCACATCGGCGCGCACATCGACCTCGACGCCTGCACCGAGCACGGCGTCGCCGTCGCCGAGGGCATAGCATCGCCGGTGGCTCCCGCCGAGCTGACATGGGCCCTGATCATGGCCGCCATGCGGCGCATTCCGCAATACGTCGCCAGCCTCAAGCACGGCGCCTGGCAGCAATCCGGACTAAAGTCCAGCTCGATGCCGAGCAACTTCGGCCTCGGGATGGTGCTGCGCGGCAAGACCCTGGGCATCTGGAGCTACGGTCAGATCGGCCGCATCGTGGCCGGCTACGGCAAGGCTTTCGGCATGCGCGTGCTGGTCTGGGGCAGCGAGTCCGCGCGCCAGCGGGCTGCCGCCGACGGCTACGAGACCGCCAGCTCCAAGGCGGGCTTCTTCTCCGCATGCGACATCCTGAGCCTGCACCTGCGCCTGACCGAGGAAAACCAGGGCTGCATCCGGCTGGAAGACCTGTCGCTCATGAAGCCGACTGCCCTGCTGGTCAACACCTCGCGCGCCGAGCTGCTGCAGCAGGACGCCCTGGTCGCCGCGCTCAACCGGGGGCGTCCGGGCATGGCGGCGGTCGACGTCTTCGAGTCGGAGCCCATCCTGCAGGGCCATGCCTTGCTGCGGCTGGAAAACTGCGTCTGCACCCCGCACATCGGCTATGTCGAGCAGGAGAGCTACGAGATGTACTTCTCGGCCGCCTTTGACAACATCGTCAACTTCATGCGTGGCACCCCCACCAACATCGTCAATCCGGCCGCGCTGGCGGCGCAGCGCTGAAGCTCCAGCCTCCTCCGGCCCCAGGAGCAATACCGCGGCCCGAGGCGGGCCACAAGCCCACCTACCAGGGTTCGGCGCGCCCAGCCTCGTCGAGCGGCAGCCGGGCGGTCCTCGTCTGCTGTCGGCGCAGCCGGGTCCACAGCCAGGCCAGGGCCGACAGGGTCGCCCCGCACACGCCGAGCAAGCCCAGCACCAGGGGATCGAGATAACGCGGCCTGCTGGCCTGTGCCAGCTGGGCATTGACGGCCTCGACCGCCGCCCGCATCTTTTCCTGCTCCGAGCGCAGCCCTTCCAGTTCTCGCACCATGTCCGCCATCCGCTGCTGCCCGCTGACCGCAGGTTCGGCCCCGGCAGCCGGGCTGGCTGCGTCCTCAGCCTGCGTCCGCTCCTGCGACGGCGCCGAGACCGGCTGGCCCAGCACGGCCGGGGCGGCCCCCTTTTCCCGTTCGGCAGTCACCGTATCCAGATCGACCAGATCCAGCTTGAGCCTCGATCCGCTGCTTGCCTCCATGGCGACCTTGGGCGCCGGCGCGGCGGCCGGCTCGGACTGTCCGGGCGGCGGCGCGGCAGTCTCCGGACGGTGCTTGGCCTGCACCTTGCCCACCCCCGTTGGCCGTGGCTGGGGGGGCGGCAGGCGTATCGGACTTTCGCGTTCGACCGGCTTCCTGGCCGAGGATGCGGCAACCCACCCGGGTTCGGCAGCACGAGGCGCTGCGCTGGCTGCGGCGGCGGACAGAACAGGCGCCAGGACCTCCTGTACGCGCGGCGTTGCCAGTTCACGGACGGGCGCCGCTGCCGCGGCTTGCTGCAGATAGTCGGCAAGCAGGACGTAGCTGCGCGTGAAGCGGCTGGAGCAGCCCGCCTTGAGCACAAGCGTCACTACCGGCTCGTTGACTGGAAGGCTGGAGCGCACCCGCAAGGCTCCGCTGCCGTCACTGCCGAGCTTCTGGATGGCCACGCTCACCGCCGAGGCCGGCACGCGGATGTCGCCGTAGAGCAACTCGGCCTCCAGGCACAGCCCGCCCACCGCCTCGGCCGAATCGATGCTGCTCCTGACCACAAGGTCCAGCGGACGCCCGATAATGGCATAGCCCTGCGTGCCGCCGAGTGACAGCGCCGCACTGTGCGTGGCGATGACGGCCAGGGCCGCAGCGATGGCATGCTTGATCATGGAACCCTCCAGGCAATCAGGAAATTGTTCTAGTTATGTCCGCAAAGATTCTGGCACAAGCCAGAGCCCGCGCTGGCGCGCGCAGCAAGATCCGCCCCGGAACTTACCCGGGCTGCAGATTGGGCGCTTCAGCCACTACCACGCGCCCAGGAGGCCCGACTTGACCGCCACACTCAAGAGCCACGGCATTGGCGCCACCCTGGTGCTGACGCTGAGCCATCCGCCAACGCGCAATGCGCTGTGCGCCGAAGTCTGCACGGCCGCGGTCGAGGCCTGCATCGCCGCGGACAGCAATCCGGATGTCCGCACCATCATCCTGACCGGCGAAGGCGCCCACTTCAGCTCCGGCGCCGAGCCGCAGCAGTTGCTGGCCATGCGCCACCCGGCCACGCCCAGCCCGGCCGGCTATCTCGATGCCCTGCAGGGCTGGATCGAGGCCATGCACAGCTGCTCCAAGCCCGTGATCGTGGCGATCGAGGGAACTTGCACCGGCGCCGGCTTCGCGCTGGCCCTGGCAGCCGATTTCCTCGTCGTGGCCAGCGATGCGTCGCTCGGCATGCAGCAAGCCCGCCTGGGCCTGACGCCCGAGGGAGGTGGCAGCTGGTTGCTGCTGCGCGCCCTGCCGCGTGCCGCCGCGCTGCAGCTGCTGATGTGCGGCGACGCCATCAGCGCGCAACGCCTGCAGCAGCTCGGGCTGGCCAACCTGATCGCTGCGCCCGGCCAGGCGCTGGCCCAGGCCTTGGCGCTGGCGGAGCGGCTCAACGACCAGGCGCCGAACGTGCTTGCCGGCATCAAGGAGCTGGCCAATGGCGCCGAGGAAAGCAGCCTGGCCATCCATTTGCGCAGCGAGCGCGACCAGTTCCAGCGCAGCCTGCGGCACGACAACGCCGGCGAGGGCCTGCAGGCGGCGCTGGAGCAACGCCCGCCGCGCTTTCGCTGACGGCTCATTCGTTGGCCGTGGAGCGCACCTCGGTCAGCGTGGTCAGTCCGGCCAGCACCTTCTCGATGCCGTCCTGGCGCAGCGTGCGCATGCCCTCGTTGATCGCCGTGTCGCGCAGCTGCTGCGGACGCGCACGCTGCTGGACCAGCTGGCGCATGGCGGGCGAGGCGATCAGCAGCTCGTGCAGCGCCAGCCGGCCGAAGAAGCCGGTCTGCCCGCAATGGTCGCAGCCTAAGGCGTGGTACTCGCGCAGGCTGCCGTCGACGCCAAAGTGCTCCAGCCACTGGGCCCGCAGCGCCTCCGGGTTGCGCAGCGCATGGTCTGCAGGCAGGGCGCGCTGGTAGTCGGCCAGCAGTTCCTGCAGCCGTTCGCTCCGGATCGGCCGGGACTTGACGCAGGACGGACAAAGCCGCCGCGCCAGGCGTTGCGCCAGGATGCCCTGCAGCGAGTCGGCGAAGGAAAAACTGTCGACGCCGAGGTCGTTGAGCCGCACGATGGTCTCGGCCGCGGAATTGGTGTGCAGCGTCGACAGCACCAGGTGCCCCGTCAGCGAGGCCTCGATCGCCATCTCGGCCGTCTCGTGGTCGCGGATCTCGCCGACCATGATGACGTCCGGATCGGCGCGCAGCAGCGAGCGCAGCGCCGCGGCGAAGGTCCAGCCGATCTTGGGATTGACCTGGATCTGGCGCAGGCCGCGCTGCGTGATTTCGACCGGGTCCTCCGCGGTCCAGATCTTGCGGTCGGGCCGGTTGATGCGCTGCAGGACAGAGTGCAGCGTCGTGGTCTTGCCCGAGCCGGTCGGACCGACGCACAGGAACAGGCCATAGGGCCGTTCTATCACCTTGGCCAGCGCCGCCAGGTTGGACTGACTGAGGTCGAGCGACTCCATGGCCATGACCTTGTACGAGGTCAGCAGCCGCATCACGATGTCTTCCAGGCCCTGGGCGGTCGGAATGGTCGCGACCCGCAGCTCGATCGGCAGGCCGCCGTATTTCGCGAAGTTGATCTTGCCGTCCTGGGGCTTGCGGCGCTCGGCGATGTCGAGCTCGCACATGATCTTGATGCGCGCCACCAGCGCACTGCGGTAGCTGGGCGGCAGCTCCAGGTAGGGCCGCAGCTGGCCGTCGACCCGGAAGCGGATCACGACCTTCTCGCGACCCGGATAGGGCTCGATGTGGATGTCGGAGGCGCGCTGGTGATAGGCCTCGGTGATCATGGAATTGATCAGCCGCACCAGCGTGTTGTCCGACTGCTCGATCGGCTTATCCTCTTCCTGCAGCTCGGCCTCGCCGCCGGCGAGCTCGGCCGCCAGCACGAAAGCCTCCTGCTCCATGCCGCGCTGCGATCCCTGCTCTGGCAGCACCGCAGGCCTGGGCGGGGAAGCGAGGTCGCCCATGCCTATGCCGCGGTAGGCCTTGGCGATATGCAGCGGCAGGTCGGCGCCATTCGCCACCACCGCCCGGACCTTGCGCTGGGTCGTGAATTCGAGTTCCTCCAGCACCTTGTACTGGAGCGGGTCCGCCATCGCCACCACCAGGGCGGAATTCCACTCCATCAGCGGCAGCACCTTCAGCCGCAGCGCCACCGAAGTGGGCACCTTGCGCAGCACCGCCGTGTCGACCACCAGCTTCCTGAGGTCGACGCAGGGATAGCCCATCTTGGTCACGAAGGCCTGCTGCAGATCGGCGTTCGTCACCAGCCCTTGCTCGATCAGCACCTGCCCTAGCGGCACGCTCTTGCGCGTGGCCTGCTCGTGCAAGGCCAAGGACAGCTGCGCCGCCGTGATCTTGTCCAGCGCCAGCAGGGCCTCGCCGATCGGCATCGGTCGGCCACGCCCCTGCGATTCCAGCGCTGCCTGCAGTGCGTCGCGGGTTTCTATTAAGGCATTGCCCTGGCTGGGGGCAGGCTCCGCCTTGGCCGGCAACTCCGGCGCCGCGCCCACCGTGTCGGCGAAATCGGCCGTCGCATATTGCAAGTCGCCCGGCGCCACGCCCTGGTCGCCATCGAACTCGAAACTGCTGATGCCTGCCCGCGGAATGAACACCCGGTGGGGATCGCCCGCTGCCAGCTTGGCCGGAAAGATCCACAGGCCATAGGGCAGCTTGCGCCAAGCCCGGGCCTTGCCCGAATACACCGTGCCGTCCTTGAGGTGGACAGCGAAGGACTGCGGCGAGGCGGCGGACTCCTGCACGGCGCGGTCCGCCCCGCGCTCATGCTCGGGACCGGGCTCGATCTTGAGCAGCCTGACCTGGCTGAAGCGGGGGATCATGGGACGTTCGTCGGGCAGGCTCAACACCTCGAACGAGCGATGCTCCGGCCGGAAATCGGTCAGGTAGCCGGCGAGGACATTGCCCGCCCAGCCCTCGACTTGGCAGACGAGCCCGCGCCCGCCCACCGCGAAACTGTCCTCGTGTCCGCATTCAGGTATGGAAAACTGCCCTTGCACAATCCCCTCCCCGCAAGCGCTTGTCAATCGGCTACATATTGAGCACCCATTTGATCACGTTTTTCGCGAGGAAACCCAGCATGCCGAAAGACAGCACCAAAAACAGGATGAATGTCCCGAACTTGCCGGCCTTGGATTCCCGGGCCAGGTTGAGGACGATGAAAAGCATGTAGAGGATGAATGCGCCGACGCCGAAAGTCAGTCCGAATTGCGCGATCTGGTCCTCGCTGAAGCCAAATAAACTCGTTTCCATTATTTTCTAGTCACCCGCCACGCACCGCGCCGAGCGGCTGCGGACGGGAGGTTGTCAGGTCGCGGTAGGCGTGCCAGCTCGCATGTCCGAGCAGAGGCACCACCAGGACCAGGCCAAGCAACTGCGACAGCAGCCCGACGAGGACCAGCAGCACGATCAGGCTGGCCCACAGCGCCAGTGGCGCGGGATGGTCGGCCACCGCGCGCCAGCTCAGGCGCACCGCCTGCCACAGCGGATAGTCGGTGTCGACCAGCAGCGGAATGGTCAGCACGCTGGAGGCGAACACCGGCGCCGCCAGCACCGCACCGAGCAGCAGCCAGATCTCGAACAGCAGGGACGACTCCCCCAGCACGACATGACGCAGGAAGTCAATCGGCTTGGACACCGGCACCGTCGACAAGAGCGTGATCAGGCCGGCAGAAGTCAGCACCCAGCCGGTGCCGGCCAGCCCGAGCAGCAGGCCGAAGCGCACCAGGCGCGGATCGCGGCCGCGCCACAGCGCGATGATTTCACCCATCCCGATGTACCGGCCCTGCTCGCCGGCCCGGCTGACCGCGTACATGCCGGTGGCCAGCACCGGCGCCACGATCAGCAGGCCCGAGAAGGCACCGGCCAGCAGCCAGAACTCGTCGCGGGCGAACCAGTAGAGCAAGGCCCCGAACAGGCTGAGCAGCAGGCCGTGCAGCAGCCCGGGGCCGGGATTGCGCTGCATGTCCATCCAGCCGCGCGCGAGCCAGGAAAAGGGAGAGGCGAGTGTCACGGGAGGCGTTGTCTCGTTGCTGTCGTTCATCGATGAGGCCATGGATCCGTAAGCTGTGCTGTGCCCAATTGGATCACAAGGCGGCCGCGTCCAGCAGCTTGCGGGTATAGGGATGTCCCGGGCTGCGCAGCACCTGCTCCGCCGACCCCTGCTCCACCACCCGGCCCGACTGCAGCACCAGGACCTGGTGCGCCATCGCCCAGACCACCGCCAGGTCGTGCGTGATCAGCAGGTAGCTCAGCCCGCGCGACTGCTGCAGCCGCAGCAGCAGGGCGATCACCTGCTGCTGGACCGTCACGTCCAGCGCGCTGGTCGGCTCGTCGAGCACCAGCAGCTGCGGCTCGATGATGAGCGCGCGCGCGATGGCGATGCGCTGGCGCTGGCCGCCCGAGAACTCATGCGGATAGCGCTGCAGCCAGTGCGCCTGCTCGGCCGCTCCCAGCCCGTTGAACAGCCCGACTTCGCGCAGCGCGGCGAGCACCCGCTCGCGCCGCTGCTCCGCCGGCATGGCGGGCTCGTGCACCAGCAGGCCCTCCTCGACGATCTGCTGCAGCGTCATGCGCGGCGACAGCGAGGAAAAGGGGTCCTGGAACACCACCTGCACCCGCCTGCGCAGCGCCTTCAGCCCCGCGCGCGGCTGCGCCACCCAGCGCTGGCCGAACACGCCCAGCTCGCCCTCGTGGCGCAGCAGGCCGAGCGCCGCCAGCGCCAGCGTCGACTTGCCCGAGCCCGACTCGCCGAGCACGCCCAGCGTGCGGCCGGCAGCAAGACGGAAGTCCGCCCCCGCCAGCGCCTCGAAGCGACCGCGCCGGAACCAGCCACGCAGTCCGGGCATCGGCACGGCATAGCTCACGCCCAGACCACGCGCCTCCAGGCAGGGCGCGCCCGCCGGCTCGGGCCCGGGATCGGGGAGCTCGCGCCGGGGCTGGCAGTCCAGCAGCATGCGGGTGTAGGGATGCTGTGGCGCGGTGAAGACCCGCGCGACCTCGCCCTGCTCCACCACCCGGCCGCGCTCCAGCACCACGACCCGATCGGCGAAGCGGCGCACGAGGTTGAGGTCGTGGGTGATGATGATCACCCCCAGCCCCATGCGCTGGCGCAACTCGTCGAGCAGCGCCAGCATCTGCAGCCGCAGGCTGGCGTCCAGCGCCGTGGTCGGCTCGTCGGCCACCAGCAGACGCGGCTCGCTCGCCAGCGCCATCGCGATCAGCGCGCGCTGGCGCTGGCCGCCGCTGAGCTGGTGCGGATACGCGCCAGCCTTCGCCGCCGGATCGGGCAGGCCGACCTGGGCCAGCAGTTCCTGCACGCGCTGCGCGGCCCGGCGCGGGTCCAGGCGCTTGCGCTGCAGCACCTCGGCGATCTGCGCGCCTATCGTCAACACCGGGTTGAGCGCGCTCATCGGCTCCTGGAACACGTAGGCGACGGCATCGCCGCGCAGTTCGCGCAGTTCCGGCTCGGTCAGCTCCAGCAGCTCGCGGCCCTCGAGGCACACCGAGCCGGCGACGCGGGCCTGCGGCAGCAGCCGCAGCAGGCTCAACGCCGACACCGTCTTGCCCGAGCCCGACTCCCCGACCAGGGCGAGCTTTTCGCCGGCCGCCAGCTGGAAGTCGATGCCGTGCACCACCTCGCGCCCGCCGAAGGACACGCGCAGGCCGCGCGCCTGCAGCAGCGGCCCGGCCTGGACCTGTGACACCTGCGGCCCGCTCATCGATCGGCCTTTCTCGGATCGAGCGCATCGCGCAACGCGTCGCCCATGAAGGTCAGCAGCAGCAACGTAAGCACGAGCACGGCGAAGGTCGACAGCGAGATCCACCAGGCGTCCAGGTTGTTCTTGCCCTGCGCCAGCAGCTCGCCCAGCGAAGGCGTTCCCGGCGGCACGCCCAGGCCCAGGAAGTCGAGCGAAGTCAGCGCGAGGATGGCGGCGCTCATGCGAAAAGGCAGGAAGGTCACGACCGGGGTCAGGCTGTTGGGCAGGATGTGGCGCCAGATGATGCGTCCGTGCCCGAGACCGAGCGCGCGCGCGGCGCGCACGTAGTCGAGCTGGCGGTTGCGCAGGAACTCGCCGCGCACATAGTCGCTCAGGCCCATCCAGCCGAACAGGCTCAGCAGCAGCAGCAGCAGGCCCACGCTGGGTTCGAACAGCGCCGAGAAGATGATCAGCAGATAGAGCTCGGGCAGCGCGCTCCAGATCTCGATGAAGCGCTGCAGGCCCAGGTCGGTGCGGCCGCCGAAGTAGCCCTGCAAGGCCCCCGCCGCCACGCCCAGCAGAACGCCCGAGGCGGTGAGCGCGAGCGCGAACAGCACCGAGAGCCGAAAGCCGTAGAGCAGGCGCGCGAGCACGTCGCGGCCGCGGTCGTCCGTGCCGAGCCAGTTGTCGGCCGACGGCGGCGCCGGATGCGGCTCCTTGGCGAAGTAGTTGAGCGTGCTGTGGTGGTAGGGGTTGGGCGGGTAGAGCACCCAGTTGCCGGGCCGCGCCAGCTGGCGCCGGATATAGGGGTCGAGGTAGTCGGTCGGGGTCTGGAAGTCGCCGCCGAAGGTGGTTTCGGGCAGCTCCTGCAGCACCGGCAGGTACCAGTGCCCCTCGTAGCGCACCAGCAGCGGTCGGTCGCTCGACAGCAGCTCGGCCGCCAGGCTCAAGCCGAACAGCAGGGCGAACAGCAGCAGGCTCCAGTAGCCCAGCCGGCGCGCGGCGAAACGCCGCCAGGCGCGGCGCCAGGGACCCGGCGAAGGCGGCAGGGCGTCGATCTCAGTCGAACTTGACACGGGGATCCACCCACAGATAGCAGAGGTCGCTGAGCAGGCGCGTCACCAGGCCGATCAGCGTGAAGAGGTAGAGCGTGCCGAGCACCACGGGGTAGTCGCGCCGCATCACGCTCTCGTAGCTCAGCAGGCCGAGGCCGTCGAGCGAGAACAGGGTCTCGATCAGCAGCGAGCCGGTGAAGAAGGCGCCGATGAAGGCGGCCGGAAAGCCGGTCACCAGGGGAATCAGCGCATTGCGCATCACATGCTTCCAGAGCACGCGGCGCTCGCTCAGGCCCTTGGCGCGCGCCGTCAGCACGTACTGCTTGCGGATCTCCTCGAGAAAGGCGTTCTTGGTCAGCATGGTCGTGACGGCGAAGGCGCCGAGCACGCTGGCCGTGACCGGCAGCGTGATGTGCCAGAGGTAGTCGACGATCTTGGCACCCCAGCTCAGGCTGTCCCAGTGGCTGGAGGTGAGGCCGCGCAGCGGGAACCACTGCAGCTGGCCGCCGAAGATCACCAAGAGGGCCACGCCGAGAACGAAACCCGGAATCGCATAGCCGACCAGCACCACCAGGCTGCTCAGCGTGTCGAAGCGGCTGCCCGCGCGCACCGCCTTGGCGATGCCCAGCGGCACCGAGATCAGGTAGCTGAGAAAGAAGGTCCACAGGCCCAGGCTGATCGAGACCGGCAGTTTCTCCTTGACCAGGGACCACACGTCCTTGGGATAGAAGAAGCTCTTGCCCAGGTCGAAGAGCGCGAACTGGCCCAGCATCTGCCAGAAGCGCTCGTGGGCCGGCTTGTCGAAGCCGTACAGGGCGCGGATCTCGGCGATGCGCGCCGCATCCACCCCCTGGCGGCCGCGGTAGCCGGCGCCGCCCGCTGCCGCGCCCTCCCCGCCCGTGTCGCGCCCCTGCAGCTGGGCCACCATCTGCTCGACCGGCCCGCCCGGCACGAACTGGATGACCACGAAGGTCAGCAGCAGCACGCCGAGCAGCGTGGGGATCATCAGCAGCAGGCGGCGCGCGATGTAGGCAAGCATGGTCAGCCTCCGCCGAGCCGCCTCAAGGAGGCTGAGGCCCCCTCGGGGCCGGGCCGAAGCGTCATGCCTCGGGACGTGCATAGCGCAGGCCCGGCATGGGCTCGCTGCACTGTACAGCTTCGCGCACGGACGTTGCGCGAGCCCAGCGAGTACACGCAGTGACGAGCGTGGGGGCTCTTCATTTCATTCCTTTGCGGTTGGCCTCGCTGGCCCACCAGGTGCTGGTGATCCAGACCTCGGGCTGGTAGTAGCGCGGCGTCACGGCCGGCCGCTCGAAGCGCCCGGCGCGCCAGGCCACGCGGTGCACGCCGCCATACCAGTGCGGCACCACGTAATGGCCAAAGCGCAGCACGCGATCGAGCGCGCGCACTGCGGCCACGAGTTCGGGCCGGGTGCGGGCGGAGACGATGCGGTCCAGCAGCGCGTCCACCGCCGGGTCCTTCACGCCCATGATGTTGGCCGAGCCCTCGGTCTCGGCGGCCCG
>JBEEPT010000193.1:0-10610 GCA_041190985.1 Pseudomonadota bacterium
GCGCGGTGCTCGGCGGCGTCAAGGACATCCGCGACGCGGTCGAGAAGGCCGAGCATGCGCGCGACGGCCTTCAGCCGCAGCCGACCATCGTCTTCGTCGACGAGGTGCACCGCTTCAACAAGAGCCAGCAGGACGCCTTCCTGCCCCATGTCGAGAGCGGCCTGTTCACCTTCATCGGCGCGACCACCGAGAACCCGAGCTTCGAGGTCAACTCCGCGCTGCTGTCGCGCGCGGCGGTCTACGTGCTGCAGCCGCTGGCCGAGGACGACCTGGCCCAGCTGGTGGCGCGCGCACAGGAACTCGGCGCGGTGCCCGCGCTCGAGGCAGCGGCGCTGCAGCGTCTGCTGGCCTACGCCGACGGCGACGCGCGCCGCCTGCTCAACACGCTCGAGACGCTCTCTGTCACGGCGCAGGCGCAGAAGATCGACGAGATCCGCGACGACTGGCTGCTCAAGGTGCTGGGCGAGCGGCTGCGCCGCTACGACAAGGGCGGCGAGCAGTTCTATGACACCATCTCGGCGCTGCACAAGAGCGTGCGCGGCTCCGACCCCGACGCGGCGCTGTACTGGTTCGTGCGCATGCTCGACGGTGGCGCCGACCCGCGCTACCTGGCGCGGCGCTTCATCCGCATGGCGGCCGAGGAGGTCGGCCTGGCCGACCCGCGCGCGCTGCGCCTCGCCCTCGACGCGGCCGAGGTCTACGAGCGACTCGGCAGCCCGGAAGGCGAGCTCGCGCTGGCCGAGGCGCTGGTCTACCTGGCGGTGGCGCCCAAGAGCAACGCGGTCTACAAGGCCTACAACCAGGCCCGGGCCTTCGTGAAGAAGGACGGCACGCGGCCGGTGCCGCTGCACCTGCGCAATGCGCCGACCAAGTTGATGAAGGAGCTCGGCTACGGCCATGAGTACCGCTACGCGCATGACGAGCCCAATGCCTACGCGGCCGGAGAGACCTACCTGCCCGACGGAATGAGCGAGCCCGGCTGGTATCGGCCAGTGCCCAGGGGCCTGGAGATCAAGATCGGTGAGAAGCTGGCGCTGCTCAGGAAGTGGGACGCAGAGGCCGGCAAGCAGTAGCCAACGGGGTGTCAGCGGTATGCAGCCGAATCCGGCTTGTTGCGGGCGTACGCCGCCAGCACGGTGCGCTCGGAGTGCTCCAGGTATTCCCGCAGCAGGGCTGAGGCTTCCTGCTGCCTGCCGGCTTCGAGCAGCTCGAGGATCTGCTGGTTGCGGTCGACATAGGGCGCATGCAGGAATTCCGGCTCGTTGAGCAGGCCGAATGCCAGCCGCAGCTCGGCCAGCAGTTGCGAGAACAGGGTGTTCAGCCGTTCGCTGTCCGCCAGTTCGACGATGGCCTCGTGAAACGCCATGTTGGCCGTCCCCACGCCGCGCCAATCCGACTCGACCCGGCAACGCTGCGCCATGGCGACCGCAGCGCGCAGCCGCTCCAGGGCCGGGTGATGTGAGCTGGCCTGCGCCAGCGCCTGACACTCTATGAGTCGCCGTACGCGATAGATGTCGATGATCGCGGCGATGCCTGGAATGGCGACCGATACCCCCCGGTTGGGCGCATGGGTGAGCAGGCTTTCCTTGGTCAGCAGGCGAAACACCTCGCGCAAGGTGTTGCGCGAGATGCCCAGGTTCTCGCTCAGAGCGACCTCGGACAGGCGTTGCCCGGGGAGCAGTTCCCCCTGGACGATCTTGCGGCGCAACAGCTCCGCGGTGCGTTCGTTGAGGGTCAGGGTACTCGTCAAGGATTCGGATGGCATGGCGCCGATTCTCCCATCCTGCACTGCCGGATTTCGGCGCTCCGGCGTCACGACGGTGACACACAATGTCGTTGAATAAGGGTAAACCCTGGCACGTGTTGATGATCAATGTATGTAATATTGTTGAACAATCTGGCTGAAAACCCGGTGCTGACAGGTCTTGGCATCCGGATGAAGGCTGGTCGGAGGGCTGTGAACCCGTCATCCGGGCGTCCAGGCAGACGCGGGATGCGGACCCGGCCGCATATGTTCATGGAGATATCAACATGCCAACTGCAGTCAGTCTGTGGCCCCTGATCGGGGTGGCCATCATCATCGCGGGCTTCGTGCTGCGCTTCCATCCCATGCTGGTCGTGATCGGCACGGCCATCGCGACGGCGCTGGCCGCGGGCTTTCCGGTCGACAAGATCCTCGCGACCATCGGTACCGGCTTCATCAAGACCCGCAACCTGCCGCTGATCATCCTGCTGCCACTGGCCGTCATCGGCCTGCTCGAGCGGCACGGGCTGCGCCAGCACGCACAGCACTGGATCAGCAGCATCAAGTCGGCCACTGCCGGCCGTCTGCTCGTCGTCTACCTGCTCGCGCGCCAGCTCACCGCTGCGATCGGCCTGACCAGTCTGGGTGGCCATCCGCAGATGGTCCGCCCGCTGCTGGCCCCGATGGCCGAAGGCGCGACCGAATCCCGCTATGGCCGCCTGCCCGATCGCATCCGCAGCAAGCTGCGCGCGTTCTCGGCCGCGACCGACAACGTCGGCCTGTTCTTCGGCGAGGACATCTTCGTGGCCTTCGGTGCCATCGTGCTGATGACCACCTTCCTGCGCGAGGCCGGCATCGAGGTCGAGCCGATGCGCGTCGCGCTGTGGGGAATCCCGACCGCGATCGGCGCCTTCCTGATCCACTCCGCACGCCTGCTGCACCTGGACCGGACGCTGGCGCGCGAACTGACAACAGGCTCGACCGCTGAAGCGGCGGGCGCCATGGCCAACGGCACGAAAGGGGCCTGATCATGATTCTCTCGATCCAGCATCTGTACTACCTCGTCGGCGTCATCCTGGTCATCACGGCGGCGATGACGTTGGCCGATCGTGGCAATCCCAAGCGCTACTCGAGCGCGCTGTTCTGGGGCCTGTACGCGCTCGTGTTCCTGGTTGGTGAACAGCTGCCCCCGATGTGGGTGGGCGCTGGCGCGGTCGTGATGGCGCTGATCGCCGGCGTTGGTGGCGTCAGCGCGGGTCGCCAACCCGAGCGTAGCCCGGCGGCCTACCTGGAAAGCGCCAAGCGGCTCGGCAACAAGCTGTTCATCCCGGCGCTGGCGATTCCGCTCGTGACGATGATCGGCAGCCTGTCGGCCAAGCAGTTGAGCTTCGGCGGCGTGCCGCTGCTCGACCCGAAGAACGCCACGCTGGTGAGCCTGGGCGTGGGCTGCGTGCTGTCGCTGGCACTGGCCTGCTGGCTGACGCGCGAGACACCGGTGCAGGGGCTGCGCGAGTCGCGCCGTCTGACCGATGCGCTGGGCTGGGCGCTGGTGCTGCCGCAGATGCTGGGCATGCTGGGCCTGGTGTTCTCGGATGCCGGCGTCGGCAAGGCCGTGGCCCATGTCACCACCAGCTACATCAACATGGACATCCGCTTCGTGGCGGTCTCGGTCTACGTGGTGGGCATGGCGCTGTTCACCATCATCATGGGCAACGGCTTCGCCGCCTTCCCCGTGATGACCGGCGGCGTCGGCGTGCCCGTCCTGCTGGGCGTCTACCACGGCGATCCGGCGGTGATGGCGGCCATCGGCATGCTGTCGGGCTACTGCGGCACGCTGCTGACGCCGATGGCGGCCAATTTCAACATCGTGCCGGCGGCGCTGCTCGAACTGCAGGACAAGAACGCGGTCATCCGCGCCCAGGTGCCCACCGCGCTGGCGCTGCTGACGGTCAACGTCTTCCTGATGTACTTCCTGATGTACCGCTGAACCCCAAGCAGGAGCACCGCCCCATGTCTGCCAACCTCTTGCTGACCGGCTTCGAGCCGTTTGATCAGGATCCCCTCAACCCCTCGTGGGAGGTGGCCTGCGCGCTGGACGGTTGGCAGCATGGCGGCGCCACGGTGCGCGCCGTGCAACTGCCCTGCGTGTTCGGCGATGCCGTCGTGCGTCTGGAGCAGGCCATGCAGCAATGGCAGCCCACGCTGGTGGTCTGTCTCGGACTGGCTGGCGGCCGCAGCGAGATCACGCCCGAGCGCGTGGCGATCAATGTGGACGACGCTCGCATTCCCGACAACGCCGGCCGCCAGCCCGTGGACATCGCCGTGGCGACGGATGGACCTGCAGCCTATTTCAGCACGCTGCCGATCAAGGCCATGGTGCGCGCCATGCGCGCGGCGGATGTGCCGGCCTCGGTCTCCAACACCGCGGGCACCTTTGTGTGCAACCATGTCTTCTACGCATTGATGCATCGCCTGGCGGTGGGTGGTGCCGCAGCGCGCGGCGGCTTCATTCATCTGCCGACCCTGCCGGCACTGGCCGCGCATCACCCCGGCATGCCAAGCATGGCGCTGGACACGCAGATACACGGCCTGCAAGTCGCACTGCGCACCGCACTGGAAATGCGCGCCGATGTGCGCGAAACCGGCGGCCAGCTGCATTGAACCCAAGTTGCCAGCGCAATGCCTGCGCCGGCCCATCGAAGAATCCAACGATGAAAATAGATCTCAACAGTGATCTCGGCGAGAGCCTGGGTGCCTGGCGCATGGGCGACGACGCTGCCATGCTCGACATCGTGAGCAGCGCCAACGTGGCCTGCGGCTTCCACGCGGGCGACCCCGCCGGCGTGCTGCGCACGCTCAAGGCCGCTCAGGCGCGTGGCGTGGCAGTGGGCGCGCATGTCTCGTACCGCGACCTGGTCGGTTTCGGCCGCCGCAACATGGACGTCGAAAGCGCCGACCTGGTCGCCGACGTGATCTACCAGATCGGCGCGCTCCAGGGGCTGGCCGCCGCCGCCGGCACCCGCGTGCGCTATGTCAAGCCGCATGGCGCGCTCTACAACACCATCGCCCACGATGCGCGCCAGGCGCGCGACGTGATCACGGCGCTGCGCGCGGTCGACCCCGCGCTGGTGCTGGTGGCGCTGGCTGGCTCGCCGCTGATCGGCTGGGCCCGGGAGCAGGGCCTGCGCGTGGTGGCGGAAGCCTTTGCCGACCGCGCCTACACGCCGACCGGTGCACTGGTCTCGCGCCGCGAGCCGGGCGCGGTGCTGTACGATCCGGCCCTGATCGCCGAGCGCATGCTGCGCCTGGTCAGCGAGGGCGTGGTCGAGGCCATCGACGGCAGCCTGGTGCGCCTGCAGGCCGACTCGGTCTGCGTGCATGGTGACAGCCCGGATGCCGTCGCGATCGCGCGCCAGGTGCGCGACCGTCTCGAACAGGCCGGCGTCAGGATCGAGTCCTTCGTCGGCAGCTCCGGAGAGCAATGATGCGCTTTCTCCCTGTCAACCTGGACGCGCTGATGGTCGAGCTCGACGATCTCGAGCAGGCGCTGGCGTTGCTGGCATCGCTCGAAAGCGCCCCCATACCGGGCGTCGAGGAGCTGGTGCCAGCCGCGCGTACCGTCATGGTGATTTTCCAGCCGGCCGTGCAATCGATGGCGGCACTGGTGCGCGAGATCTCGCGGCGCGACGTCAATGCGCCGGTCGAGCGCGCCGGCACGCTGGTCGAGATTCCCGTGCGCTACGACGGCGACGACCTGGCCGAGGTCGCCGAGCTGCTTGGTGTCACGCCGGCAGAAGTCGTGCGCCGCCACACCGGCAGCGAATATCGGGTCGCCTTCTGTGGTTTTGTGCCCGGGTTCGCCTACCTCACGGGCGGACACCCAAGCCTGGACGTGCCGCGCCGCGGCACCCCGCGCACGCGCATTCCTGCCGGCGCGGTGGGGCTCGCGGGCCGCTTCAGCGGCGTCTATCCGCAGGCCAGCCCCGGCGGCTGGCAGATCATTGGCACCACGCCGCTGGCGATGTGGGACATCGCGCGCGAGGTGCCCGCGCTGCTGCAGCCGGGTTTCCGGGTGCGGTTTGTTGAGCTGGCGCAGTCATCGGCCGGCTCCGGCATGCCGCTCCAGCTTGCCAGCGGCTCCGGTCTGCCGGCCGGCGATGGCCAGGCTGCCACAGGCACCGCGCTGGAAGTGCTGTCTGCGGGACTGCAGACCCTGTTCCAGGACCTGGGCCGCAGCGGCCAGGCGCGGCAAGGAGTGTCGGCATCGGGCGCGATGGACCGCGCCGCCTGCAAGGCGGCCAACCGCCTGGTCGGCAACGCGCCCGGCGCGGCCTGCCTCGAGACGGTCAACGGCGGCCTGCGGTTGCGCAGCCGGGGCGAGACGGTCGTGGCCGTGACGGGCGCCGAACTGCCGGTGAGCGTGACGAGCGCCAGCGGCAGCTGCTGGCAGGCGGCGCGCTACCAGCCGATCGCGCTGGCCGATGGTGATATCCTGGCGCTTGGCGAGCCGGCGGCGGGCACTCGCGGCTATGTCGCGGTGCGCGGCGGCTTCGATGTCCGGCCCGTGCTGGGCAGCTGCGCCACCGATACGCTGGCGCATGTCGGACCGCCTCCGGTGAGCGCCGGCGACCGGTTGCCGGTGCGCGCCGTGCAGCGCGGTGCCGTGGTCGGCCGGCCCGAGCAGGCGCCCGCCGACCTGCCCGGCACCCAGGCCGATGTGGTGCTCGACATCGTCCTCGGGCCGCGCACCGACTGGTTCACGCCCGAGGCAGTCGAATTGCTGAGCCAGCAGCGCTGGCAGGTGACGCCGCAGTCGAACCGCGTCGGCCTGCGGCTCGCGGGCCAGGTGGCGCTGACGCGCGCCATCAGCGGCGAGCTGCCGAGCGAAGGCACCATCGCCGGCGCCATCCAGGTGCCGCCGAACGGCCAGCCGGTGCTGTTTCTGGCCGACCATCCGCTGACCGGCGGCTACCCCGTGGTCGGTGCCGTGGCGCCCCATCACCTGGACCGCGCGGGTCAGATTCCGGTCGGCGCCTGGGTGCGCTTCAACCCCATCCGATCTTTCGAGGCGGTCGTGCAATGCGCCAGCGCCTGACACCACCCCATACCGACAGCCTCATCATGAAAAAACTCCTGATCGCCAACCGTGGCGAGATCGCCGTCCGCATCGCCCGGGCCTGCGCCGACTACGGCGTGGCCTCCGTCGCCGTCTATGCCGACTCCGACCTCGATGCCCTGCATGTCCGCATGGCCGACGAGGCCTACGGCCTCGAGGGCGACCGCCCCGCCGACAGCTACCTGAACATCGACAAGCTGCTCGCTGTCGCCAGGCGCAGTGGTGCCGACGCGGTGCATCCGGGCTATGGCTTCCTGTCGGAAAGCGCCGCCTTCGCGCAAGCCGTCATCGATGCCGGACTGATCTGGGTCGGCCCGCCGCCCGCTGCCATCGCCAGGCTCGGCGACAAGGTCGAGGCGCGCAAGATTGCTCTCGGGGTGGGGGCTCCGCTGGTGGCCGGCACGCCCGAGCCCGTCAAGGATGCCGGCGAGGTGCTGGCATTCGCGGCGCAGCATGGCCTGCCCATCATCATCAAGGCGGCCTTCGGCGGCGGTGGCCGTGGCATGAAGGTGGCCTGGCGCATGGACGAGGTGGTCGAGCTGTACGAGTCCGCGGTGCGCGAGGCCGTCACCGCCTTCGGCCGCGGCGAGTGCTTCGTCGAGCAGTTCCTCGACCGGCCGCGCCACATCGAGGCGCAGGTGATCGCCGACCAGCATGGCCAGGTGGTGGTGCTGGGCACGCGCGACTGCTCGCTGCAGCGGCGCAACCAGAAGCTGGTGGAGGAGGCACCCGCGCCCTTCCTGAGCGACGCGCAGCGCGCGCGCATCCACCAGGCGGCGCACGACATCTGCGCCAAGGCCGGCTATGTCAGTGCCGGCACGGTGGAGTTCCTGCTCAGCGGCAGTGGCGCGATCTCCTTCCTCGAGGTCAACACGCGGCTGCAGGTCGAGCACCCGGTCACCGAGCAGACCACCGGACTTGACCTGGTGCTCGAGCAGTTGCGCATCGCCGATGGCCTCCCGCTCAGCATCACCCAGACGCCCGCGCCGCAAGGCCATGCCTTCGAGTTCCGCATCAATGCCGAGGACGTGGGGCGCGGCTTCCTGCCCACGCCGGGCCTGGTGAAGTCCTTCGCGGCGCCCTCGGGCCCCGGCGTGCGGCTCGACACGGGGGTCGAGTCGGGCTCCACCGTGCCGGGCAGCTTCGACTCGCTGATGGCCAAGCTGATCGTGACCGGCGCCACCCGCCAGCAGGCGATCGCGCGCGCGCGGCGGGCGCTGAAGGAATTCGCGATCGAGGGCGTGGCATCGGTGCTGCCCTTCCACCGTGCGGTCATCGAGCACGAGGACTTCGTCGCGCAAGACGAATTCCGGGTTCATACCCGCTGGATCGAGACCGACTTCGCCAACACGCTGGCGGCCGCGGCGCGCGTCGAGCCCGTGCCTGATCCCGGCCTGCTGCGTACCGCGCTCGAGATCGACGGCCGGCGCGTGACGCTGGGACTGCCGATGGCGCTGATGCGCGGCCTGCAAGCCTTGCCGGCAGGCGAGGGCCCGCTCCAGCCGGCACCCGCCGCCGCCGCCGCGCAGGATCTCGTGCCCTCGCCGATCTCGGGCACGCTGCAGACCTGGAAGGTGGCGGATGGCGCCGTCGTGCAGCAAGGCGATTTGATCGCCGTGATGGAGGCGATGAAGATGGAAATGCCGGTCACCGCACCAAGGAGCGGGCGCATTGCCCTGATCGCCGCTGCCGGCAGCCTGCAGACCTCGGGCGCCGGGATTGCCCGGATCACCAACGACTTGCCGGCCTGAGCGGGATCGCGGTCAGGATGCGCGTGCCGGCGGAATTGATCTGCCAGCCGCGCAAAAAATTAGAATAGGGGGTTTGTGCGCAGGCCGCGCACGCCCCAACCCCCCAGCTCCATGACGCAAGAACACCACGCCATCCCGGCCGAAGACCACAACCAGCTGATCGCCGAGCGCCGCGAGAAGCTCAAGGCCCTGCGCGAGGCGCAGGCCGCCGGCCAGGGCCCGGCCTTCCCGAACGACTTCAAGCCGCAGCAGCGCGCCGAGCAACTGCAGGCCGAGTACGGCCACATGAGCAACGAGATCCTCGAGCCCATGGCCGTGCGCGTGAGCGTGGCCGGCCGCATGATGCTCAAGCGCATCATGGGCAAGGCCAGCTTCGCGACCGTGCAGGACTCGTCCTTCGGCCCGACCGGCGGCCGCATCCAGGCCTACATCACCAACGACGGCGTCGGCGCCGAGGTGCATGGCGCCTTCAAGCACTGGGACCTGGGCGACATCGTCGCGATCGAGGGCACGCTGTTCAAGACCCGCACCGGCGAGCTGACCATCAAGGCCGACCAGATCCGCATGCTGACCAAGAGCCTGCGCCCGATGCCCGACAAGTTCCACGGCATCCAGGACCAGGAGGTCAAGTACCGCCAGCGCTACGTCGACCTGATGATGGACGAGCAGGCGCGCAAGCGCTTCATGGCGCGCAGCCTGGCCGTGACCAGCATCCGCGAGTTCATGGTGGGCCACGACTTCCTGGAAGTCGAGACGCCGATGCTGCACCCGATTCCGGGCGGCGCCAATGCCAAGCCCTTCGTCACCCACCACAACGCGCTGGAGCAGGACATGTTCCTGCGCATCGCGCCCGAGCTCTACCTCAAGCGCCTGCTGGTCGGCGGTTTCGAGCGCGTGTTCGAGATCAACCGCAACTTCCGCAACGAAGGCATCAGCGTCCGCCACAACCCCGAGTTCACCATGATGGAGTTCTACGCGGGCTACTGGAACTACCTCGACCTGATGGCCTTCACCGAGGAGCTGATCCGCCACGCCGCGCGCCGTGTCTGCGGCACCGCCCAGCTGAGCTACCAGGGCCGTGACGTGGACCTGGAGGCACCGTTCGAGCGCCTGACCATCCGCGAGGCCATCCTCAAGCACACCGAGGCCGGCGACAAGGTCGACGACCGCGACTGGCTGATCCAGCAGCTCAAGAAGCTGGGCATGGACCCGGTCAAGGACCGCCTGGACAGCCGCAGCCTGGCCGGCCTGCAGGTGATGTACTTCGAGGAGACGGTCGAGGACAAGCTCTGGAACCCGACCTTCATCTGCAACCACCCGACCGAGATCTCGCCGCTGGCGCGCGCCAGCGACGCCGACCCGAGCATCACCGAGCGCTTCGAGCTCTACATCACCGGCCGCGAGGTCGGCAACGGCTTCTCGGAGCTCAACGACGCCGAGGACCAGGCCGCGCGCTTCCACGCCCAGGTGGCGAACAAGGACGCCGGCGACGACGAGGCCATGTTCTTCGACCACGACTTCGTGCGCGCGCTCGAGCACGGCATGCCGCCGGCCGGCGGCTGCGGCATCGGTATCGACCGCCTGATCATGCTGCTGACCGACAGCCCGAGCATCCGCGACGTGGTGCTGTTCCCGGCGCTGCGCCGGGAGGGGTGATCCCGCGCCCCCTTCTGGTGGGGCGGCACGATCGTGCCCATGAAAAAGCCCGGCAGGTTCCCCTGGCCGGGCTTTGTCTCGAGTAGAGGATGCCGGTGAGCCGCAGCCGGGTCATACGGATCTCAAGAAGTATCCGGAGCTTCGTTTCGGCCTTGGTTGTGTGAGTCAAGGGCCTGCTGGATCCAGTCGAAGTTGATCAGTTGCCGCAGGCGCTGGGGCTCTTCGCTCAGGCGCCTCCAGGCATCCTCCAGCGCCAAGTCGAGTTCTTGCAGGTCGGCATAGACCCTGTTGCTGAGGTAGCGCTGGCGCAATTCGTGCCACAGCAGTTCGGCCGGGTTGAGTT
>JBEEPT010000194.1:0-2886 GCA_041190985.1 Pseudomonadota bacterium
CGCCGCCTGGTTGGCGCGCTCGGCCTCGAGCGCCGCCTGCACGTTCGTCGTCTCGGCCGTGAGGCCGAGGCGCTGCGCATCAAGCATGGCCTGCTGGTTGCGCGCAGCAGCATCGGCAGCCGCTCGTTGATTGGCCTCTTCGGCGGACAAGCCCATCTGCGCGTACTGCTGTACGGCTGCTTGATTGGCGCGGGCAGCCTCAAGGGCAGCCTGCACATTCGATTGTCCAGCCGTGAGACCGAGGCGCTGCGCTTCCTGCTGCGCCTGTTGGTTTGCGAGCGCGGCGCGCATCTGCGCGTCGATGTTCGCCTGCCCCGCCGTGAGCCCGAGCCGCGAGAGCTCTAGGTCGCGCTGCTGGTTCGTGATCTGGCCGCGCTGCGCGAGCTCGATGATGTTCTGCGCCGCCGCCTGGTTGGCAAGCGCCGCCTGCTGCTGCCGGCCGACGTCCGCCTCGCGCATCGCCGCCGCCTCGGTGAAGCCGCGCGCGCGCTGCTCGGCCACGAAGCGGTTGCGCTCGCGCGCCGCCTCGCCCGCGGCGATGCCCTCCTCAATGGCCGCCCGAGAGCCGCCGAAGGCGCGGGCGGCGGTGGCGCGGGCGGCCCGCCCGGCGCGCGCCTGCTCCTCGGCGCGGGAGATGTCCGCGAGCCCGGCCTCAATGACCTGCTGCTGGTACGGGTTAATGTAGGCGCCAAGGTCTGCGCCCAGCACCGAGGCCGCCGCCGCCGTGGGCGCCGCGCCCGGGCCGCCGAGCTCGCGCGCGGCGAAGGCGGTCCCGAGCTGGCCCGCCGCCACGCGCTCGGGGGCGAATTGCGTCCCGATCTGTCCTGCCGAAATGCGCTCCGGCCCACCTGTCAACGACGCTCCGATGTCTCGAGAGGTGACACGCTCGGGCGCGAACTGCGCACCGACCCGCCCGGCGCTGACCATGCGCGGCCCGCCGCCGAGTGCCGCACCGACACGCTCCGCGGCGATGCGCTCCGGCGAGAAGGTCGTGCCGACGCGCCCGGCGCCGACCTGCGGCACGCCGCCCGCAAGCGACGCGCCGATGTCGCGCGCGGCGATGCGCTCCGGGGCGAACGTGGTCCCGAGGCGCTCCGCGCCGACCGTGACCGGGCCACGCCCGAGCGCCGCCCCGACGCGCTCCGCGCCGATGGGCGCCGCGCCGAAGGTGGTCCCGATGGCGCCCGCCCCGACCCGCTCCGGGCCGCCGGCGAGCGACGCGCCGATGGGCGCTGCACCGAACTGTGTCCCGACCTGTCCGGCCGTGATGCGCTCGGGCTGGAAGCCCATCAGGCCCATCGCGCTGCGCGCCGCCGCCTCGACCTCTGGGACGAAGCCGCCCTCCTGGGCGATGCGCCGCGTCGCCGCCTCGCCGGCCATGTAGTCGCGCGTGAACGGCGCGACCATCAGGCCGGTATACGGCTGGTACGGGATTGCCGCGACCTCTTCGGCGAACTGCAAGTTGCGCAGGACGCTCTCGTAGATCCTCGGGTCGATCTCGGTGGTGGATTTTTCTTCTTTCTTTGACTTGAACAGATTGCTCATAGCTTTTTCTCGAGCACCACGGCGGTGCGTCTGTAACCCTCAAGCGCCCGCTGCCAGCCGGGGCGTCCCATGATCAGCATCGTGTCGCAGCCGATGTGCCGCGCCCACGCCTCGATGGCCGGGCGTATCACGTCGTCGATCTCGCGCAGGTCGCCCGCGCCGATGATGACGGTGAGTTGCTTGATGCGCGGGAAGATGTCGATGGTCGTCACCACGCACGAATCGTTCGACGCCCAGAACTGGTACTCGCCGCGCGCGATGCCCTCAAGCACGTCGGTATATCCCATCTGCCCGTACCCTTCGGCCAGCGCGCGCTCGATAAGCTCGCGGAAGGGCGCGATGTGCTCGATACCGTCGATCTCTTTCACCGCTCACCCCCGGCCACGGCGTCGAGCCGCATCGTGCCGACGCGCCAGTCTGTCGCCGGCGACGCGCCCGTCACCTTCATCTCGACCTGCCGCCCGGTGAATCGCACCGGGGTGTAGATCGAGTCGATGGTGTAGCTCTTGGTCGTCTCTGCGCCATTCGGCGCGAACTTGGTAATGAACTGCAACGACACCGCGCCCTGCGTGTCCTCGTCGGCGATGACCTGCCGTGCCACCATCAGCCGCTCGCCGTTGCCGAACTCGAGCGGCCCGCTGCGCGCGTAAGGGGCGATCCCGTCGTAGGTGACGCCGACCTCGTGCTCGTAGACGTAACCGTCGGTCGAGACCATGAGCGGGTACGAGAACACGCCGCGGTCCGTGCCGGCGGTGCGCGCGAGGCTACCGATGGACCAATGCCCTTCGCGGTAATTGTACGACACGTATGAGTCGCACTCGCTGTTCGCGGAGCTAGGGTAGAGCCACCAGATCTCGCCGAACTGGTTGTTGGCGACGGCGTACACCTTCGAGCGCTGCGTCTGCGAGAGGTTCTTGGTGACGTAATCAAGCACGTCGCACTTGATGGGGCGCACGAAGCCGTCGTACATGAAGAACCCGCTCGGGCTCCACCAGTAGGCGACCGACTCCACCGCCGCCACGGCCTGGGCGCTGATGATGCCGCAGCCGGTGGCGATGCGCTCAAAGCCGTACACGAACGGCGGCCCCTGATACTGCGCCGTATGCACATCCACGTCCGTGAATATCAGGTTGACGCCGCGCAACCGCTTGGCCGTCACGATGGAGCCGAGTGTTTCGAGCTCGAAGTCGCCGGCCTGGTTCGTGACCGCAGGGGTCCAGACGGTGTTATTCTCCTGGTCCGACCACGCCACCTTACGCGCGTTGCCGCCGGCGCCGAGCGCGAACATGAACCGCTCGGCCGTCACCAGCACGGCCTTGTTGCTGGTCGGGGCGTTGCTGA
>JBEEPT010000195.1:0-52856 GCA_041190985.1 Pseudomonadota bacterium
GGAAAGCCTTGGCCAGCAGGGCAGGGGTTAGGCGCTCGGTGGCGGTCTGCGCGGCCTTCAAGCGGGCTTCGAGGCGGTCGGCGAAAGCAAACAGGGTTTCGACTCGGCGGACGATTTCGGCCTGCTCGTCGAGCGGTGGAAGCGATATAGGCAATCCGCGCAGCTCCTCCGAGTTGATGTTGTTAACCCCGCTGGTTGACTTTGCTGTCTGCTCGATGCGCACGCGCTGCTGGGGCGCCGTCAACGAAATATAGGCAAAGCGAGGCAATACCATGGACTCATTGACGCGCAAACGCATCAGGTAGCCGGCGAACAGCAGTCCTTCTTGGGTGGAATCAACGACCCCGACTTTTCCTACCAGATCAACGCTGCCATTCGAACGAATGACGAGAATATCTCCCGCTCGCAGTGACAGCTTTTGTAGTTCAACTTGATCAAAATCCGCCCTCTTCAGGTCGGAAAGATCAATATTTCCATTCTCGGCAATGTTGGGGATGCGAAGAACTCCGGTGCCAGTTTCCGAGTAATCGCACTTTTTGGATGTGCCATAGCGCAGGTCCGATGCGATGGTGCCGATGGTCAGTTCCTGCCAGATTAACTGCTTGACGTCGTGGGCACCTCGCCAATCCTCCGTCAACCTTCCCGACGTGGCCGCCGCCAGCACCGACTGCCGGAAGCGCTTGAGGATGGGCGCGACGCGGGCCAGACGGGCGTTGACGGCGTCCACGCGGGTCAGGACGGTGTCGAGCTTGTCGGCGATGCATTTTTGCTCGTTCAGCGGCGCCAGGACGAAAGGCGCTTGCCTACCTGCTTCGGTGCCGAGACGCGGCATGTTCACGCCGTGGCTGACCTCGGTCACGTACGACAAGAACTGCGGATGGCGCAGCCAATGAAACAAATAGCGTCCGTTGACTACCTCGTTTGGCTTGATCGGGACGATCTCAGTGCTGCAAACCCCCGAGCGGTCTGCAAAAGTTACCTTGTTGAGGTACGGGCGAAGCTTTCCGTAGAGCACATCGCCTGCTTCAAAGCGATTCTTCGTGCTTTTCGATTGCCGTTCAGCGAATGTGAGCCGTTGTAGCACCTTGGTCGTGTCTTTTTCGATGTCTTCGAGTTCAAGCACCCAGGTGTCGGGCATGATTTCTTCGATTTCTGCTTTGAAAGTAGTTCCGTATGGAGTAACAGTTCCCAAGCTGGTTTCCAGCCAAGTGACAGGAAGCGTGCTCACAGAACCTCCTCACCCAGCTCCGCCAAGATCGCCTCCAGCTCCTCGATCGCTCCGTTCAGTTCCGCCATGGCCTCGCGTGCTGACACACTAACCACCTTATTCATTGCGGCTCCATGCTGCACGGCCTTGTTCCATCTGCTGGAGTTCCTCTTCAATTTCCTGCACGCTGGGCAGCTGCGATTGCACCGACAACGGTATGTCTTTGGTGATGAATGAGCTCACGCCCATGGGCTTGTTGATGTCTCGCAAGGCGTACTCCACATCCAGCCGGTGCTTGTCTTTGCACAGGATGAGGCCGATGGTCGGCTGGTCGCCTTCGGTGCGCAGTTGATCGTCCACCGCCGACAGGTAGAAGTTGAGCTTGCCCACATACTCCGGCTTGAAGGCTCCGGCCTTGAGTTCGATGACCACATAGCACTTCAGGCGGGCGTGATAGAACAACAGGTCCAGGAAGTAGTCGCGCCCGTGGACCTGTAGCGCATATTGCCGCCCCAGGAATGCGAAGCCTTTGCCCAGCTCCAGTAAAAAGCGGGTGATTTGTGCCACCAGTTGGTTTTCGATGTCACGCTCTACGGCATCGGGTTGCAGCGTCAGAAAATCGAACACATACGGGTCCTTGAGGCTTTGCTGCACCAGTTCAGACTGCGGGGCGGGCAGGGTTTGGGCGAAGTTGGCCACGGCCTGTCCAGCCTGCTCGTGGTAACCATGCTCAATTTGCCACTCCAGCACATTGCGGCTCCACCCGTGGTGTGCACATGCCTGGGCATAGATCAGCGCCAGCTCTGGCGACTTGACCTTGGTCAGCAGGATACGGACATGCCCCCACGGCATTTGTCCCACAGGCTGTGGGACAAATGCGTGCTGCGGGCTAAAGAAGGCATAGAACTGACGCATGGCAAACAGGCTGCTGCGTGCAAAGCCCTTGATGCCTGGGTAGGTGGCCTGCAAGTCCTTGGCCATTTGCTCCACCACGGCACTGCCCCAATCGCGCTGTGTTTGCCATTCCACCAGTCGCTGGCCGATATCCCAGTACAGTTGGAGAAGTTCTGTGTTGACGGCCAGCACAGCGCGGGTTTGCGCTGACTGAATCCGCCGTTTTATCTCTTCCAGTCCCTGCCGATAGTCCGTGTGCTGCGAAAGTGCGGTCATGCGGCCTCCTGGGCTTCGCCCAATTCCGCCAGAATCGCCTCCAGCTCCTCGATCGCCCCGTTCAGCTCCTCCATGGCCTCGCGGGCCAGCACGGTCGGTTCGGGCAGGTCGGCGGCATCTTCGGTGCTGTCGTCCTTCAGCCAGGCAATGTCCAGGCTGTCGCCTTTCTCTTTTGTGATCCACTCGCGGCTGAAGCGGCGCAAGCGCCCCTGCTCGCCCTGGTCTTGCCGCTCGCTCAGGCCGTTGGCATCCTCGCCATAGGCGGCCATGAAGTCGGCAAAGTGGGCATGCGTCAGCGGCGTGCGCTTGCCGAACTTGGGCGCGTTGGCGCGCATGTCGTACACCCAGACTTCCTGGGTGCTGCCTGTGGCGGCCTGGCTGACCTTCTGGAAGAACAGCACGTTGGTCTTCACGCCCTGGGCGTAGAAGATGCCGGTGGGCAGTCTTAGAACAGTGTGCAGGCGGCACTTGTCCATCAGGTCGCGCCGGATGTCGGCGCCCACGCCGGCCTCGAACAGCACGTTGTCGGGCAGCACCACGGCGGCACGGCCGCCATCGCGCAGGTGGCGCACGATGTGCTGCAGGAAGGCGAGCTGCTTGTTGCTGGTGGCAAAGGTCAAATCGTCGCGGGTGGGGCCGCCGCCGCCCTTGGCGGTGCCGAACGGCGGGTTGCTCAGGATGATCTGACTCTTGGGCAAGGCACTGCCCGCGCTGCCCAAGGTGTTGCCGACATGCACCACGCCCTCGTCGTCGCCCTCGATGCCGTGCAGCAGGCAGTTCATCAGCGCTAGCCGGCGCGTGCCGGCCACCAATTCCATGCCCAGGAAGGCCTGGTTGCGCTGGAACTGGCGCTGCTTCTCGTCCAGGTCGTAGAGGTCGTCGGTATGATCCTTGATGTAGCGGTCGGCCGCGATCAAAAAGCCGGCCGTGCCCGCTGCCGGGTCCTGGACGGTTTCGCCGGGCTGGGGCTTGAGCACCTGCACGATGGTGTCGATCAGCGGCCGCGGTGTGAAGTACTGGCCGGCGCCGCTCTTGGTCTCGCTCGCGTTCTTCTCCAGCAGGCCTTCGTACAGGTCGCCCAGCCCGTCCTGGCGCGCGCTGAACCAGTCGATGCCGTCCAGGCTCTTGACCAGCTGCTCCAGGTGACGCGGCTCCTTGATGCTGGACTGGGCATCGGCGTAGATGGCGGAGATCAGCTTATCGTCACTGGTCGAGAGCTTGAACAGCGTTTCGCGGTAGTGGTGCAGCAGGTTCAGGCCGCTCTTGTCGCGCAGCTGCGGCCAGCGGGCGTAGTCCGGCAGCCGGTGCTTCTGCAGCAGGCCGCTTTCGGCGTTCTCGTACTCCATCTTGATGAACAGCAGCAGCACCAGCTCGGTCACGTAGTTGCTGTAGTTGATGCCGTCGTCGCGCAGCACGTCGCAGAGGTTCCAGAGCTTCTGGACGATGTCTTGGGTGGTCATGTGAACGATCAGTATGTGTCCAAACGGCGATTGTTGATGGTCCAGGTGTCCAGGGCCAGTTCCAGCAATAAGGCCTGACGTCGTTGAATGGCATTTGCATCCCATGTATCGAAGTTGAAGCCGTAGTCGGACTTGACCTTGTTGACTGCGGTGTTTACGCCGATGGAGAAGTCGTGGTTCAGCAGTTGGGTGCTTAGCAGGCTCGAGCTGGCGTATTCGCCTTGTTTGTCAGCAAACCAGGAGCCGCTCAGGTTGTTGTGCTTGGCCACGGCCTGGTTGATGGTGCTCTCCAGCAGGGTCCCTCAGTCGCGAGATGTTGTGTACCTGTGCTTTGACTTCCATGGGGGTTCTCTGTAATTCGGAATTTTTGTGTGATGCTGCGTCTGCAAAGCAGCGTCACAGCGCGCTGAGCGGCACCGCCCAGAGACCCTCCCCGAAGGGGAGGGCTTTCATCCCGTCGTACAACACGATGCCGGTGATGAAGTTGTCGCCAGCCTGGGCCTGCAGGCGTTTGAGACCCTTGAAGTCCTGCGGCAGCACGGTCGCAGCGGCCTTGACCTCGATGCCGATGAGCTGGCGCATGGTGTTTTCGAGCACGAAGTCCACTTCGACCTGATCTTTGTCGCGGTAGTGCGAGAGGTACCAGTTCTCGGGACTAAGGGCGAGAGCCTTGTGCAGTTCGGCATAGACCCAGGTTTCGAGCGTGGCGCCCCAGCGGGCGCGTTCGGTGAGCAGCAGTTCTGGCGTCAGCCGGGTGAGTGTGGCTTGCAGTCCGGCGTCCAGAAAGTGCAGCTTGGGTGTCTTGATGAGACGGCTGAGTTCGTTGCGGCTCCAGGCAGGCAGGCGCTGGACCAGGAACAACTTTTCCAGAATGCCGAGGTATTTGTCAACGGTCTTGCTGTTGAGTCCGAGCTGGCCTCCGATCTGGGAGGCGTTGAACAATTGGCCGCAGTGCGCAGCCGCGACGGCCAGCAGTTGCGGCATCTGATGGAGTTGCTCGATTTGCGCTATGTCGCGCACGTCCCGTTCCACCAGGGTCTGGATATAGGCTTTGGCCCAGGCCTGGCGGCGTGCGGCAGTGGGGCGCTGGCGCATTTCGGGGTAGCCGCCCGCGAGCACATGGGTGACGGTGTCATCCTGTGCTTGAGTCCAGCTGGGGTGGGTCAGAGGCCAATCCTGTTCCTGGGCACGCTGCAGGAAGTCGTTGTGACGGCCTTGCAGCTCAGATTGCGACAGCGGCAGCAAGGTGTGCAGGGCAATGCGACCAGCCAGACTGTCGGCAATCTGCGGCAAGGTCATGAGGTTGGCTGACCCCGTCAGCAGGAAGCGGCCGGGACGGCGGTCTTGGTCAATGACGAGCTTGAGGCTTAGCAACAGCTGTGGCGCGCGCTGTACTTCATCGATGATGGCTCGGTCAAGTCGGCGGACGAAACCCAGCGGGTCCTGCTGTGCGGCGGCGAGCAGCGTCGGGTCGTCCAACGTGAGGTATTGCATGGGCCCGGCGAATTGCTGCACCAGCGTGGTCTTGCCGCATTGGCGCGGTCCGTTGATCAGTACGGCGGGGGTGTCCTGCAGCGATTCTTCGACCATTGGAGCGAGGTGTCGCTCGATCACGCCAGCTTGAGGCGTAGCGGCTGTTTTGGAGGCGGCTAGTCGGGCCATCGCATCGTCCATCTAGGAAGAAAATATCGTCCATTATGGATTAAAAATTCGTCCAAATTGGAAAAATAAATCGTCTGATTTGGAATTTGATGGGGTTGAACCAGCCGTAAAGGCTCACGCCGCCTGCGGCCACAGACCGGACGCCAGCTCGCCCATCACCTCCTCCAGTTGGCCGCCCAGCAGCTTGTCGAGCTGCTTGGCGCCGCCGTCGTTGGCAAAGGCGTGGTTGACAAGGTCGTGGTCGATCACCAGCTCGTGCGTGAGCTGCTTGGCCAGCCGCTCCAGCCATTTGCGCTGCACCGGCGTCCAGGCGTGCTGGCCGTAGATCTTCTGCATGGCACGGGTCACGCGCTGCTCGAACGGCAGCAGCGCCTCGCCCAATGCCGCCTGGCGGATGTAGGCGATGATGCCGGCGGCAATGTCCTGGTTGCTCTGGTTGCGCCACGCGGCCTTGAGCTTGGCTTCGGAGTAGCCCGCGCCGTCGAGCAGCAGGCGCACTTCCTTGAGCTGAGTGCGGGTCAGGTCCTTGGGGCGGTTGACCACCGTGGCCATGGCCGCCGAATGGTTGACTTGCTGGCGCACGAAGTCGCCAAAGCTGTCCAGGTAGTCCTCGGGCTTGGCGTAGCTGCCCCAGCTCTGGGTGCGCTCTTTCAGTTCGTCCGCATGCTTGGAGATGACGGGCATGTAGCTGGTGCCCAGCAGCTGCTTGACCTCGGCAATCTGAACCAGCAGCTGGGTGTGCTGGCGCAGGAAGTCTGCCGCCGCCCGGGGGCCTGCCTCCTGCGCCAGCTTGTGCAGGTGGCGGTGCAGGTCTTTCGGGGCCACGCCCCATTGCTGTTCCAGCTGGCCCAGCCGTTCCTTCAGTGCGGGCTTCTTGTCGGCCTTGTGCTGGGCGTCGCGCAGCACGCGCATCAGCTTCTGGTTGAGCTGGTCGAGCACGTCGTGGGCATGGGTGCTGCCCGGACTGCTGCCGGCCGTCTCGTAGGAGGCGGGATGGTTGAGCTCGTCGATCAGCTGCTCCAGCGTGATATTGGGGTCCTTCACCAGCGGCTGCATGGTGTTGACCGCCTGCAGCGAGGCGTACAGGTCCACCGGGTCGTAGATCTTGAACACGGTCTTGCCGATGTCATCGCAGCGGCGGGTGGCGCGGCCGATCATCTGCTCGTACAGGATGCGGCTCTTGACCCGGCGCAGGAATACCAGGTGGCAGATGGGTGGCACATCGATGCCGGTGGTCAGCAGGTCCACCGTGATGGCGATGGTGGGGAAGCGCTCGTTCTTGTAGCGCCGGATCAGCTGGTCCACCTTGTCCGAGGCGCCGGTGATCTTTTCCACGGCGGCCTGGTTGTACTGCTCGCCGTGCACCGCCTTGAAGGCGTCTCCCAGCAGGCGCTTGACCATGTCGGCATGCGCATCGGTGGCGCAGAAGATCATGGCCTTCTCTTCGCCCATCGGGTCCAGCTCCTGGGCCAGCTGCTCGCAGATGACGCGGTTGAAGTCCTCGTTGATGACGCGGCGGTTGAAACTCTCCAGCTCGAAGTTCAGTTCGTCGTCCAGCTCGGCGGATTCGACCTCGCCGGTGGCCAGGTTGATGGCCTCGACCTGCTGGCCCTTGTCGAAGTGGATGCCCTTCTGGGTCAGCAGCGTCTGGTAGCGAATGGGCGGCTCGTGGTCGATCAGCCAGTCGTCGGCGACTGCCTCGCGGTAGGAGTAGGTGTAAACCGGCTTGCCGAAGATGTCGGTGGTGTGGCGCGCCGGGGTGGCGGTCAGGCCGATCTTGACCGCGTCGAAGTAGTCCAGCACGCGCCGGTAGGTGCTCAGGTACTGGCTCTGGTCGCGCAGGGCCAGTTCGCCCTCGGTCATGTCCTGGTCGAGGGTGTAGCCCCGGTGGGCCTCGTCCACGATGATGCAGTCGAAGGCATCGAGCGCGGGTGGGTTGTCGCTGGCGAAGGTGCGCTTGACCATGGCCTGGACGGTCGCCACCTGCACGCGGGTTTCAGCCTCGTGCGCCATGTCGCCCAGCTCGGCGATGTTGTAGATCTTCGACAGCGGCTGGCTGAGCTCCAGCGGGGCTTCGTTGAAGGCATCCAGCGCCTGCTGGCCTAAAGCGGTGCGGTCCACCAGGAACAGGATGCGCCGAAAGCGCTCGGCCTTGAGGAAGCGATAGATCAGCCCGATGATGGTCCGCGTCTTGCCGGTACCGGTGGCCATGGCCAGCAGGCAGTTGGACTGTCCCTTGGCCAGGGCGGCTTCGACCGCCGCGATGGCCTTTTGCTGGTAATCGCGCAGGCCCAGGTAGGCAAAGCTCTCCTGGCGCAGCTTGGCTTCGGCAGCCTCGCGGCTGCGCTTGAGCAGGTCGAGCAAGCCCTCGGGCGAGTGAAAGCCCTGCAGGGGCTTGGCCAGGTGGGAGGGGTGGCGCACGTCGCGGTGCCAGGTGCCGCTGGCTTCCGGGCTTTGCTTGACGAACGGGCGGCCGTTGCACGAATAGACGAAAGGCACCTGGAACAGCCCGCCTTGTCCGTCGGGCCAGGGGCCGCTGCGTCCTTCGGTGCGCCAGGCGGCATCGTGCTCAGGCTCCAGCGCCAGCCCACGGGCATAACGCTCGGCCTGGGCAATCTTGCCGGCCACGTTGACGTTGAGCCGCTTGGCCTCCACCGCCGCAATCGGGGTCAGGCCCGCGAACAGCATGTAGTCCGCACTCTGCTTGCCCTGGGTGGGCCATTCGGCGATGGCCCGGTGACGGCCACGCTCGGGCCGGATCCCCTGGGCATGGCTCAGTTCGAGGGTGTTGGCCTCCCAGCCAGCATTGCTCAGCATCTGGTCGATCAGCAGCCGGGTGGTGGCTTCGTCCATGGACACCTTCTGCGCGGCCTGTGCAGCACGCTGGGCGAAGGCCTGCAGGTCCTTGGCGTTCGTGGTGTCGGGCTGGGCGCTGCTGGCCTGCAGCCGGGCATCGAACTCGGCTTTCAGCTCGGCGTACCGGGCGCTGGCTTCTTCGGCCAGGCTCTCATACACCTTTCGCTCTTCGGCAGCGCGTGCAGCTAGGACACGTTCCTGGGCAGCCTGGTCTTCGAGCAACTGCGTCAGCAGGGCTTGTGCCGCCTTGGTTGTCTGGGCTTCTTGCAGGTCCTGCTGCAGTGCGTTGATTTGCTGCTGCAGCGTAGCCAGTTTCTGGCTCGGGTCATCCGGCAGGACAAAGGGCCCCGGTTTGAAGTCAGGCGCAGTGCCAAAGCTGCGATGGAACCACAGTGCCACCTCGCGGGCCACTTTCAGCGCTTCCATGCCTTCGCGGTAGCCAATACGGTGGTCTACCTGATGGGCCGCCTCGTTGCCGCGCTGGCGCAGCAGGTGAAACATCTGCCGCACCTGCGGGTCTAGGTTCAGGCGCTGGTCCACGGCACGCAGCAGCTCGGCCTGGGTGGGCTGCATCAGCCGCAGCCCGATGCGGGAGGCCACTTCCTGGGTCAGGGTCTCGGCCAGCAAGCGCAGCTTGAGCACGCAGCTGGCGGGGTCGAAGGGATAGAGCTTCTCTGCCGTGGCGCCCAGTTCGGCGAGCAGTGGCGAATGTTCGGCAAGAAAGCTGAAGTTGCTGGGCATTCTTGATCGCCGGAAGGCCGATGACTGTTTTTGATTTGAAATATTTTAGATGTTTGACAGTCTGGGAAAACCTCGAGATCCTGGAGGTCGGCTACCCGGCGCCGGCGGCCTGAGCCGCCCGCCCGCTCAGGCCGGGTGATGGCCGGCGCGGGCCGGGCGCTCGCGCTGGGCCCGCAGCACCGAGGGCGTGCGCTTGAGGCTGCGCAGCACCTGGGCCAGATGCACGCGGTCGCGCACCGCGACCGTGAAGCGGATGTCGAACAGGGTCTGTACCGGCTCGTCGCCCATCTGCACGTGGGTGATGTCGGCCTCGGCTGCCGCCAGCGCCGCGGCCACCTTGGCCAACACGCCCTTTTCGTTGTTCATGGTGACCAGCACCGCCGACTCGAAGGGCCGGGTCGGTTCCTCGGCCCATTCGACCTCGGCGAAGCGCTCGCTGTCGCGCAGCAGCTGCTTCTGGATCACCGGGCAGTCGTCGGTGTGCACGACCAGGCCCTCGCCGCGGCCCAGGTAGCCGACGATGGCGTCGCCCGGTATCGGATGGCAGCAGCTGGCGTACTGCACCGAGGCGCCCTCGCTGCCGTCGAGCGCCAGCACGCCCTGGCTGATCTGCTCGTGGTGCGTGGCGTAGCGTTCCTGGGTCAGCAGCAGGGCGTCGGGCTTGTGGCCGGCTTCGGCCAGCAAGGCGGCCAGCTTGATCGCCACCATGCTGGCGATGCGCTTGCCCAGGCCGATGTCGCCGAGCAGCTCCTCGCGGTTGCGGTTGCCGGTGAAGCGCAGCAGCTTGTCCCACAGCGCGTGCTGCTCCGGGCCGGGTAGGCTGGCGATGCCCTCGGCGCGCAGCGCCTGCAGCAGCAGCCGCCCGCCAAGCTCGCGCGACTCGGCGAGCTCCATGGTCTTGAGGTGATGCCGGATCTTGGAGCGGGCCCGCCCGGTGCGCACGAAGCTGAGCCAGGCCGGATTCGGCTTGGCGTGCGGCGAGGTCAGGATCTCGACCACGTCGCCGTTCTTGAGCTCGGTGCGCAGCGCCACATGCTCCTGGTTGACGACGGCGCCGATCGCGCGGTGGCCGACGTCGCTGTGGATCGCGTAGGCGAAGTCGATCACGGTCGCGCCGCGCGGCATCGACATGATGCGGCCCTTGGGGGTGAAGACGTAGACGTCGTCGGGGAAGAGGTCGATCTTGACATGGTCCCAGAACTCGGCCGCGTCGTGCGTCTCCTGCTGGATGTCGAGCAGCGACTGCAGCCACTGGGTGTTGAGGTCCTTGGACGCCGGGCCGTCGGGCTCGCTGGCCTTGTAGAGCCAGTGCGCGGCCACGCCGGACTCGGCCACCACGTCCATGCTGGGCGTGCGCAGCTGGAACTCGATGTTGGTGCCGAACGGGCCGACCAGGGTCGTGTGCAGCGACTGGTAGCCGTTGATCTTGGGAATCGCGATGTAGTCGCGGAACTTGCCCGGCAGCGGCTTGTAGAGCTGGTGCAGCACGCCCAGGGCGGTGTAGCAGTCGATCAGGTCGGTCAGCACGATGCGGAAACCGTAGATGTCGGTCACCTGCGCGAACGACAGGTGCTTGAGCCGCATCTTGCGGTAGACCGAGAACAGGGTCTTTTCGCGTCCGCGTATGCGCACCTCCATGCCGCGCTGCGCGAAGGCGGACTCGAGCTCGCCGCGCACGCGCGCGATCAGGTCCTTGCGGCGGTTGCGCGACTTGGTCAGCGCCTTGCCCAGGACCTCGTAGCGCCAGGGATGGAGGTGCTTGAAGGACAGGTCCTGCAACTCGCGGTAGCTGTGGTTCAGGCCCAGGCGGTGCGCGATCGGCGCGTAGATCTCGAGCGTCTCGCGCGAGATGCGGCCCCACTTGCTGCGCGGCATGTCGCCCATGGTGCGCATGTTGTGGGTGCGGTCGGCCAGCTTGATCAGGATCACGCGCACGTCGCGCGCCATCGCCAGCAGCATCTTGCGGAAGGACTCGGACTGGTTCTGCTCGCGGCTGTGGAATTCGAGCTTTTCGAGCTTGGTCAGTCCGTCGACCAGTTCGGCCACCGGCGCGCCGAAGCGCTCGACCAGGTCGAGCTTGGTGACGCCGCAGTCCTCCATCACGTCGTGCATCAGCGCCGCCGACAGCGCCTGGGCGTCGAGCTTCCACTCGGTGCACTGCTGGGCGACCGCGATCGGGTGCGTGATGTAGGGGTCGCCGTTCTTGCGCAACTGCCCCAGGTGGGCCGCGTCGGCAAAGCGGTAGGCGCGCCTGACCTGCTCGATCTCGCCCTCACCCAGGTAGTCCAGGCAGGCTTCCAGGGCGGCAAAGCTGGCGGCGCTGGCAGCCGCCTGCGCGGGGCTGAGGGGCGGAGTCATGGTGGCGTCCTGCTGCATGCGGTTACTTTAGCCTGAATGGCAGAAGTTTGGCGCCTTTCCGGTGGATACGGTAGAAATGCGCGCGGAAAAAGAAAAAAGCACCGCGGCTGCGGTGCTTTTTCCGGGAGACGATGACGTCAGGCCGGAACTTTCTTGAGCATTTCCAGGCCGACCTTGCCTTCGGCGATCTCGCGCAGGGCGGTCACGCAGGGCTTGTTCTTGGTCTCGATCTTGGGGCTGTGGCCCTGGTTCAGCATGCGTGCGCGGTAGGTCGCGGCCAGCACGAGCTGAAAGCGGTTGGGGATCTTTTCCAGACAGTCTTCAACGGTGATGCGTGCCATGGCGGGGCTCCGTAATAGGCGCTAAGGCCGGTAATTCAAAGGATATTGAGCGCGCGGAAGGTATCGGCGCGGGCGCGCCGCTGGGCGGCCACCTTGAGCCGCTGCGCATGCGCGATGGCCTTGAGGTCGAAAAGCGCACGCTCGAACAGTTCATTGATTATAACGAAGTCGAACTTGTCGACCTGCGCCACCTCCTCGGCCGCGTTCTTCATGCGCAGCTCTATGGTTTCCTCCGAGTCCTCGTTGCGCCGCATCAGGCGCGCGCGCAGCTCGGGCCAGCTTGGCGGCAGGATGAAGATCAGCACCGCGTTCGGGAACTTGTCCTTGATCTGGACCGCGCCCTGGAAATCGATCTCGAGCACGATGTCGGCGCCGGCGGCGATCTTGTCCTCGATCGCCTTGCGCGAGGTGCCGTAGCGGTTGCCGTGCACCTGGGCCCACTCGACGAAGGCGCTGGCCTCGACCATGCGGTCGAACTCCTCGTTGCTCGTGAAGTAGTACTCGCGCCCGTGCACTTCCTGGCCGCGCGGCGCGCGGGTGGTGTGCGACACCGACAGCTCCATGTGCGAATCGACTTCCAGCAGGGCCTTGACCAGGCTGGACTTGCCGGTGCCGCTGGGTGCGGCCACGACGTAGAGGTTTCCGGGGTAATCCATGTTCTTGTCTGTCATTCGAGGTTCTGCACCTGCTCGCGCATCTGCTCGATCAGCACCTTCATGTCGACCGAGATCCGGGTCAGCTCCAGGCTGGAGGACTTGCTGCCCAGGGTGTTGGCCTCGCGGTGCAGTTCCTGGATGAAGAAGTCCAGGCGCTTGCCGACTTCGCTGCCCTTCTTGATCAGGCGCTCGATCTCGTCGAGGTGGGACTGCAGCCGGGTCAGCTCCTCGGCGACGTCGATGCGGATCGCGAACGCGGTGGCCTCGGCCAGCGCGCGCTCCTGCGCGGCTGTCGCGGCGGTGTCGGCCTGGGCCGTGCCCAGGGCCTCGTTCCAGCGCTCCAGGAAGCGCTGGCGCTGCAGCTCGACCAGCTGCGGCACCATGGGCTGGGCCTGCGCGGCCAGGGCGCGCAGCTGCGCGACGCGGTCGAGCAGCATGGTGCTCAGGCGCGCGCCCTCGCGTTCGCGCGAGGCGGTGAACTCGTCCAGCGCGCCGCGCGCCAGCTCGAGCAGGGTCTCGCCCAGGCCGGTGGGCGCGGGGGCGCCTCGGCCCAGCGCCTGCAGCACCTCGTGCACCGAGAGCTGGCGTGCCTGCGGCATCCAGCTCAGCACCTGGTCTTGCGCGGCGATCAGCTTTTGCATTTCTGCCATGCCAGGGGCGCGCAGCGCGCCGTCGCCGCGGCCCTCGATCCAGGCGCGCAGCTCGACCTTGCCGCGCTTGACGCGGCCGGCGATCAGTTCGCGCAGGGCGGGTTCGGCCGGGCGCAGCTCGTCCGAGAGCCGAAAGCCCAGGTCGAGGAAGCGGCTGTTGACCGAGCGGATTTCCAGGCCCAGCGCGGGCGTGCCAGCGGGGGTGGCGGTGTCTGGACCGGGGGGCTGGCTTTGGGCCGTGGCATAGCCGGTCATGCTGTAAACTGGCATTTCAACTCTCGCAGTTCGTGTGCAACCGCTGCAGGTTGCAAATCCTTCGATTATGTCAAAGACCAGGCCCGCACCGCTGCCCGCGGACACCCGCATCGGCGGCTACCGCGTGCTGCGCCAGCTCGCGGCGGGCGGTTTCGGCCTGGTCTACCTGGCGCTGGACGCCAGCGGCCAGAAGGTCGCGCTCAAGGAATACCTGCCCGCCTCGCTGGCCACGCGCACGTCCGGCGAGCTGCTGCCGGTGGTGGCGCCCGACAAGCTCTCGCTCTACCGTCTCGGGCTCAGGAGCTTCTTCGAGGAGGGGCGGGCGCTGGCGCAGATCTCCCACCCCTCGGTGGTCGGCGTGCTCAACTTCTTCCGCGAGAACGAGACCGTCTACATGGTGATGAACTACCTCGAGGGCGCCACGCTGCAGGATTTCGTCATCGCGGCGCGCGAGCTCGGCCGGCCCAAGGTCTTGCGGGAGTCGACGATACGCTCGCTGTTCGACGAGGTGCTGCGCGGTCTGCGCATCGTGCACCAGCACAAGATGCTGCACCTCGACATCAAGCCCGCCAACATCTTCATCACCGACGACAACAAGGCGGTGCTGATCGACTTCGGCGCCGCGCGCGAGGTGCTCAACAAGGAGGGCGATTTCGTGCGCCCGATGTACACCCCTGGCTTTGCCGCGCCCGAGATGTACCGCCGCCACGCGGAGCTCGGCCCCTGGACCGACATCTACGCCATCGGCGCCTGCATCTACGCCTGCATGCGCGGCTATCCGCCCGACGACGTGCCCACCCGGCAGGAGAAGGACCGGCTGCCGTTCGAGCTGGCGCGGCTGCGCGGCGTCTACTCGGACCGCCTGATCGACGTGGTGCACTGGTGCATGGAGATGGATCCGCTGGCGCGGCCGCAGTCCGTCTTCGCGCTGCAAAAGGAGCTCAACCGCGAGGCGGTGCGCGAGTTCAGCGAACCCACGCTGGCCGACAAGGTGCGCTCGCGCCTCGACGGCCTGGCTGGCCGGCCGGCCGGTGCCGCCCCGCGCGAGGCGAGCTCGAGCTACCAGGGGCTATGAAGTTCTCGGTCTACCAGGTCAGCCACAAGGGTGGGCGTGCGCTCAACGAGGATCGGCTGGGCTACAGCTACACGCGCGACGCGGCGCTGCTGGTGCTGGCCGACGGCATGGGCGGCCACCCGGACGGGGAGAAGGCGGCCGAGCTCGCGGTCCAGACCTTCAACCAGCGCTTCCTCGCGGCGGCCAGGCCGGCGCTGGCCGACGTGCCGGACTTCCTGGTCCACACGCTGCACGCGGCCAATCAGGTCATCGTAGACTACGCGGCCAGTCAGGGGCTGAGCGACAATCCACGCACCACGCTGGTGGCCGCGCTGCTGCAGGGCGGCTGGCTGCACGCCATCCATGTCGGCGACTCGCGCCTGTACTGGGTGCGCGCGGGCCGGCTGCTGGAGCGCACGCGCGACCATTCCTGGCGCGAGCAGGCCGGCCTGCTCAGGTCCGTGCCGCAGCGGCTCGACCGCAGCCTGCTGTTCACCAGCCTGGGGTCGCCCACGCCGCCGCTGTACGATCTGGGCCGGCCGGCGCACCTGTGCGAGGGCGACCGCCTGCTGCTGTGCTCGGATGGCCTGTGGTCGGTGCTCGACGACGGCGACATCGCCGCCCGCCTGGGCGCGGGGCCGCTGGAGCGCGCCGTGCCGGGGCTGGCCGAGCTTGCCCTGGAGCGCGGCGGGCGCCACGGCGACAATGTGTCCCTGCTGGCCCTGCAGTGGGAGACGCCCGACGCCTGCGCGAGCGGCCAGCCGGCGCCCGATGCCTGAACCCTGGCCGGTCGCGGCCGCCCGCTGGCAGGCTGCATTCCCATTTCCTGAAAGTTGAATCCCATGTCCGACACCTCCTCCGCCTTTGCCCCGGCCGTGCGCGCCGACGGACGCGCCGCCGACTCGCTGCGTCCGGTGCGCATCACCCGCCACTACACCATGCACGCCGAGGGCTCGGTGCTGATCGAGTTCGGCAACACCCGGGTCCTGTGCACCGCCTCGGTCGAGGACAAGGTGCCGCCGCACAAGAAGGGCAGCGGCGAGGGCTGGGTCACGGCCGAGTACGGCATGCTGCCGCGCGCCACCCACACCCGCAGCAGCCGCGAGGCCGCCAAGGGCAAGCAGAGCGGCCGCACGCAGGAGATCCAGCGCCTGATCGGGCGCTCGCTGCGTGCCGTGTTCGACCTCAAGGCGCTCGGCGAGCGCACCATCACGCTCGACTGCGACGTGCTGCAGGCCGACGGCGGTACCCGTACCGCGGCGATCACCGGCGCCTTCGTCGCGGCCCAGGACGCGGTGCACCAGCTGCTGGCCGAGGGCAAGCTGGAGCAAAGTCCGGTGCTGCATCCGGTCGCGGCGATCTCGGTCGGCATCGTCGGCGGCGTGCCGGTGCTGGATCTGGACTATCTCGAGGATTCGGCCTGCGACACCGACATGAACGTGGTCATGACCGGCGCCGGCCACTACGTCGAGGTGCAGGGCACGGCCGAGGGCGTGCCTTTCAGCCGCGCGGAGATGAACCAGCTGCTGCTGCTGGCCGAGAAGGGCATCAACGAGCTGATCGCGCTGCAGCAGGCCGCGCTGTCCGGCGCCGGCATCGCCTGAAGGAGACGCCGCATGACGGGCAAGAAACTGGTGCTGGCGAGCAACAACGCTGGCAAGCTCGCCGAGCTGCAGGAGCTGTTCTCGGTGCTCGGCGTGGAGCTGGTCCGCCAGGGCGATCTCAACATTCCCGAGGCGCCCGAGCCGCACCGCACCTTCGTCGAGAACGCGCTGGCCAAGGCGCGCCACGCCGCCGCGCTCAGCGGCCTGCCGGCGATGGCCGACGACGCCGGCCTGTGCGTCGACGCCTTCGGCGGCCTGCCGGGCGTCGACACGGCCTACTACTGCACCCAGTTCGGCTACGCCAAGAGCGATGCCAACAACGTGCGCGCGCTGCTCGAGCAGCTGCAGGGACAGTCCAACCGGCGCGCGGCCATGGTCAGCACCCTGGTTGCGGTGCGCAGCGCCGACGACCCCGAGCCGCTGGTCGCGAGCGGCCGCGTCGCCGGCCTGATCACCGAGCAGCCGATCGGCGACAACGGCTTCGGCTTCGACCCGGTGATGTTCATCCCGGAGTTCGGCCAGACCTTCGCCCAGCTGCCCAACGAGGTCAAGAACGCCAACAGCCACCGCGGCCGCGCCGCGCGCGCGATGCTGGCGCTGATGCGCGAGCGCTGGTACGCCGCCTGATTTCTCCCTGCCGCCCGCCGCCATGAGCCAGTCCATCATCCAGCTGCACCGCCCCGGCCAGCTGCAGCTGTCAGCGCTGCCGCCGCTGACGCTCTACGTCCACCTGCCCTGGTGCCTGAGGAAATGCCCCTATTGCGACTTCAACTCGCACGAGGCCCAGGGCGAATTTCCGCAGGAGCGCTACCTGCAGGCGCTGCGCGCCGATCTCGAGTCCAGCCTGCCGCTGGTCTGGGGCCGTCCGGTGCACAGCGTCTTCATCGGTGGCGGCACGCCCAGCCTGTTCTCGCCCGACGCGATCGACCGGCTGCTGTCCGACATCCGCGCCCTGCTGCGGCTGGAGGCCGACGCCGAGATCACGCTCGAGGCCAATCCCGGCACCTTCGAGAAGGACCGCTTCAAGGGGTTCCGCGAGGCCGGCGTCACGCGCCTGAGCGTGGGCGTGCAGAGCTTCGACGACCGCTTCCTGCAGCGCCTGGGCCGGGTCCACAGCTCGGGCCAGGCGCGCGCCGCGCTCGAGGAGGCCGCGCGCCATTTCGAGACCTTCAACATCGACCTGATGTACGCGCTGCCCGGCCAGACCCTGGCCGAACTGGATCGCGACCTCGACGCGGCGCTGGGCTTCAGTCCGCCGCACCTGTCGGTCTACCACCTGACGCTGGAGCCCAACACCTATTTCGCCAAGTTCCCGCCCGAGGTGCCGGACGAGGACACGGCCTACGCGATGCTGGACCGCATCACCGAGCGCACCGCACTGGCCGGGCTGGGGCGCTACGAGGTGTCGGCCTACGCGCGTGCCGGCCACCGCTGCTTCCACAACTGGAACTACTGGCAGTTCGGCGACTACCTCGGGATCGGCGCGGGCGCGCACGGCAAGCTCAGCTTCGCCCACCGCGTGCTGCGCCAGGTGCGCTGGCGCGATCCCAGGCTCTACATGGACAACGCCCTCGCCGGCCAGCCGGTGGCGAGCGAGGAGGAGGTCGCGCCGGCCGACTTGCCGTTCGAGTTCATGCTCAACGCGCTGCGCCTGCGCGAGGGCTTCCCCCTGTCCCTGTTCGCCGAGCGCACCGGCATGCCGCCCAGCCGGATCCAGGCGGCGCTGCAGCAGGCCGAGGCCCGGGGCTGGATCACGCGCGATCTCAGCCAGGTGCGCCCGACCGAGCGTGGCTTCGACTTCCTGAGCGACCTGCAGGCGCTGTTCCTGCCGGACGATGAGCGCTGACTCCGCCCGCGTTGTGCAGCCTGGCAAAGACAGGCGACAATAGCGAATTACCCATGCCGGGCACCCGAGTGCCGGCAGCCAGAATTTCTGAACACCTTTCGCGTCGTGAATACCTCCAAGCCTTCCGCCAAGCCCGCCGACCTGTCCCAACTCGACGCCCTCACCGGCGGCGCCTTCACCGCGCCGACCTCGGGCGAGCGTGCCTCGCGCCTGCGCGAGTGGCTGGCCACCGAGCCTTCGGTCGACAGCATGGCCGAGGTCTACCGCGAGCTCTCGCACCGCGACAAGGGCGCGGCCAAGGCGCTGAAGGAAAAGCTCGACGAGCTCAAGCGCGCCAAGGCGCAGGAGGCGATCGCCGAGGAGTGGGCCGCGAAGGCCCAGGCCCTGATCGCGCAGCCGCGCCTGAACCTGGCCGACGCCATGGCCTGGCAGCGCGATGCCGCCAAGGCCGGCGCGCCGCTGTCGCGCGAGCCGCTGGCCGGCCTCAAGGCCGCGCTGGCCGAGCGCATGAAGGCGGTCGAGGAACTGCAGCACCGGGTGCAGGTCGAGCGCGAGGCCGCGGTGCTGCTGGCGCAGCGCATCGAGGTGCTCTCGACCAAGCCCTGGCGCGAGGCGCAGGCCGCGCTCGAGGGCCTGCGCGCCGACGTCGCGCAGTGGCAGGAGGGCGCACAGCAGCTCAACGCCGACGCCGCCTGGGACAGCCTGGATCCCAAGTTCCCGACCCAGATCGACGCGGCGCGCGAGCAGCTGCAGCTGGTCTGGGAGGCCTTCGGCGCCGCGCTGGAGCAGGCCGTGGCCGCGGCCGACAATGCCGAGGCGCCGCTGCCCGCGGTGCCGGTCTGGGCCGATGAGCTGCGCGTCGCGCGCGGCGAGCCGCCGGCGGCCGTCGCGGCGATGGAGCCCGCCGAACTCGCCGCCAAGCAGGCCCAGGCCGCGCAGGCCGTCGCCGCCGCGTTCGAGGCGTTGCAGCAGAACGTGGCCGAGGGCCACACCAAGGCCACGCCCAAGCTTGCGGCCGCGCTGCGCGCCGCGCTCAAGGACCATGAACGCTTCCTGCCCGCCGAGCTCGCGACGCAGGCCCAGGCCGCGCTGGCGCAGGCCGGCGAGCTCGAGGGCTGGCAGCGCTGGCGCGCCGACCAGCTGCGCGAGGAACTGCTGGCCAAGGCGGTGGCGCTGACGCAGGCGCCCGAAGGCCAGCGCCTGGGCGGGCGCAAGATGCAGGAGACGCTGCGCAACCTGCGCGAGCAGTGGAAGTCGACCGACCAGGGCGGCACGCCCAACCATGCGCTGTGGAAGAAGTTCGACGAGGCCTGCACCGCCGCCCACAAGCAGGTCGAGGCCTGGCTGGGCAAGCTCAAGGAGCAGAACGAGGCCAGCCGCGCGCAGCGCCTGGCCCTGGTCGACGAGCTCAAGGCCTGGACCGCGGCGCATGCCGAGAGCAGCGACTGGAAGACGCAGCTGCGCGAGCTGCACGGCTTCTCCGAACGCTGGCGCCAGTCCGGCCATGTGAGTGAGAAGCTGTTCGCCGAGATGCAGCCGCTGTGGAAGCAGGCGATCCAGGCCGCGCATACCCGCCTCGAAGCGGCGCAGGCCGAGAGCATCGCGCGCCGTCAGGCCCTGATCGGCGAGGCGCAGGCGCTGGGCGCCGCGCCCGCGCTGCGCATCGACGCGGTCAAGGCGCTGCAGCAGCGCTGGCAGCAGGAGGCGCACGCGGTGCCGCTGGAGCGCAAGCAGGAGCAGAAGCTCTGGGAGGCCTTCCGCAAGCCGATCGACGAGGCGTTCGAGCGCAAGGGCGCCGAGCGTGACAAGGCCGCTGCCGCGGTGAGCGCGCATGACAAGCTGGTGCTCGATGCGGCCAAGGCGCTCGAGGCCGCCAATGCCGGCGGCGACGCGCAGCAGATCCGTGCCGCGATGCAGGCGCTGCAGGACGCGATCCGCGGCCAGGCTGCTGCTGCCGCCGCCGCCGCCGCCGCCGCCGCACCGGTTCCGGCCGCAGCAGCCGCTCCTGCCGCCGAAGCCGCAGGGGAAGAACCGGAGGCCGAGGCGGCAGCCAAGCCCGCCGCCGCGCCGAAGAAGCTCGTGGCCGTGCGCGGCGACGACCGTCCCGGCATGGTCAAGCCGACCCAGGCAGCTCCCGGCCGTCCGGGCGAGCGCGGCCCGCGCGCCGGCGGCCGTGACGAGCGTGGCGGCCGCGAAGGTTTTGGTCGCGCCGAGCGCGGCGATCGCGCCGGCTTCGAGCCGCGCGGCCCGCGCCTGGGCGACGGCGCCTTCCGCGCCCAGCGCGAGGCGCTCGAGCACGCCGAGGTCGCGCTGCGCAAGCTCGCGGCGCAGGCCACCGGCGAGGTGCTGACCCAGCTGATGGATGCCTGGGAGAAGCGCGACGCCGCCACCCTGCCGGCCGCCCAGGCCCTGGGTGGCCGCGTTGGCAGCGCCCGCGCCGCCTGGGTGCAGGCGCTCGGACGCGCGCCCGCCGCCGATGCCGGCACCAGCCTGCTGCGCCTCGAGATGGCTGCCGAGGTCCCGACCCCGGCCGAGCACCAGGAGGCGCGCCGCGCGCTGCAGCTGCAGCTGCTGACGCGCCGCAATGACCCCGCGCCGGCCCAGACCTGGGCCCAGGACGTCACGCAGGTGCTGGGCGCCGCCTATGACGCGGCCGCGGCGCGCCGCTTGCAGAGCGTGCTGCGGGTGCTGCTGCGCAAGTGAGCCGTGCCGCGCCGCTGGCTGATCAGGCCGGCGGGCGCCTGAAAAAGGCGTCCAGCAGCGGCGCGAGCTCCGGGAACTCCCGCGCGAAGCGCGCGCGCGCGACCCAGTAGGCCTCGCAGGCGACGGCGAAGAACTCCGCGGGCGCCTGCGCCGCGTAGGCGTCCAGCCAGGGGGGCGGCTCGCCGAAGCGCTGCGCCAGCTCGACCTGCTCGCGCAGGCGCTGCCAGGCCGCGTTCCAGTCCTGCTGCCAGAGCCGCCGCGCGGCCGGGCGGCCCAGTCCCATGAAGCCGGCCGGCAACTGCGGGCAGCCGTCGGCCGGCGCGCCGCGCGGCTTGCCGTGCATGTCCAGCTTGTGCGCGAACTCGTGGATCACGAGGTTGTGGCCGCGCTGCAGCCCGGCGGCGTCGCCGATCACGTGCGACCAGGCCAGCATCACGGGGCCGCCCTGCATGGCCTCGCCGATCAGCGGCTCGGCCCAGCGGTGCACCACGCCGGCCTCGTCGACCGCCTCGCGCGGCGCCAGCACCTCGTCCGGGTGCACGACGATGCCGACGAAGTCCTCGTACCAGTCCAGCGCGTCCTCGCCCCAGTGCAGCAGGGGCAGGCAGGCCTGCACCGCGATGCCGAGCGCGATCGCGTCGCTGATCTCCAGGCCACGGGCGCCGTGGAATTCCTTCGCTGCAAGGAAGCGCGCGCTCAGGTCCCGCAGCCGCTCGAGCTCGGCGTCGCCCAGGGTGTCGAGGAAGGGCAGGCGCTGCAGCGTGTCGCGCCACAGCGCGTCGGGGATGGCTTCGGGTCCGGTACGCCCGAGCGGCTCCGCCAGCCGCCGCAGCCAGCGCCGCGCCTGCGACCAGAATGCGGCGCCGGCCATGCGGGCGTCAGGCCGCCAGCGCCAGGCGGCGCCAGCCGCCCGGGCGCTCCAGGCGCAGCACCTCGGCGCGCGGCGGACGGGCGTCGGCATGCCAGTCGCTCAGCACCAGCCGCTGCAGGCCGTCGCCCAGATCGTGCCGGCCGGGGCGGTGGGTGTGGCCGTGCACCAGCGTGGCGGCGCCGCTGGCGCGCAGCCAGCCGGCGGCGGTTGCCTGATCGACATCGGCCCAGCTCGCCTGCTCGTCCTGCTTGCGCGCCTCGCTCTGCGCGCGCAGTGCGCGCGCGACCGCGCTGCGCTCGGCCAAGGGCCGGGCCAGGAAGACGGCCTGCCAGTCCGGGCTGCGCACCTGGGCGCGAAAGCCCAGGTAGTCGCGGTCGTCCAGGCACCAGGCGTCGCCGTGGCTCAGCAGCAGGCGCTGCCCGTCCCAGCGCAGCAGGGTGGGGTCGTCCAGCAGGGTGGCGCCGCTGGCGGCGGCGAAGCCCGTGCCGAGCAGGAAGTCGCGGTTGCCGTGCATCACGTAGAGCGCGCGCGTGGCGGAGAACTCGCGCAGCGCGGCGCAGCAGGCAGACAGAAAAGGGAATTCGGGGTCGGCCTGCGGCTCGGCGGCCAGCAGGTCGTCGCCGATCCAGACCTCGAACAGGTCGCCGAGGATGAACAGCGCGTCGGCGTCGCTGCGCCGCAGCCAGTCGCGCCAGAGCGCGGCGGTGGCCGGCTCCCCGGCCTGCAGGTGCAGGTCGGAGATGAAGTCTATCGCGCGCCAGTGCGCCGGGGCCTCGATCAGGCCCCAGCCCTGGCCGGGGCCGGGATCAGAGCGCAACGGCCTTTTCGATCACGACGTCGGTGACCGGCACGTCGCTGTGATAGCCCTTGTTGCCGGTCTTGACGCCGCGGATCTTGTCGACGATCTCGGTGCCCTTGACGACCTTGCCGAACACGGCGTAGCCCCAGCCGCTGGCGGTCTCGCTCTTGAAGTTCAGGAACTCGTTGTCGGCGACGTTGATGAAGAACTGGGCGGTCGCCGAGTGCGGGGCGCTGGTGCGCGCCATCGCGATCGTGTACCTGTCGTTCTTCAGCAGGTTGTTGGCCTCGTTCTTGATCTCGGCGCCGGTGGGCTTTTGCTTCATGCCGGGCTCGAAGCCGCCGCCCTGGATCATGAAGCCGTCGATCACGCGGTGGAAGATGGTGTTGTCGTAGTGGCCGCTCTTGACGTATTCGAGGAAGTTGGCGGCCGAGATCGGCGCCTTCTCGTCGTCGAGCTCGATGGTGATGACGCCGTGGTCCTTGATGTGCAGTTCGATTTGGGGGTTGGCCATTTTCAGTTCTCCAGTGTGGCTTTGACGATGGTGACGGGGGTGGTCGGCATGTCCTGGCGCATGCCGCGGTTGGCGGTCGGCACCTTGCGGATCTTGTCGACCACATCGGCGCCGGCGACGACCTTGCCGAACACGGCATAGCCCCAGCCGTTGGTCGTGGGCTGGGTGTGGTTGAGGAACTTGTTGTCGGCGACGTTGATGAAGAATTGCGCGGTCGCCGAATGCGGCTCCATGGTGCGCGCCATCGCGATGGTCAGCGGCGTGTTCTTCAGGCCGTTGGCGGCCTCGTTCGGGATCGGCGCGCGGGTGGACTTCTCCTGCATGTCGACCGTGTAGCCGCCGCCCTGGATCATGAAGCCGTCGATCACGCGGTGGAAGATGGTGCCGTCGTAGTGCTTGTCCTTGACGTACTGCACGAAGTTGGCGACGGTCTTGGGCGCGGCCTGCGGGTCGAGCTCGAGCACGATGTTGCCCAGGCTGGTCTCGAGCCTGACGCGGGGGTGGGCCTGCGTGGTCTGGGATTGGGCGGCGGCCGACAGCGGCAGGGTGGCGGCCAGGGTCGTCGCGGCGGCGAGCAGGGTCGCGAGGGTTCGTCTTTGCATGGCGGGGTAGCGTGGGGTCAGCGCGCGGCCGGCGGCAGCTGGCGCAGGGCCTGCAGGCGCGGTCGCAGCGCGGGGTTGGCGGGATCGAGCTCGAGCGCGCGGGTCCAGGCGCGCTGCGCCAGCTGGGCGTAGACATCGCCCAGGTTCTGGTGCGCGGTCGCGTAGCCCGGGCTCAGGCGCAGCGCGGTCTCGAGCTCGCTGCGGGCTTCGTCGAGCCGGCCCTGCGCGGCGTGCAGCACCGCCAGGTTGTTGTGCGGCTCGGGCAGTTCGGGGTAATCCTGGATCAGCGCCGTGTAGGTCGCGAGCGCCTCCTCGGTGCGGCCCAGCTGGCTCAGGCCCACGCCCTTGAGGAAGCGCAGCTGCGGATCGGCCGGCCTGGCCTGCAGCCGGGGCTCGACCTTCTCGAGCGCGTCCTGCGGCAGCCCAGCGCCGAGCAGGCGCGCGATTTCGTCGTAGGCGCTCTCCGGCTGCTGGATCCCGCTGGCCGGGTTGGTCCTGACGCGGCTCTGGGCCTGCGCATCGGCGCCGGCCAGCAGCGTGCCCAGCCCGAGCAGCAGGGCCAGGGCGGCGGGTATCGCGGGGACGGGTCCGGGGCGCAAAAAGGGCATGGAAGGCGGTGTGGAAATAGGGCTTTGGGCGTACCTCGCGTCAAAACGGGCACAATACGCGACCTTGCGCGGCGTGCAAAGGGGGTGTACCAGCCCCGGCTGCCGCGCCGATATACTGCAAAAGATTGTATCTGAGGGGTCGCCAGCCCCCACTGCTCCCGATGACTTTGCGCATTTACAACTCCCTCACGCGCCGCGTCGACGACTTCACGCCCCTGGAGCCCGGCCACGTGCGGCTCTACGTCTGCGGCATGACGGTGTACGACCTCTGCCATCTGGGCCACGCCCGCTCCATGGTCGCCTTCGACGTGGTGCAGCGCTGGCTCAAGGCCAGCGGCTACCGGGTCACCTATGTGCGCAACGTGACCGACATCGACGACAAGATCATCGCGCGCGCGCTCAGGAACGGCGAGACCATCCGCAGCCTGACCGACCGCATGGTCGATGCCCTGCACCAGGACGCCGACGCGCTCAAGATCGAGCGCCCGACCTTCGAGCCGCGCGCGACCGAGTACGTGCCGCAGATGCTCGACCTGATCGGCAAGCTCGAGCGCAAGGGCCTGGCCTACCGCGGCGCCAACGGCGACGTCAACTACGCCGTGCGCCAGTTCGACGGCTACGGCAAGCTCTCGGGCAAGAGCCTCGACGACCTGCGCGCCGGCGAGCGCGTCGCGGTCGACGACGGCAAGCAGGATCCGCTCGACTTCGTGCTCTGGAAGGCCGCCAAGGACAGCGAGCCCGACGAGGCCAAGTGGGACGGCCCCTACGGCCTGGGCCGTCCGGGCTGGCACATCGAGTGCTCCGCGATGAGCTGCGAGATGCTGGGCGAGAGCTTCGACATCCACGGCGGCGGCGCCGACCTGCAGGTCCCGCACCACGAGAACGAGATCGCCCAGAGCGAGGGCGCGACCGGCCAGCCGCTGGCGCGCTTCTGGATGCACAACGGCTTCGTGCGCGTCGACAACGAGAAGATGTCCAAGAGCCTGGGCAACTTCTTCACCATCCGCGAGGTGCTCGAGCAGTACGACGCCGAGACCGTGCGCTTCTTCATCCTGCGCGCGCACTACCGCAGCCCGCTGAACTACAGCGATGCCCACCTCGACGACGCGCGCCATGCGCTCAAGCGCCTGTACACCGCGCTCGACGCCGTGCCGGCGGCCGAGGTCGCGATCGACTGGAGCGACGACTATGCGGCGCGCTTCAAGGCCGCGCTGGACGAGGACTTCGGCACGCCCGAGGCGGTCGCGGTGCTGTTCGAGCTCGCGGGCGAGGTCAACCGCAGCCGCTCGGCCGAGCGCGCCGGGCTGCTCAAGGCGCTGGGCGCCATCCTGGGCCTGCTGCAGGAGGAGCCGCGCGCCTTCCTGCAAGGCGGTGCCGCAGCCGGCCTGGACGAGGCCGCGATCCAGGCGCAGATCGCGGCGCGCGCCGCGGCCAAGGCCGCCAAGGACTGGGCCGAGGCCGACCGCATCCGCAAGGAACTGCTGGAGCAGGGCATAGTCCTCAAGGACAGCGCCGCCGGGACGAGCTGGGAACGGGCCTGAGACGCATGGGCAAGACTCCGCTAGACGCGGCCGCCATCCTGGCGGGCGCAGCGCCCGAAACCGCTCAGCCGCCGCTGCGTCCGGCCTACTGGGCCGAGGCCTGCCGCCACCTGATGAAGCGCGACCGTGTGATGAAGAAGCTCATCCCGCAGTTCCCCGACGCCACGCTGCAGTCGCGCGGCGACCCCTTCACGACGCTGGCGCGCAGCGTGGTCGGCCAGCAGATCTCGGTCAAGTCGGCGCAGGCAGTCTGGAGCCGCTTCGAGAAGCTGGTCCCGGAGCTGGCGCCGGCCGCCGTGCTCGCGCTCAAGCCCGAGGACATGCGCGCCGCCGGCCTGAGCGCGCGCAAGATCGACTACCTCGCCGACCTCGCGCGCCACTTCGAGTCGGGCGAGCTGCATGTCGACGCCTGGCACGGCATGGACGACGAGTCCATCATCCAGGAGCTGGTCGGCATCCGCGGCATCGGCCGCTGGACCGCCGAGATGTTCCTGATCTTCTACCTGCTGCGGCCCAACGTGCTGCCGCTCGACGACGTCGGCCTGATCCGCGGCATCAGCGAGAGCTACTTCTCGGGCGAGCCGGTCAGCCGCAGCGAGGCGCGCGAGGTCGCCGCCGCCTGGTCGCCCTACTGCAGCGTCGCGACTTGGTATATTTGGCGCTCGTTGGACCCGGTGCCGGTCTCGTATTGACGCGTCCGTGCGCCACAACCGACCAAAGGAGTACACCTTGGCGAAAAAGAATTTCCTCGACTTCGAGCAGCCGATTGCCGAACTCGAAAGCAAGATCGAAGAACTGCGCTACGTCCAGACCGAATCCGCGGTCGACATCTCGGAAGAGATCGAGCAGCTCGGCAAGAAGAGCCTGCAGCTGACCAAGGACATCTACAGCCAGCTCAGCCCGTGGCAGATCACCAAGATCGCGCGCCACAGCGACCGTCCCTACACGCTGGACTACGTTGGCGAGATCTTCACCCACTTCGTCGAGCTGCATGGCGACCGCCACTTCGCGGACGACCTCGCCATCGTCGGTGGCCTGGCGCGCTTCAACGGCCAGCCCTGCATGGTGATCGGCCACCAGAAGGGCCGCGACACCAAGGAGCGCGCCGCGCGTAACTTCGGCATGACCAAGCCCGAGGGCTACCGCAAGGCGCTGCGCCTGATGAAGCTGGCCGAGAAGTTCCGGCTGCCGGTTTTCACCTTCGTCGACACGCCCGGCGCCTATCCCGGCATCGACGCCGAGGAGCGCGGCCAGTCCGAGGCGATCGGGCGCAACATCTTCGAGATGGCGCAGCTCGAGGTGCCCATCATCTCGACCATCATCGGCGAGGGCGGCTCGGGCGGCGCGCTGGCGATCTCGGTCGCCGACCAGGTGCTGATGCTGCAGTACTCGGTCTACTCGGTGATCAGCCCCGAGGGCTGCGCCTCCATCCTGTGGAAGACCAGCGAGCGCGCCAGCGACGCGGCCGAGGCGCTGGGCATCACGGCGCACCGCCTGAAGGCGCTGGGCCTGGTGGACAAGATCGTCAGCGAGCCGGTCGGCGGCGCGCACCGCGACCACAAGCAGATGGCCGCCTACCTCAAGCGCGCGCTCAGCGACGCCTGGCGCCAGCTGTCCGATCTCAAGACCGACGAGCTGATCGCGCGCCGCTACGAGCGCCTCAACAGCTACGGCCGCTTCAGCGACACCAAGGCGGATGCCAAGGGCCGCCGCGGCTGACAACCCCTGCCTGGGCGCCTTGCGCGCCTGGGCCGCACGCCATCCTCTCGCGGCCGGTGACGCCAGGCCGCAGCCATGGGCGGTCGCCTTCAGCGGCGGCGCCGACTCGACCGCGCTGCTGCTGGCCGCGCACGCGCTTTTTCCCGGCCGAGTCCAGGCGCTGCACGTGCACCACGGCCTGCAGGCCGCCGCCGACGACTTCGAGCGCAAGGCGCAGGCCTGCTGCGAGCGCCTCGGCCTGCCGCTGCGCGTGGCCCGGGTCGACGCCCGCCACCGCCTAGGCGAAAGCCCCGAGGACGCCGCGCGGCAGGCGCGCTACCGCGCGCTGGCCGAACTGGCGCGCGGGCACGGCGCCGCCTGCGTGCTGCTGGGCCAGCATGCGCAGGACCAGGCCGAGACCCTGCTGCTGGCGCTCAGCCGCGGCGCCGGCCTGCCCGGGCTGGCCGGCATGGCGCAATCCTTCGTGCGCCACGGCCAGCGCTTCGGCCGCCCGCTGCTCGGCGTCGATGCCCGGGGCTTGCGCGACTGGCTGGACGGGCAGGGCATAGGCTACGTGGTCGACCCGACCAACGCCGACGAGCGCTACACCCGCAACCGCATCCGCGCGCGCCTGCTGCCGGCCTTGGCCGCGTCCTTTCCGTCCTACGCCCAGACGCTGGCGCGCAGCGCACGCCATGCCGCCCAGGCCCAGGTGCTGCTCGACGAGGTCGCGGCGCAGGACCTGCAGGCCGTGGGCGATCCGCCGGCGCTCCAGTCGCTGCAGCGCCTGAGCCGCGCGCGCCAGGCCAACGTCTTGCGCCACTGGCTGCGCGCGCACTGGCAGGCCGCGCCCAGCGAGGCCCAGCTCGAGCAGGCGCTCGACCAGATCGCCGCCTGCCGCACGCGCGGCCACCGGATCCGGCTCAAGCTCGCGACCGGTTACCTGGTGCGCGACGGCGCGCGGCTGCAATACCAGCCCCCGATATAATCGAAAGGTTTTGCGTCCGGCAGCCGGCGTCGCAAAAGTTTCACATTCCGGCCTTACACACCCATTCACACGATGGCACTGATCGTTCACAAATACGGCGGCACCAGCATGGGCTCGACCGAGCGCATCCGCAACGTCGCCAAGCGTGTCGCCAAGTGGCACCGCGCCGGCCACCAGATGGTGGTCGTGCCCAGCGCCATGAGCGGCGAAACCAACCGCCTGCTGGGCCTGGCCAAGGAACTCGCGCCGGCCAAGCCGGGCAGCGCCTACGGCCGCGAACTCGACCAGCTGGCCGCCACCGGCGAGCAGGCCTCGTCCGCGCTGCTGGCGATCGCGCTGCAGGCCGAAGGCCTGGAGGCCGTGAGCTTCTCCGGCTGGCAGGTGCCGATCAAGACCGACAGCAGCTACACCAAGGCGCGCATCGAGTCGATCGAGGACGCCCGCGTCAAGGCCGAGCTCGATGCCGGCAAGGTCGTGATCATCACCGGCTTCCAGGGCATCGACCCCGAGGGCAACGTCACCACGCTGGGCCGTGGCGGCTCCGACACCTCGGCCGTGGCCGTGGCGGCCGCGATCAAGGCCGACGAGTGCCTGATCTACACCGACGTCGACGGCGTCTACACCACCGACCCGCGCGTGGTGCCCGAGGCCCGCCGCATGGAGCGCGTGAGCTTCGAGGAGATGCTGGAGATGGCCAGCATGGGCTCCAAGGTGCTGCAGATCCGCTCGGTGGAGTTCGCCGGCAAGTACCGCGTCCCGATGCGCGTGCTCTCGAGCTTCACGCCCTGGGACATCGACCTGAACGAAGAAGCCCGCTCGGGCACCCTGATCACTTTCGAGGAAGACGAAAACATGGAACAAGCCGTCGTTTCCGGTATTGCCTTCAACCGCGACGAGGCCAAGGTCTCGGTCCTGGGCGTGCCCGACACCCCCGGCATCGCCTACCAGATCCTGGGCGCGGTGGCCGACGCCAACATCGAGGTCGACGTCATCATCCAGAACGTGAGCAAGGGCGGCCTGACCGACTTCAGCTTCACCGTGCACCGCAACGACCTGGCCAAGACCCTGGACCTGCTCAAGGACCAGGTGGCGCCTAAGCTGGGCGCGGCCGAGGTGCTGGGCGACGCCCGCATCTGCAAGGTCAGCATCGTCGGCATCGGCATGCGCAGCCACGTCGGCGTCGCCAGCCGCATGTTCCGCTGCCTGAGCAGCGAGAACATCAACATCCAGATGATCTCCACCTCCGAGATCAAGACCTCGGTCGTGATCGACGAGAAGTACATGGAGCTGGCCGTGCGCGCGCTGCATCGCGAGTTCGATCTCGACCAGCCGCAGGATTCTCTGGGCAAGGCCTGAAAATCAGTGTTTTTTGAGGCATAATAGATGCTTCTGGAGTGATGACCGAGTGGCCGAAGGTGCTCCCCTGCTAAGGGAGTATGGGATGTAGAGTCTCATCGAGGGTTCGAATCCCTCTCACTCCGCCAAGATGAAGCCCAAGTAGTTGATCTACTTGGGCTTTTTTCTCGTCTGTACTTTCTGCCCACCAATCAACCCCCCTTTCAGATCACTTTGATCTGCGTGGTGCCGCTGCCGTCGCGTTCGCCGTAGAGTTTGTCTTCAAGGTGGGGGTCACGCTCGTGTTCACCGAACTGCCGCAGGAACGGCTGCAGCACGATCCGCCGCCAAATCCCCCTCATCTGTCCCGTGGATGATCGGCTTGTGGCCCAACAAACCGTCTCGGAGCTTCCTGGCTTTCCGTGGCCCTGTATGGCGCCAGGGGGATCGGGGTAGGGGCCCGTTTCGTGCCGTACCAAATGCTCGCCAAGGGGAGCCAGGACAGGCGCCCCCAGGCTCAGCATACAGGTTCTCGACACGGCTCGCGTGTCCCGCAGCCGGCATGAAGGTCACGCTCTATCGCGCGAAGGGCAGCGGCGAGGTGACAGGCAGTCGCACTGCCACGCCCACTGCTTGTCAGTCCGTTCAGCTCCAGCACCTGCCGCTGAGCCTGAAGCCAGGCTAGGGAAATTACCAGTACTGGACGCAACATCAATCTGTATACACTACTTGTATACACTTTAATTCAGGTCGCCGCGGGTTTCCTTCTATCGCGACCCAAGCTCCTCACAGAACCCGCTGTGGTGAGGGGAAGTGACGGTCGATCTTGGCCGTGACTGCCCCTGAACTATTCAAAGGCGGCGTCTTGGCTGAAGACGAGAGTTGAGGAGAAAGTCGATGTCGACACCCACTATCCACCCGGTGGACGAAAAGCTTCCGCCTGGCTGCCCTGGGGCTGCAGCCTGGGCCGGCCATGTATGCCGGGCCGGTCGCAATGTCCCTGAGCATTGGGCACGCGCTCGAGCTCGGCCCCGAGCAGGTGGCGATGCTGATCCCCATGGTGGACAGCCCGAATTACGGGGTCTTGGACAACATGGCCGCCGCCGGCAACCGCATTCTGTCCACGGCCGACTACAAGAAGCATGGCAACAAGCTCTACGGCATGGCGCTGTCCACCGGCTTCGGGCTGATCCCCCGGCGCTGGGTGCAGCAGGTGTCGCACAGCCTGCATCCGCTGCTTGAGAGCGGCATCGTGCTCACCGCCATCGTCGCGGTGGTGTCGAACCTTTTCTGCAGTCAGCTGAGCAGTGATCAGTCCGAGGTGGTTGACGCCGCCAACCTGTCCGTGGCCCCTTGAGGCCGTTCATCAACCTTCCCATCCAGAGACGCATCATGTCCATCAACCAACGTCGTTCCCACCTTTCGCTCTCCACCCTGGCGGCCCTGAGCCTGCTGTCCGCCACCGCGGCACAGGCGGCCGACTGGAGCGACACCTACCTGGGCTATCGCTACGGCACCGAGTTCCGTGAACCCACCAATGCCAATCACATCAGCAAGGACATCGTCCAGTTCACCCACGCCAGCGGCTACAAGCTCGGCAGCAACTTCCTGAACGTCGACACCCTCATGTCCGACAGCAAGGACCCGGCAAATGGCGCCAATTCGAAAGGTGCGCAAGAGATCTACATCACCTACCGCAACCAGCTGTCCATGGGCAAGGCCTTCGACCTCCCGACCAAGGTCGGGCCGCTGTCCGATGTCGCGCTGACCGCGGGCTTCGACTTCAACTCCAAGAACACCGCCTTCGCGCCGAACAAGCGTGCGCTGGTCTTCGGTCCCACGCTGAAGTTTGACGTTCCCGGCTTCCTCGACGTGGGCCTCTGGTACTACCGCGAGCAGAACCACAAGGGGGTTGGCAGCCCCCCGAATCCCAACGTCACCTTCGACGGCGCCCTCATGCTGAGCACGAGCTGGGGCATCCCGTTCCAGGCCGGCGGCGCACCGATGAAGTTCCAGGGCTTCCTCAACTACATCGGCAGCAAGGGACTGGACTACAACAACAAGTCCACCGCTCCCGAGACCCTGATGCGCACCTCAGTGATGCTGGACGTCGGGCAGGTGGTGTACGGCCGCAAGAACTCGGTTTGGGCGGGCATCGGCTACGAATACTGGAACAACAAGTTCGGCAACCAGCCGGGCGTCGGCACCCGCGTGAGCGCACCGCAGTTGCAACTCGAGGTTCATTTCTGACCAAGGTTCGGGGGCGCACGGAGGATCTTCGGACCGAACTGTGCTCAGCGCGCGGCCTCGGCCGGCCGGGGTAGGTTAGACTCCCCGGCGTCACCAGAATCGCGCATCCTCGGCACCATAGCGACTTGGTTGAGCCGTGTGCGCGGGCCTGCCAAGGCGAAGCCCGGCTGACGCAAGTCAGCCGGGCTTTTCTCTGGTGCGTCGTCGTCCTTGCCGTGACTGGCGCGTCCCCGATTGCATCCCGATGAAAGTCGATTTCCTGATCGATCAGGCCACCGCGCTGGCCTACCGCCTGGCCGCCTACGCCCTGCTCAACCTCGGCGAGGACGCGGCCATGCTGGCCCTGATGTTCTGCTGAGCCGGACCGCGCCAGCGCCGGCCTGATTCCGCAAATCGGTAGATTTCGGGGATGGAAATCAGGAGCTTTTGCCCTGTGCCGGACGCCTGCGCCTTCCTAACATTCAGTGGCGGGTTTAGAAACCGCCTCGCTCAACCCTCCTCGAGCGGGCATCCCCAAGGATGTTAGACCCGGCCTCAGTGCCGGGTTTTTCTCGTCCTGCGTCCGGTGGTGCCAGCACCATGACGGCGAGGGGTTGCAGCGCGGGCGTGCCCGGCGCGCTGCCGCTTGCAGACGAGCCGCGCCCGCTGTCCGTCGTCGCGATGCTCCAGGGAGGTGTATTCATGCCAGTTCCGTCTTTCCCGCGCAGCGCCGCGCTGCTGCTGCCGCTCGCGCTGCTGTGCGGCTGCGCCTCGCACCAGCAGTACCGCGACCGCTATTCCGTCTGCAGCAACGCCACGGCCGAGCTATCGGCCGACTGCGCCCGCCATGCGATCCAGCGCCTGCCGCTGCAGCAGGGTGGCGGCTACCTGCTGGGCTTCGTCGAGTTCGACGACCAGGGGCACCTGTGGGACCGGCGCCAGATGATGGAGCTGGTCGACCTGCTCAATGCCGAGTCAGCCAGCCGAGACCTGCTGCTGGTGGTCTTCGTGCACGGCTGGAAGCACAGCGCGGCCCCGGGTGACGGCAATATCGAGACCTTCCGCAAGGTGCTGGCGCGCCTGGGCGCGGACGAGGCCGAGCTCGGCCGCGCCGCCGGCCGGCCGCCGCGCCAGGTCGCCGGCGTCTACCTGGGCTGGCGCGGCGGTTCGGTGCCGGTGCCCGTGCTCGAGAACCTGACCTTCTGGGACCGCAAGAACACAGCCGAGAAGGTGGGCAGTGGCGACATGATCGAGGTGCTGGCGCGGCTCGAGCAGATCAAGCGCGACAAGGCCAGCTTCACGCCCGACAGTTCGACCCGCCTGGTGGTGGTGGGGCACAGCTTCGGCGGGCTGGTGGTGCATGCCGCGCTCGGGCAGACCCTGAGCGGGCGCTTCGTGCGCACCGCGGGCCTGCCGCGCCCGCGCGACGATGGCAAGGCGGAGCGGGACGCCGTGCGCGACGGCCTGTCGACCAACGTCGAGGGCTTCGGCGACCTGGTGGTGCTGATCAATCCGGCCTTCGAGGCGCAGCGCTTCGCCAGCCTGAGCGACATGTCGACCGAGCGCGGCAGCTACTTCACGGCCCAGCTGCCGGTTGTCGCGGTGCTGACCTCGGAGGCCGACTACGCCACCCGCTACGCCTTTCCGGCCGGCCGCGCCCTTTCGACCTTGTTCGAGCAGACCCGCGACAGCACGCGCCGCAACGCCACGACCGCCCAGCTCGAGAGCATTGCCGAGAGCGAAGCCAATGTCCAGGCGGTCGGCCATTTCGAGCCCTACCGGACCCACTGGCTGCGTCCCCGCCCCGGCGTGGCGCGCAGCGCCGTGGCCCAGCAGCGCAGTGACCAGGACATGGGGGTCGCGCTGGCCGCCGCGCGGGGCTGGCAGGACGACGCGCCGGGCAGCCGGATCGCCTTCAGCGACGTCGTGCTCGAGCGCAGTGCGACGTCGGCCGGGCGCAATCCCTATCTGGTGGTGCGCGTCGACGGCGATCTGATCCAGGACCACAACGACATCGACGACGAGCGCGTCGTGCAGTTCCTCAAGGAGCTCGTCCTGATCTCCACGGTGCCGCAGCGGGAGAAGGAGCTCCTGTACCGCAGCTTCGGCCTGCCGCCGGGGCGGCCCTGAAGCCGGCAGGAGCGTGCGTCCATTCCATGTCCCTGCGCACCGGTGTCCGTCCGCAATGGGTGCATACTGCGACGGATGCGTCGATTACTGGATCTTGCGGCGGGCCTGGCGGGCCTCGCCGCCTTCAACTGGCTGGGCGGCCGCGTGGCGGCCTGGCTGCCGGTCCGGCTGCCGGGCAGCGTGCTCGGTGCCCTGCTGCTGCTGGCCGCGCTGGCGATGTGCAAGCGCGTGCCCAGGCCGCTCGACGGCAGCGCCGCGCTGCTGCTGCGCCACCTGGTGCTGTTCGTCATTCCCTCGCTGGTGCCGGTGGCGCTGACCCTGGGGGCGGCGCGGGAGCACGGCGTCTTCATCCTGCTGGTGACGACGGCGGGAACGGCCTTGACCGCGGCGGGCTGTGCCGCCGCGATGCAGGCCGTGGCGAGCCGGCAGCGCACGGGGTGGCCGGATGCTTGAGGTCGCAGGCGCGGTGGCGGCGACCCTGGCCAGCTATCTGGTCGCGCTGAAGCTGTACCGGGCGGGCCGCAATCACCCCCTGCTGCTGCCGGTCGTCACCGGCACGCTGGGGACGGTGGCCATGCTGTGGCTGGCCGGCGTGCATGTCGCGCGCTACGAGCAGGGCGCTGCCGTGCTCAGGTATCTGTCGCAGCTGGCGGTGGTCGCGATGGCCGTGCCGCTGTACACGCATCTGCGCCGCCTGCTGGCCGCCTGGCGCCCGGTGCTGAGCGGGCTGCTGGTGGGCTGCGCCCTGTCGGTGGCGGGCACCTACTGGGTCGCCGGCACGCTGGCGGTGCCGCCGGATGTGGCCGCCTCGCTGGCGCCCAAGGCCGCGACCATGCCGATTGCGCTGGAAACGGCCAGGGCGGTCGGCGGCTGGCCCGTCCTGGCCGCGCTGGCGGTGATGCTGTCGGGTGTCTTCGGCACCCTGTCCATCCGCCCCCTGCTGCGCGCCATGGGCATACAGGCTGAGCCGGTCCATGCCTTCACGCTCGGGCTGGTCGCGCATGCGATCGGCATCAGCAAGGTGCTGTCGGAACTGCCGCGCAGCCTGCCTTACGCGGTGCTGGGCATGTGCACCAACGGCCTGCTGACGGCGTGGCTGGTGCTGCTGTGGCCGCTCCGGCACTGAGCCGGAGACTGAAGGCTCACTGGGCCGGGGCGGGCGGCAGGCGGTCCATCATCATCTGCATCATGGACTCCATCATGTCCATGCGCTTTTCCATCAGCTGCTGCCGGCTGGCCATGTCGCCGCCCATGCCCTTGCAGTCCTGCATGCCGCCCATCTGCTGCATCATCGCCATGCCGTCCTGCATCAGCTTCATGTGCTCGGCCATCAGCGCCTGGCGTTCCTCGGGGGTCTTGGCCGCCGCCATCTTCTCGTGCATGGCCTGCATCGCCTTCATGTGCTGATCCATGGCCACCATCCTGTCCGCGCCCATGGGCATGGCGGGTGTCTTCTTGACCCTCGCTGCGGGTGGGCTTGCCCTTTCCGGATGGTGTTCCTTGTGCTCATCGGCGCCTTGTGCCGCTGCGCCCAGCGTTGCCGCCGCCACGCACAGCCCGATCAGGGTGTTGCGAATCTGCTTCATGGTTTTCTCCTGTCCTGGGTTGAAAACAGCCGCGGCCTCTCTGGAGTCGAGGTGGCGCAGGGGGCCGGCACGCCGATGGGACATGTTCCTAGCGGGCCGGCTGGAGGTCGGTGACCACCATCCTGCCGCCCTCGCTTGCCGCCACGAACCAGATCCGGTCGCCCGGCTTGACGTTGGCGAGCAAGGTCTTGTCCTTTGCCGTGAACACCATGGTCATGGCCGGCATGTCCAGCTGCCGGATCTCTCCATGCCTGATCGTGACCTTGGCGGACTCCAGCTCCACCTTCCTGACTTCGCCTTCGGTCATGGCGTCCGCTGGCGCAGTGGCCGATTCGCTGCGGTCCGTGGCGGCCTGGGCCAGTCCGATCGCGGGCAGCGCGACGCCCATGGCCAGGGCCGAGGTGAAGAGTATCTTTTCGAGGGTGTTCATGGTCTGTCTCAAGAGTAGGTACTGAATTCCTGCGCCGAGCCATCCTTGCGGATCAGCAGCACGCGGTAGGGGTCGTGGCGGCCACCGTAGGCCGGACCGTCCATGCCGGGCGCGCCGACGGGCATGCCGGGCACGGCCAGTCCCAGGGCTTGCGGCCTGTCCCTGAGCAGGCGCCGGATGTCGGCTGCCGGCACATGGCCTTCGATCACGTAACCCTGCACGAGCGCGGTGTGGCAGGAGCCGTATTGCTGCGGCATGCCCAGGCGCGCACGCGCCGCGCTGTTGCCTTGTTCGATCACGCTGACGGCAAAGCCGTTCCTTTCGAGCTGGGCGATCCAGTCCTTGCAGCAGCCGCAGTCCGGGTCTTTCCAGACCTGCAGGGCTGGCAGCGCAGCCGGTGCCGCCATCGCGAACGAGCTGGAGCCCAGCGCGAGCAGGCCCAGCAGCAGCATGCGGCGCGCGGGCAGGGGCGGAGAACTTTGCAGAGGCATGATGGTTTCCTGTCCTGATGAGGGATTCATTTCCGGCCGACCTGGATCGCACCCAGCATGCCGGCTTCGTAGTGCCCCGGCACCAGGCAGGCGAAGTCCACGGTCCCCGCCTTGCTGAACTGCCAGACGATCTCGCCCTGCTGGCCTGGCGCCAGCGTCACCTTGCCGGGCTCGTCGTGCTCCATGTCGGGGAAGCGCTTCATCACCTCCAGGTGTTGCAGCAGCTCCTGCCGGCTGCCCAGGCTCAGTTCGTGTCTGAGCTGGCCCTGGTTCCTGACCAGGAGGCGCACGGTCTCGCCCTGCCTCACCCGGATGTCGGCGGGCGTGAAGCGCATGTCGTCGCTCATCTCGACCGTGATGGTGCGATCGACCCGGCTGGCCGCGCCCGGCTGGCCAATCGCGCTCCCGGCGTCGCCGTGCTCGTGCCCGCCGGCGTGATTGCCGCCGGCCAGGACGGCCCCGGAAAGCGACAGCGCCATCAGCGCGATGAGCTTGCGGCTGGCATGGAGTGTGTCTTGCATCTGGAGGTTCCGCTCTGGATCTGTCGTTCAGTGTTCGCCGTGCCCGCTGTGCGGCCCGGGCTTGCGCACCTGGACTTCGGTCGGGGGGCCCGGCTTGCGGGCGCGCGGCATGGACTGGCCGCCCTCGGAGCTGGCGCGTGCCGGCGCGGTCAGGGGGCCGGCGTATTCGTGCGCCTGCGTGCCCTCGGGGTGCCTGAACCAGCCGGGGTCCTGGTAGTCGCCGGGGCGCTGGTCCTTGCGTACCTTCAGGACGCTGAACATGCCGCCCATCTCGACCGAGCCGAACGGGCCCTGGCCCGTCATCATGGCGGCGGTGTTGTCGGGGATGGGCATTTCCATCTCGGTCATGTCGGCCATGCCGCGCTCGCCCATGACCATGTAGTCGGGAATCAGGTTGCTGATCTTGCTGGCGAGGCCACGGTGGTCGACGCCAATCAGGTTGGGCAGGTTGTGGCCCATGGCGTTCATGGTGTGGTGGCTCTTGTGGCAGTGCAGGGCCCAGTCGCCTTCCTCGTCCGCCACGAACTCGATCTGGCGCATCTGTCCGACCGCGATGTCGGTCGTTACCTCGGGCCAGCGCGCGGTCCTGGGGATGGGGCCGCCGTCGGTTCCCGTGACGGTGAACTCATGCCCGTGCAGGTGGATCGGATGGTTGGTCATGGTCAGGTTGCCCACGCGCAGGCGCACCTTGTCGTTCAGGCGCACATTCAGCGCGTCGATGCCCGGGAAGATGCGGCTGTTCCAGGCCCAGAGGTTGAAGTCCAGCATCGTCATCGTCCGGGGCGTGTAGCTGCCCGGGTCGATGTCGAAGGCATTGAGCAGGAAGCAGAAGTCGCGCTGCACCTCGTCGATCAGCGGCTGCCTGGACCTGGGGTGGGTCACCCAGAAGCCCATCATGCCCATCGCCATCTGCGTCATCTCGTCGGCATGGGGGTGGTACATGAAGCTGCCCGGGCGGCGCGCCACGAACTCGTAGACGAAGGTCTTGCCCGGCTGGATCGCCGGCTGGGTCAGGCCCGCGACCCCGTCCATGCCGTTGGGCAGCCGCTGGCCGTGCCAGTGGACGCTGGTGTGCTCGGGCAGCCTGTTGGTCACGAAGATGCGCACCCGGTCCCCCTCCACCACCTCGATGGTGGGGCCGGGGCTCTGGCCGTTGTAGCCCCACAGGTGGGCCTTGAAGCCGGGCGCCATCTCGCGCACCACCGGCTCGGCCACCAGGTGGAACTCCTTGACGCCCTGCTTCATGCGCCAGGGCAGGGTCCAGCCGTTCAGCGTGACGACCGGGTTGTAGGGGCGACCGCTGCCGGGCACGAGCGGGGCCATGGTCTGCGCCGAGGTCTGGATCACCGGCTCGGGCAGCGCCGCCAGCGCGACCCGGCTCACGGCCGCTGCCGCCGCCGCGCCGCCGGCGATCCCGGCCGACCTGAAAAACTCTCTTCTGGATGTCATGGCTTCCATTTCTGGCTCAGTGGCCGGCGGCGCCCGCGCTGGCGCTGGCCGGCGTCACGGACAGGGTGACGCTGCCTGGGCGACCAAGCAATGAGGCCTGGAGCGCGGCATCGGCCAGCCAGAACTGCTGCTCGGCAGTGATGGCGGCCATCACGCTGCTGACCTGGTCGCGGGCATCGGCCAGCAGCTCGAAGACGCCGATGAGCATCCCGTTGTAGCGCAGCTGGTTCTCTTGCGAGATCACCCGGCGCAGGGGCAGCACCTCGTCGCGGTGGTGGCGGGCGAGGTCGAAGGCGGTCCGGTAGGCCGAGTAGCTTTCGCGCAGGCTGGAGCCCGCGGAGCGGATCGTCGCTTCGAGCTGGTTGGCGGCCGCGAGCGTGCGTGCCGTCCAGGCGTCGCGCCGCATGCCGCCCCAGTCGAAGACGGGCAGGCGGATGCCGATTTCGTAGCCGCGCGGATCGGCCCGCGTGCCGGCCGCCGCGTCGAACCTGGAGTCGCGGCGGGTGGTCAGCTCGAGGTCGGTGAGGCTGGTGACCGTGTTCAGGCCCTGGGCCCTGCCGGCCGCCTCCAGCGCGCTCTGCGCCAGCCGGATGTCCAGCCTGGCCCGGGTCGCCATGGTGCCCACGGCTGCCGGCTCGAGCGCCTGTCGCGGCAGCTCGGGCAGGCGCTCCGGCAGCCTGAGCGTCTGGGCCTGGGCTTCGTCCAGCCCCAGCAGGCGCACCAGTTCCTCGCGGCTGGCCGTGGCCTGGTGGCTGGCTGTGGCCAGGCGCGTGGCCGCGTCGGCGTAGAAGGCCTGCTCGCGGGCGCGGTTGATGCGGTTGAAGTTGCCCACGGACTGCAGGCGCCGGGCCAGCTCGGCGCCGGCCTCGGCGCTGTCAAAGACCTGCTGCGCGTACTGGAGTGCCTGCCGTGCCGCCACGGCCCGCACCCAGGCCTGGCGGACCTGGGTCACCTGGTCCACGACCTCGCTGGCCAGGCGCAGCTGCGCCTGTTCCATGCGGCGGGCGGCAATGCCCTGGCGGGCCGGCAGGGTCAGCAGGTCCAGCAGGCCGAAGGACAGGGTCCGGCCCAGTTCCAGCTCGTCGCCGCTCGCCAGGCGCTCGAAGCTGAACACCGGGTTGGCGATGCGGCCAGCTTGTGCCGCGTCGGCGGCGGCGGCCCAGCCCTGGGCCAGCAAGGCCTGCAGGGCCGGGCTGTTGACCAGGGCGAGCCGGACCGCCTCCTGTTGGCCCAGTGGTGCGCCCAGCAGGGCCTGGGCCGCCTGGGCACGCTGCTCACGCTCGTCGGCGCTGCGCGCCAGGGCCAGCTGGCCGCCGGCAAAGCTGGCGGTCTCGTCATTGGTCCGGCCAAGGTACTGCTCCAGGTTCACGCTGGCACAGCCCGACAGCGCCGCCAGCGCGATGCCGGTCACTGCCAGCCGGGCGCGGGCGGATGCCAGCAGGGGCTGCCCCATGGCTTGCTTCATCGCTTCGGCCCGCCGTGCTGGCCGGAATGGGGCTCAGGTGCTGTTGTCTCTGGCGCCGGTGCGGCCGTCGTGGCCTCCCTGGCGTAGGCCCGCCAGCCGCCGATGCGCGCCACCCGCTCGTTGGCCTCGCGCCAGGACTGCACCGGCTGCTCGGAGTAGGGCTGATAGCCGCCGAGCGCGGATACGTACTGCAGCCGGCTCGGCAAGGCTGGCCGGTCTGAGCCGGGCGGGGTTGCGGGTGCTGTCTGCGCGCTGGCGACGGCGACGGCGGCGGACAGCGCCAGCGCGCCGCACAACAGCGGCCTGAACTGGCGTGCCGGGGACGGAAGGGGCAGGTGCCACGCGGGATGCGTCTTGGTTCTCACGCCTGCCATTGTGCAAAGCCGTCCCTGACAGAAAGCTGTGCGAAAGATTACATTTCCGTTATCTGGCTGTCAGGCGGGCCAAAGTTCCGCACACTGTCGTCCTGCCAGGCACAGGAGCGCGCCCGTGAAGATTCTGATCGTCGAAGATGAACCCAAGACCGGTGCCTACCTGCGCCAGGGCCTGAGCGAAGCCGGCTTCGTCGTCGACCTGGCGCAAAGCGGCACCGAGGGGCTGCAGCTGGCCTTGCAGGGCGAGTACGAGCTGCTGATCCTGGACGTGATGCTCCCGGGCCTGAACGGCTGGCAGGTGCTGCAGTCGCTGCGCCAGCGGGGCCTGCAGATGCCGGCCATGTTCCTGACCGCCCGGGACCAGGTCGAGGACCGGGTCAAGGGCCTGGAGCTCGGCGCCGACGACTACCTGGTCAAGCCGTTCTCGTTTGCTGAGCTGCTGGCGCGGGTGCGCACCATCCTGCGGCGCGGCCGCGGCGGGACCGACAGCACCACGCTGCGGGTGGCGGACCTGGAGCTGGACCTGCTGCGTCGGCGCGTCGCGCGCGCGGGCCGGCGCATCGACCTGACCGCCAAGGAGTTCGGTCTGCTGGAGCTGCTGATGCGGCGCCACGGCGAGGTGCTGCCGCGCTCGCTGATTGCCTCGCAGGTGTGGGACATGAACTTCGACAGCGACACCAACGTGATCGAGGTGGCCGTGCGCCGCCTGCGCCTGAAGATAGACGAGGGGCAGGAGACCCGGCTGATTCACACGGTGCGGGGCATGGGCTATGTCCTGGAAGCGCCGCAGGAGCCCTGAGCGTGGCGCCGCTTTCCCTGACCAGCCGCCTGACCCTCTTCTTCACGATGGTGGCCGCTGCCGTCGTGCTGGGGCTGGGCCTGCTGTTCCTGCATGCCCTGGACCGGCATTTCCTGGAGCTCGACCGCTCGGTCCTGGGGGACAAGCAGCACCTGATCGAGGACATCCTGGCCGATGCCAGTTCACTGGACGACATGCGCTGGCGCCTGGCCGAGGCCCTGGGCCACCACCAGGGCCTCTACGTGCGGGTGCAGGACCAGCAGGGCCGGACCGTCTTCCAGTCGGAAGGCTTCAGGCCCCCGGCGCACGCAGGCGCGGCGCTTTCCCGCAAGGGCGGGCAGGCCCCCGAAGCCTGGAAGCATGGCGCCAGGGAGTTCCATGCCATCAACTTCCAGCTGCGCACGGCCAATCACCCCGCGGCCTTTGACATTGCGATCGCGGTCGATACCGACCACCACACCCAGTTCCAGGCCGAACTGCGGCGCAGCCTAGCGCTTTATGCCGTCATGGCCACCCTGGTCAGCGGCTTGCTGGGCTGGCTCGCCGCGCACCAGGGCATGGCACCGCTGCGTGCCATGAAGTCCCGGGCGGCCGGGGTGAGCGGGCAGCGGCTGGAGGGGCGCATGCCGGTGGAGGCCGTTCCGGTGGAGATGGCCGACCTGGCGCAGGAGCTGAACCGGATGCTGGACCGGCTGCAGGCGGATTTCCGCCGCCTGTCGGAGTTTTCCTCCGACCTGGCCCATGAGCTGCGCACGCCGATCAGCAACCTGCTCACGCAGACCCAGGTGACGCTGTCGTCGCGGCGCGATGCCGATACCTACCGTGACATCCTGGCCTCCAATGCCGAGGAACTGCAGCGCCTGGGCCGCATGGTGGCGGACATGCTGTTCCTCGCCAAGACCGAGCGCGGTGTCGATCTGCCGCACAAGGAGCGCTTTTCCGCCGCCCACGAGGTGCAGGCCCTGCTCGATTTCCACGAGGTGGTCGCCGAGGAAAAGCAGATCAGCCTGGGCATGCGCGGCGACGGTAGCATCCAGGGCGACCGGCTGATGTTCCGGCGCGCCGTGAGCAATCTGCTGTCGAACGCGCTGCGCCATGCGCCGCAGGGCGGTGAAGTCGCGGTCGACATCGCCGAAACGGCCCAGGGCATCGTGGTCACGGTGGAGAACAGCGGCCAGCAGATCGATCCCCTGGTGCTGCCGCGGCTGTTCGACCGCTTCTACCGGGCCGATCCGGCGCGCACGCACCCCGAGTCCGATGGCGCCGGCCTGGGCCTGGCCATCACCCGGGCCATCGTCGAAGCCCATGGCGGCACGGCCACTGCCAGCTCGGAGCCGGGCCGGACGGGGTTTTCCCTGCTGTTTCCCCGCTCCTGAAGCGTCGGCCCGGACTGGTGCTGTCCCGGATCAGCCGGACACGCATCCCGGCTTGGCGCACGCTTGGCAGATGGGTGCGCGCCTTGCAGAATTCATCTCTGCCCCGCTCCTGGCGGCCAGTCTGGTGCCGCATGGATGCGCAGTCGCTGGCAGGGACGCGTCTGCTGCGACGAGGCCGGCAACACTCTGGAGCCCACGATCATGCCACTCGAGTCCATCATCTACGTGAGCAGCGCGGAGCACGATCTTGCGGACGAGGAACTCGAGCGCCTCCTCCTCGCTGCCCGACGCCGCAACCAGGAAAACGGCGTCACCGGGGCGCTCCTGTATCACGACGCCATGTTCTTCCAGTACCTGGAGGGACCGAGCAGTGGCGTGCGGGAAGTCTACGGACATATCCAGCGCTCGCAGCTGCATCACGGCCTCATCGAGCTGGCCAGGTCGCCGATTGCCGAGCGTGCCTTTCCGGCCTGGTTCATGGGCTTTACCCGCGCGCCGGCCTCGACCATTCTGAGGCTCTCCAACGCCTCGTGGAAGGCGGCGGTTCATGGCCAGGGCGCCGCGCAGCCGATGTCCGAAGGGATGATCCTGCTGCTGGACTTCTGGCGCTCGGGTGGTGGCTAGGGGCTGTCGCCGAGTGGGGCCGACCCTGCCCCGGGGAGGCCCGGTGCGACGTGCCGTCCACCCCGTCGATCCAGAAAAGACAAGGCCCGCATGCAGCGGGCCCGTCTTGCCGTCCGGAGCAGCCATCAATGAGTTCGTGCGCCAGCCGGTGATTCCAATGTAGCCGCGGACAGCGCGGCCGTCGAGATTGTTCCGGTGACGTAACCCGGCGTCGCCGGCTCCCCCGTGTCGCGCCTGCAACCGGGCTGTAGCAAATGATTGCGCGCGTAACCGAAGGTTAACCTTAACTCTGCGATAAGTCGCCGAGCCCAGCATCGAGCTTGTCAAGGATGTTCTTGGCAATCCTGCAAGAGGTAATCGCAATGAAGAAGCTGTCCCTGTTCGCCCTGCTGTCTGCTGCTGCCATCACCCTGAGCGCGCACGCCCAGGCACCTGCCAGTCCTGCCGCGCCGGCGGCAGCGCCCGCCAAGGCGGCAGCCGCCGAGGTCAAGGCACCCGCCGCCGAAGCCGCCAAGCCGGCAGCTCCGGAGGCTGCGGCCAAGCACGACAAGGAGGCCATGAAGGTGAAGCAGGCCGAACACAGGGCCACGAAGCAAGCCGAGCACAAGGCGAGCGTCGCCAGTCCGGCCACGCCTGCGACACCAGCCACCCCGACGACCCCGGCTGAACCGGCTCGGAAGTGAGCACCGTTCGCGCCAGCCAGATCCAGACATTACAACGAGGGAGGCTTTGCATGAAGAAAGCGCGAGGATTGCGCCTGTCCAGCGCCTTGCGCTGGGGCGGAGTGGGGCTGCTCGCCCCGATCCTGGTGGCCTGTGGCGGCGGAGGGGGGGCGGCGCCCTCCCAGGGCACGCTGAAGCTGGCCATGACCGATGCGCCGGCCTGCGGCTATGACCATGTCTATGTCACGGCGACCAGGATCCGTGTGCACCAGAGCGCCACCGCCGGTGCCAACGACGCCGGCTGGAGCGAACTCGCGATCACGCCGCAGCGCATCGACCTGCTGGCCCTGAACAACGGCGTGCTGCAGGAACTGGGCACGCTGCCCTTGCCCGCGGGCCATTACCAGCAGATCCGCCTGCTGCTGGCGGACAACCCGGCCAATCCCACGCCGGCCAACCCGCTGGCCAATGCGCTGGTGCCGTCCGGCACGGGCAACGAAATTGCGCTGACCACGCCCAGCGGGCAGCCAAGCGGCTTCAAGCTGAAGGCCAATTTCGACGTGACCGGCGGCCAGGTGACCGACATGGTGCTGGACTTCGATGCCTGCAAGTCGATTGTCAAGGCGGGCAACTCCGGCAACTACAACCTCAAGCCCGTGGTCTCGGTCATCCAGCGGCTGACCACGCAGATCGTCGGCTACGTGAATCCGGCGCTCGCGCCCGGCGTGGTGGTTTCCACGCGCGATCCGAACAACGTGTTGCGCGCCACGGTGCCGGATGCGGTCACCGGCAGGTTCGTGCTGGCCTATCTGCCCGAGAACACCAGCTACACCGTGGTGGTGGCGGGCCAGAACCTGACCACCGCCGCGGTGACCGGCGTACCGGTCTCGGTGGCCGCTGGCACGACCACGCTCAACTCGGCTGCGACGCCGATCACGCTGAATGCGTCCGCGTCGGCGACCGTGTCGGGCCTGGTGACGGATGCGGCCAATGTGCCGCTGACCGATGCCGCGGTCGATGCGCAGCAGGTGCTGGGCAGCGGACAGGCGCTGGACGTGGCCTGGACCGCGGTCGATCCGGGCAGCGCCGCCTACAGCCTGAGCCTGCCGCTGGCGGCTCCGATGAAGGCGTCGTACGTGGCCGGCGGTCCGCTGGTGTTCGGCGCCGATGCCGCCGTCGCCGGCCGGTACGACATCCTGGGCAGCGCGCCGGGCTACACCGCCCAGGACACCGCGCCGGCCGTCGCACTGAGCACGGCCAACAGCACGACGAACAAGAACCTGACGCTCGCGCCCTGAGGCCGGCGCCGGCCTTCGCGGCTCAGGCGGAATCCTTGCGCTTGCACCAGCAGTAGAGGAACTGCTGCCGGGTGCCCATCGGGGTGGGGTGCTCGGAGATCCGGCTTCCCATGAGCTGGAACTGGTCGCCAAACTGCCCGTGCAACTGCTGCTCGTCGTAGCGGACGACGTCCAGGCCGCTGCATTTCAGCGGTCCCTGCGGGCCGAAGGTGGCCATCACCACATGGCCGCCCGGATTGACGCAGCGCTGGACCAGATCGACGTAGCGCCTCCTGGCCGCTTCGTCGGTCAGGAAATGGAACACGGCCCGGTCATGCCAGAGGTCGAACCTGCGGCCGCCGAAGTCGTGCTCGGTGACGTCTCCGACACGCCAGTCCACCGCGGCCGCCCGGTGCCCCAGCCGCTGCCGGGTGAACTCGATGGCCTTGGGTGAAATGTCCAGCACCGTCAGGTTCCGGTAGCCCCTGGCCAGCAAGTCGTCCACCAGGGTGGACTCGCCGCCGCCGATGTCCACGATCGCCGCCGTCCGCTCGGGGCACAGGCGCTCGATCAGGCGCAGCGACTCGCTCAGGTGCGGCGCATACCAGCTGACCGCATCGAATGGCTTGGACTGGTAAACCTGGTCCCAATGGTTCCGAGAGCTGGGCATGATGATCTCCGCAGCTTCCTGCCGTGGTCGTCAGGAGAGCTGATGGAGCCTATCGTACGACTCCGGCGCTGAAGCAGGGGCGGGGTCTGCCCCTGAGCCTGGGGCAACCCGCCATGGCTTGACGCCGGGTTCGTGCGCGGGCCGATGACTCGAATGGAACGACAGGGCGCCCAGGCGCGCATGCAATTCCTGCGTGAGGTGCGGGTTGCTGATGGCGCCCAGGCCCAGGTAGGCGGAGGGCGCTTGCGGTTCCGCATGAAAGAAGGTGACGCGGGCGCCCGCCTCCCTGGCGAAAGTCACCGCCCGCGCGACGGCGTCTTGCGACAGGGGTGAAGCATCGGTCGGGACGAGGAGAGGCTTGAACATGGCAATTCCTTGATGAGGTGGAGCTTCAATGGCGGCCCGCGCCGGGCTCTAGGATCCGGCCGGGCTTGGGAGCCAGCCAGATGACAGCCGCGGCGAGCAGGAAGAGCAAGCCGATCGCGGTCATGATCTGGTTGGTCGACAGCATCACGCTCTGCGAGGTGACGAGGTAGTCCAGCACCTGGTGCGCGGCGTCGGGCGTGGCGCCGCTGTCGACCAGCATCTGGCGCACGCCCTGGTCGCGGTCGGCCAGGCTGCAGACGATGGAGAACACGCCGGACAGGATCATCGAGCTGACGAACACCCGCACCGAGCCGAAGCGCGCCGACGGCCAGCCGGTCAGCGGCACGGTGATGGCCTCGCCCACGGCGTAGGAGGTGATGACCCAGGTGCCCTGGCTGGTCGCTGCTCCCAGGGCGCCGGCGATGTTGGGCACCGCGACGTTCGCAATCGTCATGTTGAGGACGGCGATGAAGTTGGCGGCCGCGAGCATCAGCGCGGCCACCCAGAGCATGCCGCCGGTCAGCGGCGCGTCAGGCCCCGCCGGGGGGGGACGCGTTTGTGGCTTGGCTCATGGCGGGCCCCGCTTACTGCGGGCCGCCGCGGGTGTCGATCTCGGCGCTCATCGACAGGCCGACCTTGAGCGGGTGGCCACCTGCAGGTCGGGAGCGTCCTGCAGCGCTTCGTCGATCAGGGCGTTCCGCTGGACATCGCCATAAGCGGTCCACCACTGCTCGGCGGGCCAGCTGGACTGCGCGGCCTGGAAGGACTCGGCCGTTGCGAAGGCCTCCGGCATCTTGAGCCGGGGCATGGCCTGCGACCCAGGCAGCTGGGCGCAGCCGGCTGCGAACAAGGCCGCGCCCAGCATCGGCGGCGGCAAGCACCAGCGGCGCCGGGCGGGCGTGGACAGGGGTTTCGGATCCGACATCAAAGCTCTATAAGTAAACCTATTGGTTTAGTAAACAGAGGGCATTCTGGTGGGTGAATGCTATAAACCAAACCAACTGGTTTATTAAAAAAGAGACTTGACATGAGAACAAAAAGGGAGACAAGACGACAGGCCATCCTGCAGGCGGCGGCCGAAGTGTTCCGGGAATCCGGCTTCGAGCGCGCCCTGATGTCGGACATCAGCGCGCGCGTGGGCTGCTCCAAGCCGACCCTGTACAGCTACTTCGCGTCGAAGGAGGAGTTGTTCTCGGCGGTGGTCTTCGACGCCACCGAACATGAATTCCAGGCCACTTTCGCCGCCCTGGACCCGGCGCAGGAAAGCATCGAGCTGGCGCTGGAGCGCTTCGGGCAGCGCCTGCTGGCGCTGCTGTATTCGCCGCAGGTGCAGGCGGTGCGCCGCATGGTGGTGGCGGACGCGAGCCGGTCCGAGCTCGGCCGCAGGTGCTACGAAATGGGCCCCGTGCGCCGCGAGGCTGCCGTTGCCGCCTTCCTGCAGCAGGCCATGGACCAGGGCAAGTTGCGCCAGGCCGATCCGCATCTTGCCGGCCTGCAGCTCAAGGCCTTGCTGGAGGCCGAATGGATCGAGCCCTTCCTGTTCCAGTCCTTGCCGGCTCCCAGCCCGGAGGCCATCCGGGACACCGCGGCGCGCGCGGTAGCGGTGTTCATGGCCGCGTACGGCCCGGCGGCCGGCCGGCCGGTCCGGCATTGAGCCAGGCGGGGCCTGGCAAGCGGCGCCCCAGGCTGGCTGTCGCCGGGTTCTGCAGCCAATGGCCGCGTCAGCTCAAGCGGGAAGGCGTCACGCTGAGCCGGAATCAGGGCCGGCCAGCGCCGGGCATGCCGCGCCTGATCCGGCAAAGGCCTGCTGGATGGTCTGGATCTCGCCGCAATTCTTGGCCGAGTAGCCGGGGAGCGCATCGATCGCGGACCTGAACTCCTGGCTGCGCATGGTGGACAGCACCGCCTGCAAGACGGGTGTCTGCAGGCATGATTCGTTGGTCAGCAGGAAGTACCGCTCATTGGCCAGGGGAATGAAATCCAGCTGGAACCGTCTGGAAGGCGTCTCCACCCCAAGGCCAGCGTCGGCCATGCCGCTGGCAATGTAGGCCGCGACCGCTGCATGCGTGAATTCGCTGTGGTGATCGATGGCGATGGCTTCCGTTCGCAGGCCGGCCTGATCCAGCAGGGCTTCCAGCAGGAACCGTGTGCCGGAACTGGGTTGCCGATTGACGAACCGCACATCAGGCCGCGCCAGGTCCTTGATGTCATAGATCTTGAGCGGATTGCCCCGTGCCACCATCAGTCCCTGCCGGCGCGTGGCGACATGGATGAGCCGGCTGTGCCGCATGTCGAGCCAGCGCAGGTAATGGGACAGGGCCCTGCGCTCGAATTCCCCCATCGGCACATGGAAGCCGGCGAGCTCGCACTGCCCCGCGTGCATGGAAGCCACGGCTTCCTGGCTCCCGACGTATTTCCGCTCCACGTCGTGACCTGCTCCAACCAGGGTCTCGATCAGCTTTTCTATCGCAAAGCCGTGGCTGGCATGGACACGCAAGGCCGTGCGCTGGGTGTGCATGACCTGGCCGAGCTCGCTCTCCAGTTCCGAGGAAAGGGTTTCCAGCATGGGCGTCAGCCGTGCAGAAATCCGGCGACCGGCCCACACCAGCTTTTCCCCCAGGGCGGTCAAGGTCGAATTCTTGCCCCTGGCCATGTTCAGCAAGGGCTGTCCGATCTGGGTCTCGCCGTCCCGGATCAGGTTCCACGCGTGCCGGTACGACGCCCCCGTGGCCTTGCAGGCCGCCGCCAGGGAGCCGTGCTCCTGAACCTCTCGCAGGAGTTCCAGCAGGCGCGGGGACAGGTTCCGTCCAGCGGCATCGCTGATCGTCCATTGCGGGGAGATGGAGACTTTTGGCATCACAACTGCGGGTGGAAACACAGGCGCCTTGACATCCTGAATATGAACTTGAATTCACATTCTATATGTGCACCGAAGCATATTCGAAGGTCGGTTCTCCGCATATTTTTAAAAAATAGCAGGGGGGCTACAGTACAAGGTGTGCTGTGCGAGCATATCGTGCAAGGCCGGCTGCAACTTCCTGGCACGGGCTCGCATGGCACTGGAGACAACGGCCACCTCACCTGGGGACAGAGACTGAATGAAGCAAGCAATCTCATCACGCACAGACGCAGACCGCAGCCAGGCAGTCGCTGCCGCCTCCACCGGCAGCCATGGGGCGGCAGGCGTGGACAGCTGCCTGGAACTGATCGAGCGGCATCGTCATGTCCCCGGTGCCCTGCTGCCCTTGCTGCATGACATACAGGACGAACTCGGGCACATACCCGAGGACATGGTGCCTGTTGTCGCCCAGGCGCTGAACCTGTCGCGTGCCGAAGTGCATGGCGTCATCACCTACTACCACCACTTCCGCACCCAGCCGCCAGGGCGGCACCTGGTGCAGGTCTGCCGCGCCGAATCGTGCAAGGCCTGTGGCGGTGATGCGCTGCTGGCGCTGGCCGAGCGTACCCTGGGCTGTCGCGTGCACGAGACCTCGGCCAGTCGCGCCGTGACGCTGGAGCCGGTGTTCTGCCTTGGCCTGTGCGCGACATCGCCCGCCGTGCGCATCGACAACCAGCTGCACGCGCGCATGAACGAAGACAAGCTGCAGCAGTTGCTGCGCCGCCTGGAGGCAGCATGCTGAGCCCCATCCGGATCTATGTGCCGCGTGACAGCGCGGCCCTGGCGCTGGGCGCCGACGCGGTGGCCGCCGAGATCCAGGCCCAGGCGGCCGCGCGCGGCCTGTCGGTGCAGATCGTGCGCAACGGCTCGCGTGGGCTGTTCTGGCTGGAGCCGATGGTCGAGGTCGAGACAGTGCAAGGCCGTGTCGCCTACGGACCGGTTGCGCCCGAGGACGTTGGTGGCCTGTTCGATGCCGGGTTCGAGCAGGGCGGCCCGCATCCCTTGGGCCACGGCCCGACCGGGGCGATTCCCTATCTGGCGCGCCAGCAGCGCCTGACCTTTGCGCGCATGGGCGTGACCGATCCCCTGAGCCTGGCCGACTACGAAGCCCATGGCGGCTGGGCCGGCTTGAAGCAGGCCTTGGCCATGGAGCCGCTGCAGGTGGTGCAGCAGGTGCTGGACTCGGGCCTGCGCGGACGCGGCGGCGCCGCCTTCCCCGCCGGTGTCAAGTGGAAGACGGTGGCGCTGGCGAGCGGGCCGCAGAAGTACCTGGTCTGCAATGCCGACGAAGGCGACTCCGGCACCTTCTCCGACCGGATGACGATGGAGGGCGACCCCTACATGCTGATCGAGGGCATGGCCATCGCCGGCGTGGCCGTGGGGGCGACCAGGGGCTATGTCTACATCCGGTCTGAATACCCGCACGCGGTGGCAACGATGCGCGAGGCGCTTGCCCGCGCCACGGCGGCCGGCTGGCTCGGCGACAGCATCGCCGGCAGCGGCAAGGCCTTTCACCTGGAGGTGCGCATGGCCGCCGGCGCCTATGTGTGCGGCGAAGAGACGGCCATGCTGGAAAGCCTCGAGGGCAGGCGCGGCATCGTGCGCGCCAAGCCGCCGCTGCCGGCGCTGCAAGGCCTGTTTGGCCAGCCCACGGTCATCAACAACGTCATCACCCTGGCCAGCGTTCCCCTGATCCTGGCCAGGGGGGCGGCCTTTTACCGCGACTACGGCGTCGGCCGCTCGCAAGGCACCTTGCCGTTCCAGCTCGCGGGCAACATCCGGTTCGGCGGCCTGGTGGAGAAGGCCTTCGGCCTGACGCTGCGCGAGCTGCTGTACGACTTCGGCGGCGGCAGCCGCAGCGGGCGCCCGATCAAGGCGGTGCAGGTCGGCGGGCCGCTGGGCGCCTATGTGCCCGAATCGCAATGGGATGTCCCGCTCGACTACGAAGCCTACGCGGCGATGGGCGCTGTGGTAGGACATGGCGGCATCGTCGTGCACGACGACAGCGCCGACATGGTGGAGCTGGCGCGCTACGCGATGGAGTTCTGCGCGCTGGAGAGCTGTGGCAAGTGCACGCCCTGTCGCATCGGCTCGACCCGCGGCGTGGAGGTGATCGACCGCATCCGCCGCAACCAGAACCGCGAGCAGCAGGTGATCCTGCTGCGCAGCCTGTGCGACACCATGCTCAATGGCAGCTTGTGCGCCATGGGTGGCATGACGCCGTACCCGGTGCTGTCGGCGCTGAACCACTACGGCGCAGACTTCGGCCTCGCGGCGGATGCGCCCGTGGACGCGGCCACCGCAGCCCCCACGCACGCCGGAACACCGGCCTGAACGTCCAGGGATATGCCATGAAACACCACGACGACATCGATTACGGCACGCCGGCCTGCACCTCGGCCGAGCAGGTGACACTGAACATCGACGGCTATGCCGTCCAGGTGCCCAAGGGCACCTCGCTGATGCGCGCCGCCGTGGCGGCCGGCATCCAGGTGCCCAGGCTGTGCGCCACCGACAGCCTGGAGCCGTTCGGCTCCTGCCGCCTGTGCCTGGTCGAAATCGAAGGCCGCAGGGGCTTTCCTGCCTCGTGCACCACGCCCGCCGAGAACGGCATGGTCGTGCGCACCCAGACGAGCAGGCTGCAGGAGCTGCGCAAGGGCGTGATGGAGCTCTACATCAGCGACCACCCGCTCGACTGCCTGACCTGCAGCGCCAACGGCGACTGCGAGCTGCAGACCCAGGCCGGCGTGGTCGGTCTGCGCAACGTGCGCTATGGCGTCGGCGCGCAGGCCGGCGCGCACCACTGCGACCTGCCCAGGGACGAGTCCAATCCCTACTTCAGCTACGACCCGAGCAAGTGCATCGTCTGCAACCGCTGCGTGCGCGCCTGCGAGGAGACACAGGGGACTTTTGCCTTGACGATCTCGGGTCGCGGCTTCGACAGCCGGGTCTCGCCCGGCCAGGACCAGGCCTTCATGGACAGCGAGTGCGTGTCCTGCGGCGCCTGCGTGCAGGCCTGCCCGACCGCCACGCTGCAGGAGAAATCCGTCATCGAGCTCGGCCAGCCCGAGCACAGCGTCATCACCACCTGCGCCTACTGCGGCGTCGGCTGCGGCTTCAAGGCCGAGATGAAGGGCGCGACCGTGGTGCGCATGACGCCGTGGAAGGACGGCAAGGCCAACGAGGGCCACTCCTGCGTCAAGGGGCGCTTCGCCTTCGGCTACGCCACGCACAAGGACCGCATCACCCAGCCCATGGTGCGCGACAAGATCACCGACCCCTGGCGCGAGGTTGGCTGGGACGAGGCCTTGCGCTTCGCCGCCGACCGGTTCAAGGCCATCCAGGCCCGGCACGGCAAGGATGCGGTGGGCGGGATCACCTCGTCACGCTGCACCAACGAGGAAACCTATCTGGTGCAAAAGCTGGTTCGCGCCGCCCTGGGCACCAACAACGTCGACACCTGCGCGCGCGTCTGCCATTCGCCCACCGGCTACGGCCTCAAGACCACGTTCGGCACGTCTGCGGGCACGCAGGATTTCGATTCAGTCGAGGACAGCGACGTGATCCTCGTGATCGGCGCGAACCCCACCGATGCCCACCCGGTTTTCGCCAGCCGGATGAAGCGACGCCTGCGCGCCGGGGCCAAACTGATCGTCATCGACCCGCGGCGCATCGACCTCGTGCGCACGCCGCACATCGAGGCGAGCCACCACCTGCAGCTGCGCCCCGGCACCAACGTCGCGGTGGTCAACGCGCTCGCGCACGTGATCGTCACCGAGGGCCTCGTCGACGAGGCCTTCGTCCGCGAGCGCTGCGACCTCGGCGAGTTCTCCGCCTGGGCGTCGTTCGTCGCCGAGGCGCGCAACAGCCCGGAGAGCATGGAGTCCATCACCGGCGTGCCGGCGGCGGAATTGCGCGCCGCGGCGCGGCTCTACGCGACGGGCGGCAACGGCGCCATCTACTACGGCCTCGGCGTCACCGAGCACAGC
>JBEEPT010000196.1:0-6851 GCA_041190985.1 Pseudomonadota bacterium
AGCGCGCCCGACGTGTTGCCCACGGCGGTGGTGGGCGCCGTGCCGGCGGTGCTGCGGGCCATCAGGAACGCGCCCTTGATGGTGTCGGTGGCCAGCGTGCTGTGCGACGTGGCGGTGGCGGCCAAGGACCCGCTGCCGGCCGTGCCGAAGCTGGGCGTCTGGCGGACTGAGACGGTACCCACCGGGGCCTCGTTCCAGCCGTTCGCCGGGCTGCCGCCGCCCACGGCCGTGATGCTGGCGGCGGTGTTGCCGACGGCCACGGCGGTGTAGCCGGTGTCTTCGATCAGCCCCAGCACCTGGGCGGCGGTGTAGCTGCTGCCCTTCAGGAAGTGGGTCAAAACGGCGTTCTTGCCTTCCGTCGTGACCAGGTTGGAGAAGCGGTCCTCCCACACCAGCTCTTGCTGGATCGCGGCCAGGCGGGCGCGGATGGCTTCGATCTCAGCCAGCGACGATGCGCGCACGACGGGCGACTCCATCAGCGACGACAGCGTGTCGCGCAGCGCGATGTACTCGTCCAGCCGCGCCGGCTTGGGCATCCAGAAGTGCGCGCTGTACAGGCCGGTGATGTCCAGCCCTTCGCGCAGGTCGCGCGTGGCGCCGTACACCGCGGCCTGGATGCTGTGGGCGCGGATGGCTTGCGTGGTCGTAAGGCTGCGGGTCACGGCTGGACCTCCTCGATGCGGTCGGTGTCGATCCAGCGGCGAACAGGCTGGCCGGACTCGTCGAACTCGACCAGCACTTCCAGTTCGTCGGTGGCTGGGTTGATGCGCCGCTCAAGCACGACGCCGCGCAGCTCGGGCTGGATGAGGCGCACGGTGGCGCCGGCTTTGATGGTCATGCGGGACTCCTTCGGCGGGCAGAAACGAAAAAGCCGCCCGGGTGGGCGGCTCTTGGTGTTTCGGTCAGGCGGTCAGGAAGCGAGGCCGGGGCCGATCGCGCTGGCGAGCACGGTGGCGTCGTGCGTCGTCGGCTTCAGGTCGGCCATGTACTGGATGGCGACGATCCCGTCGACGACGGCGTTGGCCACAGTCCGCGTCAGCGACGCAAAGACGTAGCGCAGCGCCGGGTCGTACACGTCGACGATCAGCACCTTGTTGTCCGCGTCTGACGCCGCGGCCGTGAATGCCGCGGTGGCGATCTGCGTGACGGGCGACGGCGAGCTGGTGCTGCTCGCCGTGTTGCCCTTTGCGGTCAGCGTCAGCACGCTGGTCGCGGTCACGTCGCCAAGCAGCGCGACAAACATCACGCCGTCGTAGCCCTGCATGTCCAGAACCGAAGTCAGGACTTCGGTCTGCGCGGCGGCCGACGAGTTGGCAGCTCGGGTGATCTTGATTGCCTTGTTGAGATTCATGATCTGGTTCCTTTCGATGTGTTGCGTGCGCCTCAGCCGATCAGGTCGAGAACTTCAGGAACTTGACGGCTTCGTAGTTCATGGCGCCGCCGCCAGTGCGCTTCGTGCTGTAGAACACGACGTAGGGCTTGGCGGTGTACGGGTCGCGCAAGGTGCGGATGCCGATCCGGTCGAGGATCGTGTACGCCTGGCGGAAGTCGCCGAAGGCCAGCGACAGCGAGCCAGTGGCCAGAGTCGGCATGTATTCGTCCACCCGTGCCGGGTAGCCCATCAGCCGCTCGGGCGCGCCGACCTGCATTCCCGGCTCCCACAGGTAGCGGTTCGTGGTCGACTCCTTCAGCGCACGCGCCGCGGTGCGCACGGCGCGGCGCATCACGAACTGGGCGTTGTTCAGGAAGTGATCCTTGAACGCGCCCATCAGTGTGTGCAGAGGGTCGAACTGCGTGGTGTGCCAGGCGCCGTTGGCACCGGTCACGACGTGCTCGAACTGCCCCCACGAGCGGCTGCCATCAGCGGTCGCTGCGGTGGTGTACGAGGCCAGGCCGCGAGGCTGGCCGACGCCGGTGCCCTGCCAGAAGGCGGTGCCCTCGACGCGGCCAAACTTGTCGGCAACCTTCGATGCGAGCCAGCCCTCGACATCCGTCGCCGCGTCGTCGATCAGCTTCTGGCTGATCTTCGGCATGGCGTACAGCTCGTGCACCTGGTGCTCGTACTTTCCGACCTGCGGCGTCGCGGAGTCGCTGCGCGTGCCGAGTTCCGACACCCAGCCGGCGCTGGCCTCGTCGTTGTCGGTGATGCCTTCGAGCTTATCGGTGGCGATGGTCTGCACGTCGCAGATCTGCCGCATGATCGACTGCTCGCGGATGATCGCAACGGTACGGCCGGTGGTGGATGCGGGCAGCATGTAGCCGCCATCCGGGTCGCTGCCGGCGCTCATGGCCTTGCGCTCGTCGCTGGTCAGCGCGTCGATGGTCTGGCCGGACATCAGCTTGAAGAAGCCGCTCTTGTATTGCGCGTAGGCGTCCTGCGTCAGGTCGCCCGGGAAGGGGCGGCCCTTGCTCTGGTAGTCGGCGCGCAAGGTGATGTTGAAGCTCTTCAGCTCGGCCGCCTTGGCTTCGGCGTCCTTGGTGTCGCCGCCCAGACCGCCGGGGCGCGCAGCCTTCAGCAGCAGTTCGTCGATGGCGGCCTTCTGCTCGCTCAGCTTGTCGAGCCCGGCGCTCAGCGTGGCGACCTTGGCCTCCAGATCGCCGAACGCCTTGCCGTCGGCCTTGGCCTGGATCAGCGCGTCGTTGGCCTTCTTGAACTGCGCGAAGGCTTCACCCTGGTCGTCGATGACCTTCTTGATTTCGATGATGTCCACGATTTCCCTTTCGGAAATGAGAAAGGCCGCCCGGAGGCGGCCTGTTCGGATTGATGTTGGTGCTGCTACGCGAACGCGGAACCGCGACGCTTCAGTGATGCGAGAAGTTCCTGCATCTCGTCGGGCTCACTCCGACCAGTTGCCGCCTTCACGCGTGCGATGAACCCCACCGCCTGGCTCTTGCTCAGCCCTCCGACCTCTCGAAGGAAGGCTTCCGCATCTGCCAGCGATGCGATTTCCTCCAGCGACTTGACCGCGCTGACGCGGGCCTTGCCGTTGGCTGGGAACGTGACGAGGCTGACCTCCAGCAGGTCGACCTTCTTGAGGGTGCGGCGCGGTTCTTCCGGCTTGCTGCGCTGCGCCCACTCTTTCGGGATGTAGCCGATGGAAAGGCCGTCGATCGCGGGCCGCGGGTCCATCTTCAGCAGCGCGTACGCCTCGCGGCCGCGCGCCGTGTCGGCGAACTTGCCGGACACCTTCAGGCCGTGCCCGTCTTCCGACAGGCTGGTCCAGATGCCGATGGGTGTCATGTCCTCCGCGCCCATGCCCCAGCCGCCGTGCTGCAGCAGCATCGCGGGCCAGGTGCCGGACTTGTGCGAGGCGGCCAGGCTGTCGGCGAAGGCGCCCGGCTGGATCACGTCGCCGTAGCTGTCGACGTTGCCGAACACGGCCCCATAGCCCTCGAAGGTCATGGCCTCGGCTTCTGACGATGCGAGCTTGACCTCGCGCAGACCGAACGATGCGCGCTCGAATGCCATGTGCTTTCCCTTTCAAGCCGGCAGCGGATCAGCCGGCGGCGGTTTCGGTACGTTCGTGGCGATCGGCAGCTTGGCCGCGTCGCCGCCCATCGGGTTCAGTTCTTCCATCTTGCGCACCTCGTCCTGCGTCATCCAGGCCGGCGCACCACCAGACCCGAGAGCCTTGGCAAAGTACTCGCTGCGGTCCTTCATCGACCCGCGCATGAGGCCCTGGCCGACGAACTTGGAGTAGATGCCCTGCACCTCGTCCGCTTCCGTCAGCAGGTTGCAGTCGATGCTCTGCTCGATGCGCTCCCACCACGCGGCCAGCGTGTGCACCACGTGCGCCTGGAACATCGCCTCAGCGCTGGCGTACGTGGCTGCCTTGTCGCTGCTGAAGACCATGATCGGCATGACGCCCATCGCGCGGCAGACTTCCTCGACCTGGTGCTTGCGCGTCTCCAGGTGCTGCGCGTCAACGCTGGACAGCGCCGTCGGCAGCCACTTCGCCGCACGGTCGACGATCATCGGCAGGCCACTGTTCTCGCCTGCGTAGTTCTCGGTCAGGAACTTGCGCAGCGCCTTGTACTGCTCCGGGTTCAGCGTGCCCTCAACCGAGTACACGCCGGCCGTCTTCAGGCCGTTCTTGTGCGCTGCGGCCTGGCTTGTCTCGGACGCGATGGCCAGGCCGATGGCTTCGCGTGCAATGTCCAGCGCGTCCAGCGCTTCCCAGCCGGACCAGCTCGGCCCCTTCAGGTGCCAGATCAGGCCCGCCGCGAACTCGCGCACCATACCGTCGTGGCCGGTGACCCGATAGGTCAACGTGATGCCGTCGTCTGCCAGCTTCGTTTCGACCTTGCCCGGGTCCAGCGGAATCAGTTCCCGAATGCGTCCGCCGACGACCGTCTTGAAGCAGTACGCCTTGCCGGCCAGCGACAGGTGCAGGCCCAGCATCTCGCGGAACTCGTAGCTCGTCTGCCACGGGTTCGGCTTGCGGTGCAGCAGGCGGTAGAGCGGGTGATCGCGCGCCGGCTTGCGGCTGTCGGTTGCCTCGTCCTCCTGGAACAGCTTCAGCGGCACCTGCGCGATGCCGTTGGCAATGACGCGGGCGCAGGCGAAGACCGTGGCGCAGCGGATCGCCTCCTTCAGACCGACGGTCGCGCCGGCCTTGGACTGCTTGGACCCGTAGATCTCGCGGAACAGGTCCAGCGAACTGGACGCCTTGCGCTGCCACGGCAGCCAGTCGCGCCAGCTCATGCGGCGACTTCCCAGAAACTGCTGCCCGCCGCCTGCGGCGCCAGCGCCATCAGCGACGCCGCATCGAACAGCGCCATCAGCGGGTCGATCTTGGCCGAGCCGCTGGCCTGCTTGGTGATCAGGATCGCGTTGCCCTTCGGCTCCACGCGCGCATTGCCGACGGCCCAGGCCATGAGCGGCGCACCGCTGTGCACCAGGTCGCCGCCGGCCAACCGGCGCTCGGACGTCTTGATGGCGCCGTTGAGCCGCCACCCCTGGCTGATGCCGATGATGTCGTCCATCGTGAACCCTCGTTCTGGTTGCAGCAGTTCGTCCACGATGTCGCCGATGCCGGCGGTGTCGACGCCGACGCCCTGCTTCTCAGGCAGCAGCCCCGCGTCGCGCACCCGGCACAACAGGTCGGCCACTGCTTCCACGTCGTCGCCCGGCTTCTCGACGATGGTCAGGTCGCCGTCGCGTTCGAAGTCCAGCAGCCGCGGCGCAATGTCCTTGCGGCGCTCCAGCACGATGCGGTGCGCCCAGGCGTGTGCCCAGCAGAGCCAGCGGCCGGACTCTCGGCAGCGGCCCAGCAGCGTCAGCCCCAGCAGGTCGTCGAGGCCGCCGCCGTCGATGCCGGCCACGATCAGTTCGGACCTGGCCAGCAGAGCCTCGAACGTCAGGCTGCGGTCCCCGCGCTGTTCCCAGAAGGCGGCGCCGGCCCAACCGTTCGACATCAACGCCAGGCCGATCTCGACGTTCAGGTGCTGCGAGGCCCAGGCCCGTAGTTCCGACTCGCTGGTCTGCTTGGCGACCGCGTGCTCCTCGACCAGCCGGCTGATCTGGATGGACCGGCCGGCGTTCGGCGTCACCATGGCCCAGTTCGCCGGGTCTTCCCAGGCGTCGCGGTCCTTCTGCATGTCGCGCGGGAACTCGTACAGCACCGGCAGCATGGCGCCTTCGCGCTTGCCGTCTCGAATGTCGCGGGCCTTGTCCAGCTCGTCCTTGAACACCCCGGCCGGCGCTTCCTCGCTCTGCGTCGTGATGAAGGCCATGAACGCCTCTGGGTAAGGCAGCATGCCGCCGCGCAGCTGGCGCAGCGCGCTCGACGCCTTGCCCATTTTCGACACCACGTGCAGCTCGTCGATCAGCGCGGCGACCGGCTTCTGCCCGGTCAGCACCGCGGGGTCAAACGTCATGATCTGCAGCTCGGCCTTCGTCTCGCGGTGGACGATCACCTTCAGGTGCTCGCGCACGTGCAGCTTCTTCGACAGCACCGGGTCAAGCGCCACCGCGCCGGCCGCGGCGTCGAAGGCCAGCTGCGCCACGTCCTGCACCGGGGCCGTCATGATCAGCGTGCCGTTTGGCCGCTGGTTGAGCAGCAGCGCCGTCAGCATCAGCAGCGCGCCGTTCGTGGTCTTGCTGTTCTTCTTCGGCACCAGCAGGAACAGTTCCCGAATCGCCCTCTGGCGCGTCACCGGATCCAGGCTGCCGAACAGGGCGCGCACGATGGACCGGAACCAGTCGCCGCCGGCTTCGGCCATGGTCGGCGTGCCGGGCACGTCAGCCAGGCGCAGCTTGTTGAACACCGCGACGGCGCGGTCGCCTTCGTCGCTCATCCCTTCGATGTCGCGGAACGGCGGCCGCCCAGACTGCAGACGCTCGGTCCAGTCTGGGCAGGATAGGTCGAGGCTCACTGCAGCGGCGCGGCCTGAGCCTTGAGCAAGGTGTCCCACTCGGTGCCGACGGCAGCCGTCGTGGCGTCAGCGTTGGCCTGCGCCTTCTTTCCCAGCGGTTCCTGCTTCCGTGGCTCTGCTTCGGACTGCGGCAGCGGCGGCGCAGCGACGCGCGGCTCGTTGGCAAGGTAGGCCCGAGCTGCCGTCATGTTCCCCTTCTTGGCCGCCGCGTGCATCGCCTGCAGGATCTCCAGGCGCTTGGCGTAGGCGCCGGCCGACAGCTCGGCCGCGAAGTGCTTCTCCAGCGTGTTGCGCGCCAGTCCCATGCCGATGGCGATTTCCTCGTGCGACATGCCGCCGCCAGCCGCTACCGCCACCTGGCGGCGCTGCGCGGCGGTCGGTTTGAAGGCGGGTCTGGCCATAGTCTCGTTTCTGCGCAAGAACCGCCGTCTGGGCGCCAAACGCACCGGCCGAAGAAAAAACCTTTGGGTGGC
>JBEEPT010000197.1:0-3035 GCA_041190985.1 Pseudomonadota bacterium
GTTCTCGGCCCTGGTGGTGTCCGCTTGCTCACCGCAGTTCCTCCCCCAGGATGCCGCGCACCTGCATGAGCTCGGCCCGCACGGCGGCCAGCTGGCGATCGCGCTGCAGCAGCAGGGCGAAGAGCGTCCCGTTGTGCTCGCGCTGCAGCTCCAGCTCGTCGCCGTGCTCGCGCAGCCGGCGCAGGGCCTCGGTGAGGCTCTGCTGCAGGCGCTCGACGGTGGCCTGGCGCACGTCGCAGGGGATGCAGGCGCGGGTGATGGTCACGCGAAGTCCTCCAGCACGTAAGGCTCCACCGGCTGATCGCCGTCGGAGAAGCGGAAGGTCTCGCCGTTGAACCAGAGCTTCAGCTTCCCTTCGAAGGCGCCGTTGCGTTGCTTCTCCACGCTCACGATCGCATCCGGTTCTCCGGCTGTCTTCGCGTCGTACCCGTTCTCGAGCTTCGCCCGCTTCTCGCGGTTCGCCCACACGGTCACGACGTTGTGCGCCTGGTCGCTGATCGCCGCGGACCCGCGCAGGTCGTACTTCGTCGGCGGCTTCTCGTCGCCGCCTTGCGGCTTGCGGCAGTGGGCGACCAGGTGCACGTGCAGCGAGAGCTCTTGCGCCACGCGCACCAGGTCGGTCGTGAATTGCTTCTGCTCGTCGAGGCTCTCCTCGCTCGCGCAGACCATCATCATCGAGTCGATGAACACCTGCTGCCCGCCCAGCTCGGTGGCGAAGTAGCGCAGCACGGCGATGCACTGTTCCGGGCTGATTCGGCCCAGGTGATCGAACAGCCACAGCCGGCCATCGGACCACGACGAGAACAGCTGCAGCGACGCGTCCGCAGGCCGGCCAACCGCGAACGCCTGCCGGGCCATGCGAGCCAGCGTGCGGGGCGGGGTCATCTCGAAGCTCGCCATCAGCACGCGCTGCTTCGTCACGCACAGGTCAAGCGCGACCTGGCCGGTGAACATGCTCTTCCGGTGGCCGTTGTAACCAGCCCAGACGGTCACCTCACCCGGGCGGAACACCAGCCGGTCTCGCAGCTTGGTCGAGAACATCTGCGGCTGCAGCCCGGCCTTCCGCGGAGGCTGGAACTCAGCGATCAGGTCGTCGGCGAAGACGCTCGCCGCGCGGACCTTCACCGAGGCCTCGGTCTGGTGCGCATAGGCCGACCAGTCGATCGCGTCGCGGTCGATCACTGCTGCCACGAGAAGCCCCCTTCACGCGTGTCGCGCATCGCCTTGACCTCGAGGTTCATCGGATGCGCCGGCATGCCGTCCACGGGCCCGAAGACGGCGGCAAGCACGCGCGCTGCACCGGCAGCCTTTACCGCGGCCTCGACAGACTCCACGCGGGCGGCGTCGTCCCCGTCGACCCAGACCAGCAGCCCGACGACGAAGCGCAGGTCGAGCCGGCGCAGGTTGTCGGCGTCGGCGATGTGCACCTGGGCTGTGGTGGTGAACGTCGGCCAGTCGCGCCACAACGAGGCCGGCAGATCGGCGCACAGGTGCAGTCGGACGGCGGCGGGCACTCGACCGCGCTGGCGCATGGCGATGACGGGTTCGTGGCCCTTCATACCGCCCCCGCGAAGACGTCGCCGCTCTCACGGCCCTTGCCGGTCATCTCGACCGATCGCCGCACCCAGTTGCGCCACGCGGCCTGCCAGTCGACCTTCGTCGCATCGGCCCCGGACTTCGCGGTCCAGTGGTCGCGGAACTTCGCCAGCTCGGCCGCGACCTTGCCGTTCGTCATCCCCTGCTGGGCAGCGAAGGCGATGCCGGGTTCTCCGGGCTGCCAGTCCGCAGGGAGCCGCGTCCCCCTGGTCGGCCTGCTGGGCGGGGCGGCTGGCTCGCCAGGCGCCTCCCTATCCCTTAATCCCTGTCCCTGTCCCTGTCCCTGTCCCTTGGATTCAGTGACAGTCTCTGTGACAGACTTTGCCGGTGTCTGTGACAGAGACTGTGGCTGACTCTGTGACATCGCCTGTCGTTGCGCTTCGCGTGCACGTCTCGCAGCTTCTGTGCGAGCACGCTGGGCGACCTTCGCAGACCACGCCTCGCGCGCCTTCTCAGCCACCACCGTGTGATACAGGCGGCCGTCAGAGCACAGAACCCAGCCGCGCATCCCACCCATCCCTCGGATGCGCTTCCAGCCCTTCACGTCGCGGCCGAAACCCAGCAGGCGGGCCAGTAGCGCATCGTCGTCCGGAAGGCTCGCCGCGGGCACCTGGTGCCACGAGACGCACCACGACAGCACCGAGCAGCGGAAGACCTCGGCGTCCTCCACGCAGGCCAGATCGGAGTCGCGAAGCCGGAGCACGTCCAGCGGCATGAAGGCGAAGTCGCGCAGGTCGACTTCGGCCGGCACCAGCGGATCGGGGAACGACTGCTCGATCACCCAGCCGCCCCCAACAGCCGCCGCAGCCGGCCGACCTGCTCGTCGTTGAGCCGCAGCAGCAGGTCGTCGGCGCGGATGTCCAGCGTGCCGGAGCAGCGCAGCGTGAACGTGGCCGCGGTGACGTGCTGCGGCTGCATGGCCTTGTCGAGCGCGGCGGCGAAGCGCTCGTCAACGGATCGCGGCTGTTCTGCAGGGGGCGGCGCAGCAGGAGGTGCTGCCGGCTCCACCCGACCGGGATTGGTGGGTGCCTCCTGCTGCGCCGCGGACTCGTGATCCTCGGTGGGGCCCGCGTCGGCGGGTTGCCCTGCGCCCATGGGGCCGACGCCCGGGCTGGTGGTGGCCGGCTGCTCGCGGTCGGTAGCGTCGCGCCTTGCGGCGTCTGCCTTCAGAACCTGTTGCGAGTCCGGCCGCGGGGTATCCGGTTCAAGGTTCGCAGGCCTGGGCATCCAGTCGGCCGGCTTCGACCGCGTGAACTGCCGCTGCTGCGCGTTGAGATCGGTGAGGCTGTAGAACCACGGCGCGGTGGGCCGCGTCCGATCCTTCTGCCTGCGGAACACCAGCCTCGCGGCCAGCGCCGGCTCCAGCAGCGCCGGCAGCGCGCCGGGCTTGATGCCCAGCGCCTCGCCGATGTGCGCCGCGATGAACTCGCGGGTCTTGC